>SXYR01000084.1 GCA_005788265.1 Bacteroidota bacterium | reverse complement strand
TTCCTGAGGAAACCATATGCCAACAACATTCTGCTGCTTTTGATCTTCAGCATAACGATGCCATCTTTTGCAGCAACAGCCTTGACCCCATCCCTTTCAGCATCCTTTTGAATGATAGTGCCTTTTGCCTCTGGCTGCATCGTGTTGAGCAATTTCACAGGTATATTGTAATGTTGTGCCGGCCATATAGATGCGGGGTGCAGGATTTTAGCACCGAAGTAAGCCAATTCGGCAGCTTCATCAAAGCTGAGTTGCTCAACAGGTTTGGTTGACTGAACAATTCTGGGATCATTGTTGTGCATCCCATCGATGTCGGTCCAAATTTCACATACTGTCGCGTTGACAGCAGCTGCAATCAGCGAAGCAGAATAATCACTTCCGCCTCTTTTCAAATTATCAACTTCCCCTTTTGCATTTCTGCATATGTATCCTTGCGTGATGAATAACTTTTTTTCTGCATGCAGATCGAGCGCTTTTGTGATTTTGGATTGTATGACTGGCACCTGTGGTTCATCATTGGCATCAATCGACATAAAGTCAAGTGCTGGCAGCAATACGTGGTCGATCCCTTTTTCTTCCAAATAGCAACTGAAAAGTTTTGTACTCATCAATTCACCCTGCGCCAAGATATCTTTGTTCAAGGCATCATTGAAGGATACCTTTAAAATGATTTTTAAAAAATCGAAATGCTCATTGATGATGCCGGTTGCTTTTTGCTGATTCGCATCCTTTTTCAATAAACCGACAATGAAAGTTTTGTAATGATCATACAACGCCTCGATCAATTCACTTGCTTTTTGCTTGTCGCTACTTGCCAATGCATCACCTATGGCAACCAATGCATTGGTGGTTCCACTCAGTGCACTTAGCACAACAATCTTTGAATCTTCATCCCGCGTTATCAATTCAGCAACCTGAAACATTCTTTCAGGCTTCCCTACAGAGGTCCCGCCAAACTTCATGATTTTCATTGCAGTCATTTTTTATTGGATGGCAAAGTTAAAGTTTGATGTTGAATTTTTGTGCAATTGACAGCAGATCTGTCCACACTGCACCAACGATTGGAATGCCATTCTTTTCTCTGTCTGCCTGACAATCCCTCTCAGGATCACCTGGTATTAAAACTTGTTGGATTGGATCAATAGGTGCAGCCGCACGGAATCTACGTATCCATAAATCCATGTCTTTTTTAAATGCGTCCGATGTTCTGAAAGCATCAATGCGCATGGCGCCAAAAAAATGCCCAATTCCTTTTCCTGGCTGATCCTCTGGCATGGGCACATAGGCAGGAAAAGGGGGTACCCAGGGACCAAAATTTGCACCACTGAGAACACCCGAGAAAATATCAACAATGGCTCCCAATGCATAGCCTTTGTGACTGCCATGTTCTCTATCCCCACCCAATGGAAGCAATGCGCCTCCGGTTTTCAACGCATGTGCATTTTGAATAGGAAGACCCTCTTGATCCTGCATCCACCCCAATGGTGCATCTGCACCTTTTCGCTGGAGAATTTCCAGTTTGCCATTTGCAGCAGTAGTAGTAGCCAAATCAGCAATAAAAGGGGGCTCCTCTCCTGCAGGAACTGCCACACAAATGGGATTGGTTCCCAACATCCTCTCTTTCGAAAAAGTGGGTGCTACGAGCGCACTTGCGTTGGTCATTACGATTCCAATCATATCCTCCTGCAATGCAATCATTGCATGTGATGCAGCGATGCCAAAATGATTGCTGTTACAAACACTTACCCATCCCGTTCCTACATGCTTCGCTTTCTCAACCGCAACCGACATGGCATAGGGAGCAACGACGAGTCCAAGTCCACTGTCACCATCAACCACTGCTGTAGAAGGGGTTTGATGTACTATGTGGATTGTTGGTTTTGCATTGATGCGATTGACTTCCCAAAGTCGGACATAGCCGGACAACCTGGCAACTCCATGAGAATCAATTCCGCGCAGATCTGCATCCAGCAGGGTTTTGGTTGCTTGCCTTGCATGAACATCTGAACACCCCATCGCAATAAATACACTGTATACGAACTGATTTAAATCCCTTTGCTGTATCAATTTTTCCATGCACTGTTTTATTTAGGAGGTTTATCAACGCAAAATAAGTGGAAAACTATCTCTGTAAATTGATTTTTTACACTTCCAATTGCATTTACTTTGAAAGATCTTCGGTTCTTAAATTATTTATTATGATAAAGCTACAGGTAATTGGACATCTTGGCAAGGATTGCACAACGAATGTCGTGAATGGAAAAAACGTGATCAACTTCAGTGTTGCACACAGTGAGCGTTACAAAGATGCCTCTGGAAACCAAAAAGAAAAAACAACATGGGTTGAATGTGCGTATTGGACGGATCGAACTGCCATAGCACCTTATTTGAAGAAGGGGCAATTGGTATTTGCAGAGGGAACACCCGAGGTGAGAGGCTATACCAAAAACGATGGTACACAAGGTACTTCCCTGACCATGCGCGTTTTAAGCATTCAATTGTTGGGTGGATCAAGAGGTGAATCAGGAAACGAGGAAGCTGCTGCTGCATCGGCCGCTGGAAGCGAGAGCGACGACCTTCCTTTCTAAGCAAGTCATCGATTTAATTACCAAGTCTGATTGAAGCAATCAAACCATGCAAATCAATCAGACTTTTTTTATGGTCAATGCGGTTGGCAAGTACAGGATTGACCTCTGCCATGTCGACAATACTTTTATCAATCATCGCTGAGATCAATTGTTCCCCGTCATCATGTAAGCCTGCATCTATCAATGCATTGGGTTGTCCTGTCTTAACATCTTCTTTGATATCTGCCAGATCATCCATGAGTAGAAAATAAGTCATCAATGCATACCAAGCTTTCAACGCTTTTCCCATATCGAATGAAGGAGATTTGATGATGGAGAGCAAAAACAAATAAGCATCTGCACGATTCAACGAGGGGAAAGCTGTCCCAAAAGGAAGTGATCCAATACGAATTGGACGCTCTTGTGCTGCATATTTCAATAAATCACTAAAAAAATGAGCATTGCTCATATTTGGACGAACCAGTTCTGCCACTTGAAAGATGTGTTCCTTCCAGGTAATTTGTTCATGTTCATGCAATGCAGCATTGTGCAATATTTTTTCAGAAGATTGAATAAAATTTTCGCTCAATAGCTCATCCAAATGAACACCAGAGCGATGCAATATGTCTGCAAAGATGGGAATGAAAATATATCCGGGCGCTCCTGGAACATAGATGGTCCTGTTCTTCCAATAAAGATTATCTGCTGGAACCGGTCGCTCAACCAAAGTTTTGCCAATCTGCAAATGAACACCATAAGAAAGCTTGAGATCATCCTTGGTTAAAAACATATGTCAATTTGCTGAAGTTGATAAGTAAATGCGGTCCTTGTTTCTGTATGCACGGGCATGCGCAGAATCGATGATCTCCTTGAAAAGAATTGGGTTGCTGCTATAGAATTGATAACTCTTTGCAAAAGCTTGCGGCGTGACATTGTTTGTTTGATAAACAGCCTTTAATTCCTGTTGCAGAACGCTGTCTTTGTTCAATGCACTGTCTTTGAGCACATAGGTTTCTGCATAGGCCTCAGCGAGGGAGATTTCAGTGATCATCGTAATCATTTTATCTTTTAGTATTACAGGTTGATCCTTTTGCCGATTACAGGCAAAGAATAGAATAAATAAAAAAGATAAAAAGATTAAATACTTATTCATTTCAATTCCGTATTGTAACGGGATGCGTTGGTGATATCCATTTTACCTGACAATTCTGCCACTTGACTTTTTTCCTGGGTAGTGGATTTGCTGAATGTTCTGATGATCTCATCTGACCTGCCTTGAAAGAAAAATGGTATGATCATCAAATTGGGCGTTTCAGCATGAACGACGGAAAGAAAATTGAGTGCCTGTATGATTTGGGTCCTTGCTTCTTTTTCATTTGCCAGCATTTGGTCCAACCCTTTTCGGTAATAGGTATAGATGGCGTCATGCACCTGGGCATATTTGCTATTTTGCAAATTTTCTGACAACCAATATCTGTTTCGTTGCCCATCAAATGCTCTCCACCCGGAAATGCTCCTTCCTTCTGGTGCAGCATTTACAATGAGGTTTGCTTTTTGAAAAAAAGGATCTCCCCCTTTGGGAGAAAAACTATCGTAATCGAGTCCAAGGATGATGTTCACATAAAAGGCAATCGTCGCAGCAAGATTGGCGGCAAGAGGTTCTGTTCCTGCAATCCTGTTTTCATTGAATTCAATCGGCTGAAACTCAACGAACCTGAAAACAAAATCATTGTCAATAAAATTGATCAAAGGCGATACATAGCTTGTATTGTACACAGGCCTTGCGGCTTGAACAGTAAGGGTTGCTTTGTACACATTAGACTCTACCACTGATTGAAGATTCAGCAGAAAACTGCATTCAATTTTTTCATTGGACTCAAAATTGTCATTCGTCCATTTTCTTTTATTGATAAAGTTCTGCAATGAAGTTTGGAGATTTTGGAATACTCGTTTGTCAACATTGCTGCTGATTTGCGCATAGACGACATTCACTTTTGCATTCAGCTCCTGTGCTTCAATGGAATGAAACAGAATAAGGAAAAAGAATATATTGGCCAGTCTTTTCATGCTGATGCAAATCTATGTTGAAGATAAAAAAAAGGCGATGGATATCCATCGCCTTTCAAATGATTAATCAATTTTTTAACGGAAAAGATCTTCTTCGTTTTTTCTGAAGTAAACCTTGTCCTCCATAAATTCTTGGGTAGCCAACAAAGCAGGATTGGGCATCTTCTCATAAGCCTTGGAAATTTCGATTTGCTCCTTGTTCTCATGAATTTCCTCTAAGCTGTCGGTATGAGATGCAAATTCCTCCAATTTATTGTGCAATTCCTCTTTCAGGGAGATGTTGATTTGTCCAGCTCTTTTCGCAATAATTGAAATAGATTCATATACATTGCCTGTCTTGGATTTGATTTCATTCAAATCTTTGGTTTCAGCTACGTTGGTAAGATTACTTCCCAGCTGTCTGCGGAGTCTGCTCATTATTGATGTTTTTTAAATTATTCTTTGACAAAGTTAAGTAACGTTCGGCTTCTTTGAGCAAATTACTTTCCGGGAATCGATCCTGGAAGTCTTCTACTTCAGTAATAACCTTCGTGTATCTTTCAACCAGTTTCTGGTCAACGCTCATGTTGGCATATCGATAATATGCCTTGATTGCCATGAGTTTATACGCATCGCTTTTCTCAGAATCTGGGTAATTGTTCATCAAAGTAGTAAAGGCAAGTGCTGCTGCCCTGAATTGTCCAACATTGAAATAAAGCTGTGCGGAAAGAGATTCCTTCAGCTCCAATTTCTGCTGAAGTTTATTGATGATGTCTTCTGCTTCGGCTTTTTTCTTAGAATTTGGATGATTGTTCAAGTAGATCTGCATCATGCCAATTGCCTTGATGGTATTGGCCTGTTCCAATTCTGCCTTGGGAGATTGCTTGTAATAACAATATGCATTCAGGTATTCTACTTCTTCTGCCCTGGGACTATTGGGAAATACTTCAAGATAGCCTTTGAGTAGATTTTCTGCTGTTATATAATCTTTCAAATTAAAATGCGCATTGGCATATTTATAGTAGAGGTCCTCATGTTGAGGAGTGCCCTTGAAAACCGGAAATACTTCTTCGTAAAGCACCTGCGCTTTTCTGAAATCCTTTTTATCGTAATATACATTGGCCATCTTCAACTTGAATTCGTAGTCCTTGCTTTTCAGCACCTTGCTGAAACGGGACTTTTCATTCAGTTCAACTTCTGGCTTTTTCCGCTTCTCTCCCTTTTTGAAAATGGAACAAGAGGCGAAAAACAGGAGCGATAATATGAGGAGGACACAATTTCTCATAGAGGGGGACAAAGGTAAGCATTTGATGCTAGATGCGAAACTAGTGCTAAGACATTCATTTTCAGGTTAAAAAGCTCACAAAAAAGGCCCTCCTGAAGGAGGGCCTTGAAAGAATTTGAATGTTATTTTAGTTCTTGCGCAGGTTAGGATGAGGAGCAGGAACCGTATTGGGACCAGCGGTATTTTCGGCAGTAGCAGAAA
Source organism: Bacteroidota bacterium (assembly GCA_005788265.1). GTDB lineage: Bacteria > Bacteroidota > Bacteroidia > Chitinophagales > Chitinophagaceae > Pollutibacter. The sequence continues at coordinate 8,749 of SXYR01000084.1, read as the reverse complement.
AATCTACCGTGTTCACATCTCCGTCACCTTGTCCATATCTGTTGATCAATCGCTCTGCTGCGATCCCCTGCTTTTCAACCAGGTAGTTGATGATGGCATTCACCCTGTCCCAGCTAAGCTGCTGGCTTGCCTTGGTTGATTGAGCATACCCCATTACAAAAAGCTTGCAAGTTGGATTGTTTTTCAATCTGTCGGCAGTTGAAGCCAACAAAGCCATGGCCTCAGATGACAATTGAATATTCCCTTTTTTGAATGCCACACTTGGAACATTGCCCATGCTGCATCCTACAGGAGCAACAGTCATGTTTTTACAACATTCTGGTTCTGGGCACTTACCAACTCCATTTACATCAACTGGTTGACACTCGGTTGGAGTAATCAACTGTTTGTCTTTGTAATCAGGAACACCATCGCCATCTGTATCTCTGCTCACACCATGTGCATCAACAGGAGCTCCTGCAGGTGTTTTAGGTTCTTTGTCAAATTGATCTGTTACGCCATCACCATCTGCATCTTGCAGTACAACCTTTGGCATCTTCATCCTTTTTGGAGAATTCAATTCGGAGTATACAAAATTCAACGGATTCACCCAATAAAGCGGTTGAACCGATTTTGTTTTTTTCTGAGCGAACGTATCTTGGCCCATCAACAGGAACACTCCGAAGAAAAGGGCTGTAATTATTTTATTTAATTTCATGATCAGTTTTTTTAGTAGTTAGACAGCTTAAAACAAATTGATGTTCACTCCAAAAGAAAGGAAATTATACAAGTCGTTTCCGTTGGATACAATGGGCACAGCAGCAGTCGAGCCCTGTGGTGTTGAATAATAGTATTTAACGCCGTCCATCAAATCTTCTCTTGTCATCACCATCCTGTCTTCAATTGAAATGTTTACTTTGTTGGACACCTTGAAAGATGCTCCCAGTCCAAAAGAGGTTGTCGGTTTCAGCCTGCTTCCGTTGGTGGCAGCATTTGTTTCGTAAGTACCATCCAGCAAACCTTTGACGGTAGCTTTTGACATACCTGGAGTGAAAGCGTAATTGGCTCCAGCAGCATTTGTTGCATCTACTTTTGTGTCATACAATAAAAACCCTGCACCAATTATTGCATGAAACAACACTTTAGGTTCAGCACGGTGGAAACTGATATTATTTAGATTAACTACTCCCTGCAAAGAAAATTCATGTACACTGGTTTTGTAGTTGTAGTAGAGATTTCCGTTTGGATACCTGGTCCAGGCAGTATTGAAAACAGCCGGCACCGCAATATGTGTTGGCCCAACACCGCGAGCATTTCCATATGTGTACTCACCTCTAACTGAAAATATGTATCCCAATGCTTTTCTGGCATGCAGTCCGAATCCGAATCCAGGAAAGGATGCATCTACATCTCCACTGACAGTCGGTGCCCCCAACTTGATACCAAGTTCCCACTGACTTCTTGGCTGAGCAGGAAAATTGTATTGGTTGTTCATAAATTCAAAATGTTGCTCCATGCGTGCAGGCGGAACAACAGATGAATCTCTCCAATCATATCCTCCTGGAGATGATACTTGAGCATCTGCTGCAAAAACAGATAGCATGATCAAGGCAACGGTTAATAACTTTTTCTTCATCATAGTTTATAGTTAAAATTGAAAAAACACATTTATGAACCACAAATTTACTCCTATTCATACGAGAACTCCCAATACTTTCTCATTTTTTTAAAGTTTTTTTAGCATTTGTCATGAAATGAAATATCCGAGAATTTGACTTTCATTTACTCCATAAGTTTAAGGGTCTCTCAAGCATGCTGTGAAATATTATGTAAGTTTGTCATTCGTTCATGTCAACCTCAAACCAACACATTCAAAAAGAGCTCGCTGCATTTGAAGAACTGTTTAAAAATGCCGTGAAAAGCAATGTCCCGTTGCTTGACAGAATTTTAAAATATGTTGTAAAAACCAAGGGCAAACAACTCAGGCCCACGTTTGTCATTCTATCTGCAAAGCTCTGCGGCCAAGTCAACGACAAAACTTACCGTGCGGCATCTTTGGTCGAACTGCTTCACACTGCAACATTGGTACATGATGATGTAGTAGATGAAGCAAATCAACGCAGAGGATATTTTTCAGTCTATGCGCTATGGAAAAACAAAGCTTCGGTTCTGGTGGGTGACTATTTGCTGGCAAAGGGACTCCTCCTCTCTTTGGACTACAATGATTACAACACACTTCATATTATTTCTGAAGCAGTAAGCAGCATGAGTGAAGGAGAACTGCTGCAACTTGAAAAATCGAGGTTGCTCAATATAACCGAAGATGACTATTTCAAGATCATCAGAAATAAAACAGCATCGCTTTTGGCATCTGCATGTGCAGCCGGCGCCGACTCTTCAACCGGTGACAAAGATTTGATACATAAAATGAAAATGTTTGGTGAGTACACTGGAATTGCCTTTCAAATAAAAGACGATCTTTTTGATTATGGCACAGATGATGTTGGAAAACCAACGGGAAATGACATCAAAGAAAAAAAATTAACATTGCCGCTGATCTATACACTTAGAAACATTGACAGCAGCAAAAGAAAAGCATTGAAATATTTGCTTAAAAACAGCAACAGAAGAAAAGAAAGCGTACAATATATCATCCAAGAAGTTGAAAAGTCAGGCGGCATTGAATATGCAGTAAAGAAAATGAATGAATTCAAGTCTAAAGCATTGGCCATCCTGGAACAATTTCCCCCGTCAGAAGCAAGAGAGAGCCTGGAGTCATTGGTGAGATACACAACTGAAAGAAATCGTTGATGAGTTTATTGGAAAAAAGATGGAAGTTCAAGCAATTTGATCAGGCTTTGTCTGAAAAGCTTTGTCAGGAGCTGCGCGTGCATCCCATTATTTGCAATATGCTTTCCAGCAGGGGAATCCATAATTTTAATGAGGCAAAAGATTTTTTCAGACCCTCGCTGGAAAATCTACATGATCCTTTTCTGATGAAAGACATGAAGATTGCTACCCAAAGAATCATCCATGCCATCAAAGAGAATGAAAAGATTTTGATTTACGGAGATTATGATGTGGATGGAACAACTGCGGTATCTGTGGTCTATGATTTTCTGCAATTGGTTTATCCATCAGGTAATATTGAATACTATATACCTGATCGCTACAAAGAAGGATACGGGCTCTCATCAGCAGGAATAGATTATGCAGAAAAAAATGATTTCAGACTCCTGGTAACACTTGATTGCGGAATCAAATCAGTTGAGCTGATTCATCAAGCAAAAGACAACCAAATCGATGTCATCGTCTGCGATCACCATTTACCCGGAAATCAATTGCCTCCAGCGATTGCCATTCTCAATCCCAAGCAACAGGGTTGTGCATACCCCTACAAAGATTTATGTGGATGCGGAGTGGGATTCAAACTCATCCAAGCAATGTGTATTGAACTTGGATTGGACCAGCAGTTTTATTCCAAATACCTGGATCTGGTAGCCACTGCTATTGCAGCTGACATTGTACCAATTACTGGAGAGAATAGAACGCTTGCCTTTTTTGGATTGAAAAAAGCAAATGAAAACCCAAACACAGGTATCAAAGCCATCATTGACCTGGGAAACCTGAAGGGTCCGCTTTCCATCAACAGCCTCTCCTTTGTAATTGGCCCAAGGATCAATGCTGCCGGAAGAATGGGTGATGCGAAAAGAGCTGTTGCGCTATTCATTGAAAAAGACAGTAAAGCGGCTGCTGAAATTGCAACGGCACTGCAGTCTGAAAACAACAATAGAAAAGAAGCGGATAGTTCCATCACAGATGAGGCACTGATTCTATTGAACCAAGATCCACATGCCCATCTGAAAAAAACCATCGTGGTTCACAATGATCATTGGCACAAGGGAGTACTGGGAATTGTAGCCAGTCGTTTGTTGGAGAAATATTATAAACCAACCATTGTGCTCACCAAAAGTGGTGATTTTTATACAGGAAGTGCGAGAAGTATCGCAGGATTTAATATTTATGAGGGATTGGACAGGTGCAGTCATTTATTGCATGCTTTTGGGGGTCATTATTTCGCAGCAGGTATGACAGTTGCTCCTTCACATATCCATTTGTTCAAAGAAGCATTTGAAGCAGTTGCCAATGATATCTTGACATCCAATGACATGATACCTGAAATTGAAATTGATGCAGCCATAGAATTGAAGGATATCAACAATTCTTTTTACGGCATCCTTCAGCAAATGGAACCATTCGGCCCAGAAAATACCAGACCAATTTTTTGTGTAAGAGAAGTATTGAATGTTGGATGCAAAATCGTCAAAGAAGATCATTTGCGATTTGAAGTCATGCAAGAAGGATATTCCATCAATGGAATTGGATTTCAACTTGCCCAGAAGTATGAAAATTTGAATCGTCCTCAGAAAATGGACATTGTTTTTACACTCGATGAAAATTATTTCAACGGCAGAACATCCTTACAGATGAAAGTCATCGATTTCAACATGTCAAAAAATTAAAGGCCCGTATGGGCCTTTGCTTATTAATCTTTACTGGGAGGGGCTTTCATGAGATCCAAACTTCTGTTGATGAAGTCCGTCAATTGACCACCTTTCAACATCCCCTGTGACAAGAGCGCCAGGTCTGCCAAATTTCGAATTTGTTTTTCTTGCAATTCTTTGTCTTTTTCTTTCAAGAGTGTTCCAAAAATATGATTGTTCCCATTGACTGTCAGCAGCACTTCATCCGGCATGCTTGCGTAAAAACTTCCCATGGGTCCGCTCATCGATGCCATGTCTTTCATCCTGCGCATGAACTCAGGACGCGTTGCAACGACGGGAGGCATATCCGGACTCAAGCCCTTTACCTCCACATTGATCGTGATATCAGGAACCTTGAAATCAAACAATGATTTTAATTTTTCCTCTTCTTTTTTTGAAAGTACTGATTTGCTGTCATCCTGCTTGTCAATCAGATTGTCTGTTATTTCAGAGTCAACCCTGGTAAACTGAACATTCTCCCATTTGGATTCAATTTGACCTATGAAAGAGGCATCCACCAATGTATCCATCTTGATGACCTTGTAGCCCTTGTCCTGCGCAGCTTTTATGTATGCATCCTGCTGAACCGCATCTGTGGTATAGAGTATGACAAGTTTTCCATCCTTGTTTTTTTGCAATGTTTCCGCTTCGGTCCGGTATTCTTCCAACGTATAAAACTTGTCTGCATTGGCAGCGTCTTGCATGATGTGAAACTTATCAGCTTTTTCACGAAACTTATCATCGGTCATCATTCCGTATTTCACAAAGAGCCCAAGGCTTTCCCACTTTTTCTCGAATTCGGTTCTTTCATTTCTGAAAATTTCATCCAACTTATCAGCCACCTTTTTTGTGATGTGGTTATTGATTTTTTTCACATTGGGATCACCTTGCAAATAACTTCGGCTCACATTGAGGGGAATGTCTGGTGAATCAATCACCCCTTGCAGCAGCATGAGAAATTCAGGTACAATGTCTTTTACTTCATCCGTTACAAAAACCTGATTGCAGTACAATTGAATTTTATCTTTTTGTATTTCGTATGACTGTTTGATTTTAGGGAAATACAAGATTCCGGTCAAGTTAAATGGATAATCAACGTTGAGGTGAATCCAGAACAGAGGAGTTTCATTGAAAGGATACAATGTTTTATAGAACTCTTCATAGTCTTTCGCTTCCAATTCCGCAGGTTTTCTTACCCATGCAGGATTGGTGGTATTGATTTGTTTGTCTTCGAAATAAATGGGCACAGGAAGAAATTTGCAAAACTTCTCCAGGATATTTTTGATTTTGAATGGATCCAAAAATTCTTCACTCTCACCGTTGACATGCAATGTAATGGTTGTTCCTCTCTCTGATTTTTCTGCCGGCCCAAGTGTATACTCCGGACTGCCATCGCATTCCCATACAACTGCTTCGCTGCTTTCTTTGAATGAAAGTGTTTTAAGGGTAACACGCTCACTTACCATAAATGCACTGTAGAATCCCAGTCCAAAGTGCCCAATGATATTTGCTTCGGTTTGCCCCTTGTATTTTTCAAGAAATTCTTCCGCACTTGAAAAAGCAACCTGATTGATGTACTTGTCAACCTCTTCAGAAGTCATTCCGACTCCTCTGTCTGCAATCGTGATGGTTCTTTCTTCTTTGTTCACCGCCACATCAATGCGCAGTTCTCCCAACTCCCCTTTTGCAGCTCCTGATGAGGCGTAGGTTTTCAACTTTTGGGTAGCGTCAACTGCGTTGGCAATCAATTCGCGGAGGAAAATGTCGTGATCAGAATAGAGAAATTTTTTGATGATGGGGAAGATATTCTCGGTTTGAACACGTATTTGGCCTTTTTGCATACGATTGGTTTTTAGGCATTTGAGTCAAATGCAGTGCCAAATAGCAAAAATGACAGGTTGACACTGTACAAGAGGGAAAATCATGCTCAAAAAGAGACAAAATAGTAGGAAAATCTGGCAAGAAAATGCCTTGTTTGCATTACCTTTGCAGCCCATTATTAACAAACAAATACAGGGTATTATGCAAAATTATGAATTGATGGTGATTTTTACCCCTGTTCTGAGCGAGGATGAATTCAAGTCTGTTCAGAAAAAATATGTCGATTTTATTGCCGCTGGCGGTGGTAAACTCGTTCATAGCAACCCCTGGGGGTTGAAATCACTGGCCTACCCCATTCAGAAGAAGACCACTGGTATCTACTGGGTGATGGAATACGTAGCGCCATCCGACATGAATGAAAAGCTGAAGATTCAGCTCCTGCGTGACGAGCAGGTACTCCGTCACGTTGTTATCAAGCTCGATAAGTACGCCGTCGAGTACAACAAGAAAAAAAGAAGTGGTGTATCAACTGGAACCGAAAAATTAGTGGAGGGTTAATCTCATGGCAAAAGCAAATGAAATCAAGTATCTAACCGCCATTAAAACGGAGCAGCCCAAGAAGAAATTCTGCCGCTTCAAGAAATATGGTATCCGTTATATCGATTACAAAGACGCTGAGTTCTTGAAGAAATTCTTGAATGAGCAAGGCAAGATGTTGCCTCGCCGCATTACAGGTAATTCTTTGAAATATCAGCGCAAGGTATCTGAAGCAATCAAGCGTGCGCGCCAGATGGCTTTGTTGCCTTATGTAACTGACCTTTTAAAATAAGAAACATGCAGATCATTTTAATACAAGACGTTAACAACCTTGGTGGTGCCAATGAAGTGGTAACCGTAAAGAATGGTTATGCAAGAAATTTTCTCATTCCCAATAAGATGGCTGTAGAAGCATCTCCATCTAACCTAAAACAGTTGGAAGAGCGTCTGAAGCAAATCAGAAAGAAAGAAGAGAAAATGTTGGCTGAGATCAACAAGGTAATTGCTGCACTTCAACAAGGTGCTGTAAAAATTGGTGCCAAAACTGGTACCAGCGGAAAGATCTTCGGAAGCGTAACCACTGTTCAAATCGCAAAGGCTGTTCGTGAGCAGAAAGGCTACGAGATTGACCGTCGCCGTATTCATTTGATTGACGAAATCAAAGAATTGGGCGCATACAAAGCAAAAGTTGATTTTGGAAATGGCAATGAAACTGAAATTGAATTGGAAATAATTGCAGAATAACAAAACAATGATTTAAAAAAGCCCCCTGGTACCAGGGGGCTTTTTTTATGGCGTAATTTCAACCTCATGCGATCATGGTTGAAATGGATATTGATCTTAGGACTGGCCGCCTGCAAGAGCAATGGCACAGAGCATGAATCTCTCGTGCGGCAAGATTTTGATCATTCAATGATGCAGGAAATTGCAGGCAATTTCAGCAATCGGCAAGATGTTCAGCTGGACAGCCTTGCCATCGTTCAATTTATCGGCACATATCATCATTTCAAGGAATTCAGCAAGGATATTTTCCGGTTTTATGCCAACAGAAATTTTGCGATGGCATGGTTTGACAGCACTGGAATGATTGAACAGGCCAGTCTTCTTTACAACCGAATTGTGAAGATGAAGGAAGACGGACTCACATTGGACATTCCTTACATGGATGAATATATTGCAGTCATGTCATCACCTGACGATGCAAATAAAGTTTTCACTGAGCTGATGCAGACTGCACAGTATTTGCATTTTGCACAAAAATTATTTTCAGGATTGACTGAGGCAGAAAGTACATCACTTGAATGGTTCATTCCAAGAAAAAAAACAGATTATATAGAATTGCTTGATCAACTATTGAGCAGGGATACGGTTTCAATTCAGCAACATTTTTTTCCGCAATATGATTTATTGAAAAATCATTTGTCCAAATACCGTCAAATTGAAAATGATGGAGGATGGGACAGTATTCCGCTTCCCAAGAAATCAATTCAATACGGCGATGCAGGGAAAATTGTCACCGCAATAAAAAAAAGACTGTTTACAACTGGTGAGTTTGCCAAAACAGATACTGCACCCGATTTCAATCTGGCCTTGGAATCGGCTGTGAAGCAATTTCAACAAACGCATGGTTTGAAGACAGATGGAATAATAAACAGAACAACACTGCTTGAATTAAATGTTGCAGTCAAAGATAGAATTGAACAAATCATATTGAACATGGAGCGTTGCAGGTGGCTTCCCAATCAAACCCAAACAAATTATTTACTTGTAAACATCCCTCAGTATAAACTATATGTTTTCAACAAGGATGGCTTGTCATTTGCATGCAAGGCAGTAGTCGGAAAAGAAACCAATCGAACAGTGATTTT
>SXYR01000083.1 GCA_005788265.1 Bacteroidota bacterium | reverse complement strand
CGTCGTGCTTTCCCAAATGCTTGTGGTGCATCTTGTGCGCCCAGCGAATGGCACGCACATAAGTATTGTTGCTTCTTGAAAACCATTTGAAACGCTGATGAATGATGACATCATGCACCATGAAATAAGCAAATCCGTATGCCATGATCCCAAATCCGATCGCCTGCAACCACCACATGCCGGGCTGCATGCCAACATATATAAAGGTGATGCTCGGCACTGCAAAAATCACAAAAAACGCATCGTTCTTCTCAAAGAATCCGGGTTCCACCTGATGATGATCCTTGTGCAAATACCACAAAAATCCATGCATCACAAAACGATGTGTACACCAGGTGATGCCTTCCATCAACAAAAAAACACCAAAAACAATCAATGCATAAAACAACGGTACCATGGGATAAAATTACAACAGTTTTAGATGATAAAAATGAGGTTTCGGCGTGATGAGCATCATCCGGCCAACCTCGATATCCTGCTTAATTTGTAACAAATTTCAAGCCATTCAGTTCAAACAATTCACATGAAAAAAATTCTCCTGGTTTTCGACGGCGCACATTTCTCTGAAGGGGCCTTTAAAATGGTCAATTTCCTCAACGAACAAGAACAAATGCTCGTTACAGGGGCATTCCTACAGCCAATCGACTACCGCGATGTGGTTGGATACAGCAGCATGGGCGCTGCATCTCCCGTTTCTGTCACCCCCTATCCAACCGACGAATCGGCCATCAGCAAGAACATGGCGAAATTCGAGGAGCGATGCAAACATGCGGGCATGGAGTTCCGCACCCACCGCGACACAGAAATGTTTGCACTGGAAGAACTTCAAAAAGAATCACGCTTCGCAGATCTGATGATTTTGAGCTCAGAACTTTTTTATGACAATATCAGCAAGGATCAACCCAATGATTACCTGAAAAAAATCCTCCGGCAAACGGAATGTCCGATTATTCTGGTTCCGGAAAACTATGCCCTCCCCACAAAAGTATTATTGGCATACGATGGAAAACCTGATGCAGTATTTGCCATCAAGCAGTTCACCTACCTGTTTCCGCATTTCTATCAATGGGATACCAAACTGATAACCTTGGAAGAAGATGGAGAAGATTTTCCTCACCAGCAACTGATTGAAGAACTGGCTGCCAAACATTTTGCCAACCTCACCATGGAAATGATCAACGACGAGACCAAAAAAACATTTCATACCTGGATCAAATCACACAAAGAATACATGCTCGTGGCTGGCTCCTTCGGCAGAACAGAACTCTCCAATATTTTCAGCAAGAGCTTTGTGAGTGATGTGATCAAGGAGCATAGTATTGCAGTGTTCGTGGCGCATAAATAACAGTTAACTGTTAACCGTTAACTGTTGGCGGTTTACTACCTTTGCGCAACAAACAATGTTTTATGCAAAAAGGTCCTGTTTCACAGTTCATCCAACACCACTACCGCCATTTCAATGCAGCTGCTTTGGTGGACGCTGCCAAAGGCTATGAACAACACTTGTTGGAAGGAGGGAAAATGATGGTGACCCTCGCCGGTGCGATGAGCACAGCGGAATTGGGTGTTTCACTGGCTGAGATGATCCGCCAGGGAAAAGTGGATATCATCTCCTGCACAGGTGCCAACCTCGAAGAAGACATCATGAATTTGGTTGCACACTCCCATTATAAAAGAGTGCCCAACTACCGCGATCTCACACCTCAACAGGAATGGGAATTGCTGGAAAAGGGATTGAACCGTGTAACAGATACCTGCATCCCAGAAGAAGAGGCTTTCAGAAAAATTCAACACCACATTGTACGTCTATGGAAAGAAGCCGACGCAAAAGGTGAAAGATATTTTCCGCATGAATTCATGTACACATTGTTGAACAGTGGTGTGATGAAGGCAGATTATGAAATTGATGTGAAAGACAGTTGGATGATCGCAGCTGCTGAACGCAACCTGCCCATCATCGTGGGCGGATGGGAAGACTCTACCATGGGAAATATTTTCGCATCGTATATCATCAAAAAGGAAATGAAAGCAACCACGATGAAAAGCGGTATTGAATACATGGTATGGTTGTCTGACTGGTACAGGAAAAACAGCAGTGGCAAGGGCGTGGGATTCTTCCAGATTGGCGGTGGCATTGCTGGTGACTTCCCGATTTGCGTGGTGCCGATGATGTACCAGGACCTTGAATGGCACGATGTTCCGTTCTGGAGTTATTTCTGTCAGATCAGTGATTCCACAACCTCCTATGGTTCCTATTCCGGTGCAGTTCCCAACGAAAAAATCACCTGGGGCAAACTCGATATCAACACACCAAAATACATCGTTGAAAGCGATGCAACCATCGTTGCGCCACTTATTTTCGCTTATATCCTCGGCTGGTAGACCATGAGCAATACACATCATTTCTCCTGCAATCGCCTTCAACAAAATGGTTGGGAAGAAATTGTATTGAGGGATGAACAATCAACATTTACTGCTACAATCCTTCCAGCAGGTGGTGCTGTACTCAACAAACTTGAAATCATACATCAGGGAAAAACATTCAACCTGATCGAGGGATTTGAAAATGCGCAAGATTGGCATGAGAACAAAACCAAGGGATGCAAGAGCGCAAAACTTTCACCATTTGTTTGCAGACTGCACGATTCCACATATACATGGGAAGGTGAAACGTATACCTGCGAAAAGTTTGTATTGAATGGTCATGCGATTCATGGGTTGCTCTTTGATGCAGCACATGAGGTAGAATTTTGCGACGCAAATAATTTCTATGCCGAATGCAAATTGTTTTACCGATACGATGGATCATACCCCGGCTATCCATTTGCCTATGACATGAATGTGCGGTACAGATTGGAGTCAGAGGGAAGATTGACCATCACAACAACCGTTCACAACAGAACTGGCAGAACCATTCCGATGTCTGACGGATGGCATCCTTACTTTAAACTTGGTGAAACCATCGATACCGCCACATTACAAATCAATGCAAAAAATCAATTGGAGTTCAACAAAGAGTTGATCCCAACAGGTGCAAAAATCAATGATGAAAGGTGGTACAAGGGTGGAAAACTGAAAGATGTTTTTCTAGATAATTCTTTTGTGTTGATTCAAGAAGATCCACTGCCACATGCAACACTTTCTGATGAAACAGTTGGACTGGCCATTCACTTTTATCCGGATGAAACCTATCCAATCCTACAAGTCTATACGCCTGCGCACAGAAGATCGATTGCCAT
>SXYR01000082.1 GCA_005788265.1 Bacteroidota bacterium | reverse complement strand
AGAACCCCTGATACGACCGCAAAAGTTTCATTTATCGATCAAAACCAGAAGTTCAATCCCGATGGTGTTCAATGGATTATCAATCCATATGATGAATGGTATGCGCTGGTTCGTGCCATTGAATTGAAAGAAAAAGATCCTGCAACCATTATCCATCTCATCAATATAGGAAACAATGAAAACGAGGCTATCATTCGCAAAGCACTTGCCTTGGGCGGTGATGAAGCCATTCGAATTGAGTCGAATAGTGACGACCCCTTTTTTATTGCACAACAAATTACATCCGTAGCAAAGGACGGATATGATTTGGTTTTGACAGGAAAAGAGACCATCGATCACAATGGATCTGCCATTGGTGGGATGATTGCTGAACTGCTCAATTTCAATTATATCAGCCTTGCAACAAAACTTGATATAGAAAATGGAAGCGCCGTTGTTGGAAGAGAAGCAGATGGTGGTGAAGAAAAAATCATTGCACCTTTTCCACTTGTAATATCCTGCCAGAAAGGTATGGCAGAGGCAAGAATTCCAAACATGAGAGGTATCATGGCTGCAAGAACCAAGCCTTTGAAAGTGATGGATGCAGTACAATCTGAAAGCTTCACTTCAATAAACGGTTTCGATTTGCCTCCTGCAAAAGCAGGTGTCAAACTGATTCCTGCAGACACACCTGAGCTGTTGGTTAAACTGTTAAGAGAAGAAGCAAAAGCCATTTAAAATAATTTTTATGTCTGTCATCATCATCGCAGAATTATCAGAAAAGAAAATCAAAAAACAATCCCTTGAAGCAATCTCTTATGGAGTTGCAGTTGCGAATCAATTGGGGACTGACGCAATTGCATTGGTAATGGGCGAGTCGGATGAAATACTTTCATCACTCGGAAAATATGGATTGAAAAAAGTAATTCATCAAAAGCAAATCGGGACATTGCTCTCTGACAATAAATTGGCAACAAAATTTATTGCTGAAATTTGCAACCAATACCAGGCAGCGGCAGTTGTATTCAGCAATTCATTGTTGGGCAAGGCAGTTGCTCCAAGGTTGTCCGTAAAATTAAGAGCTGGACTCGTTACCGGTGCAGTGAAACTGCCAGATACAACGAATGGTTTCAACGTAAGGAAATCTGTGTTCTCAGGAAAAGCCTTTGCTGATGTAAATATCAAGACCCCCATCAAAATCATTTCATTGAATGCAAATGCATTTGAAATCACACAACAATATGAGGCACCTGCTGAACTGATTGAATCTTCTATAGAAATTGGCACCAGCACTTTGAATATCATTGAAACAAAGAAAAACGAAGGCAGTGTTTCACTGGCGGATGCAGACAGGGTTGTAAGTGGAGGACGTGGATTGAAAGGTCCGGAGAACTGGGGCATGATTGAAGAACTTGCACAAGCACTGGGTGCCGCAACAGCCTGCAGCCGTCCTGTAGCAGATTCAAACTGGCGACCTCATCATGAGCATGTGGGGCAAACAGGCGTGGCCATTTCACCCAATCTTTACATAGCAGTTGGCATTTCTGGTGCCATTCAACATCTGGCAGGTGTAAACAGAAGCAAGACCATAGTAGTCATCAACAGTGATCCTGAAGCACCCTTTTTCAAAGCAGCCGATTACGGTATTGTAGGGGATGCCTTTCAGGTAATGCCCAAGATCATAGAGGCAGTAAAAAATCTAGGCTAATTTGATGTAATTTAGAGCCTCTTATGAAGAAGATTGAATTGGAAATTGTTGCCCTCTCCCACTCGATCACACAAACCAATTCCTACGCCGTTGTTTTGGGCGAGGTAAATGGATTGAGAAGATTGCCCATTGTGATTGGGGGATTTGAAGCGCAGGCCATTGCAGTTGCATTGGAAAAGATGAAACCTACACGTCCATTGACACACGACCTCATGAAGAATTTCATGATGGCATTCACCATTGATTTACATGAAGTGATTATTTCCGATTTACAGGAGGGAATATTTTACTCCAAACTCGTTTGCAGCAGCGAATCAGATACAGTAGAAATCGATTCCAGAACTTCCGATGCACTGGCATTGGCCGTTCGATTTGGTTGCCCCATTTACATTTATGAAAATATTTTTGATGTAGCAGGCGTAGAAAATACCGAGGGCGAAGAAGTTCCAGTTGGCAAATCCCCTGAACCAGGCATTTCAACATCACAGGACCTGAAATCTATGTCCCTCGATGAATTGAACCTTTTGCTCAACGAAGTGCTTGAACAGGAAGATTATATCAGAGCAATCGCCATACGCGATGAAATCAATGCAAGAAAAAAATAACTAAATGGTTGTTTTTCCCAATGCAAAAATCAATCTTGGATTGCGCATCACATCTAAAAGATCAGATGGATACCACAACCTCGATACAGTTTTTTATCCCATCGGATTGTGCGATGTATTAGAAGTGGTTCAACATCCTTCTCAAGAAATCATTTTTAACAGCAGCGGAAAGAAAATTGAAGGATCAATCGATCAGAACCTATGTGTCAAGGCGTACCATCTTTTGAAAAATGATTTTCCGCAATTACCCGGTATCCAAATTCATCTTCACAAACATATTCCAATGGGAGCTGGAATGGGTGGCGGATCTGCAGACGGGGCCTTCATGATAAAGCTCTTGAATGATAAATTCAAATTGGGATTGGACAATGAAAAAATGGAATGCTATGCTTTGCAACTTGGAAGCGATTGTCCCATTTTCATTATAAATAAATCATGTTATGCAACTGGCAGAGGTGAGGAGATGGAGGAAATTCAACTTGATCTCTCGTCATATTTTATTTTGCTCATCAGCCCCGGCATCCATGTCTCTACAGCAGAAGCTTTTAAAAATGTAAGCCCTGATTCATCGATTCGATCCTGCAAAGAAATCATTCAACAACCCATAGGCAACTGGAAAGATGCACTGATCAATGATTTTGAAAAAAGCGTTTTCCTTTTACATCCTGTTTTAAAGGAAATCAAAGAAGATTTGTATGCAAAGGGAGCCATATATGCATCCATGACGGGAAGTGGCTCAAGTTTTTATGGAATATTCACATCTGCACCCAATTCAAAACACTTTGTAGACAATGGATACGAAGTAAATCTTATCAAGCCCCAAAACTAGCCCCAGCAGCCACTTCTCTCCTATCTTGCGTTTCAGAATTATTGTTGTAATTTTATGCTGTGCAAATGAGCATTACATACACGCTCCTCTCCATGAACCTGGACCTCTTGAATCATTAGGTTTTTATCTTTTCATCATCGTCTTGAATACAGATAACGGTTGACAGTTAACCGTTAACTGTTAACCGTCAACTGTCAACCACTACAACTAATAGAATAATTTCCATGCAACCATCACACTTCATACATCTCGAAGAAAAATACGGCGCACACAATTATCATCCATTACCTGTTGTCATTTCAAGTGCGAAAGGCTGTGAAATGTGGGATGTGGAAGGAAAAAAATACTTTGATTTTTTAAGTGGTTACTCTGCTGTTAACCAGGGACACTGTCACCCGAAGATCATCAATGCACTTGTAGAACAAGCAAGTCTGCTTACATTGACCTCCAGAGCATTTTACAACGATAAACTCGGGATTTTTGAAAAGTACATTACTGAACTGCTTGGATTCGACAAAATGCTTCCCATGAATACAGGTGCGGAGGCAGTTGAAACTGCGATCAAGTTGGCAAGAAGATGGGCCTATGTGAAAAAAGGCATTGAAGAAAACAAGGCAAAGATTCTTGTATGTGCAGAAAATTTTCATGGTAGAACCAGCACCATTGTCTCCTTCAGCACGGATCCATCTTCCTTCAATCAGTTTGGCCCCTTCATGCCGGGCTTTGAAGTCATCCCCTACAACAACGTTCATGCTTTGCAAGAAAAATTAAAAGATCAAAATATTGCTGCATTTCTTTTCGAGCCTATTCAGGGTGAAGCAGGCATCATCATGCCTGACGAAGGATATCTTGCTCAAGTACGTAGGTTGTGTACATCTGATGGTGTTTTGATGATTGCAGATGAAATTCAAACAGGATTGTGCAGAACAGGAAAAATGATGGCCTGTGATCATGAAAACATCAAACCGGATCTTTTGTTGTTAGGCAAAGCATTGAGCGGTGGAACCATGCCAATCAGTGCAGTGTTGGCAAACGATGAAGTGATGCTTACCATCAAGCCTGGTGAGCATGGATCCACATTTGGCGGCAATCCATTGGCCAGTGTTGTTGCCATGGCATCTTTGAAAGTATTGGTAGAAGAAAACATGGCAGCTAATGCTGAAAAAATGGGAAGGCTATTCAGAGAAAAACTACATCAACTTCAATCGCCATTCATCCGTGAAATCAGAGGAAAAGGATTGATGAATGCAATTGAAATCAAACATTCCAATCCTGAAGCAGCCTGGAAATTATGTGAAACCTTCATGCAAAATGGTTTACTGGCCAAGCCAACACATGGTGACAAAATCAGGCTCACTCCCCCGCTGGTCATCCATGCTGATCAAATCAGCGAGGCAATTGGTATCATCCAACAATCGCTTCCTGTGCTGGAATTGCTTTAAAATCAATTGTTAGCAGCTATTTTAGTAAATTTGCCGACTATTCAAAGCAATGAGCGAAGAGAAGTCACTTAATTTTTTAGAGGAAATCATTGAGGCTGATTTGGCATCGGGAAAGACGAAAACCGTGCATACGCGTTTTCCACCTGAGCCGAATGGCTACCTGCATTTGGGACACGCGAAAAGCATATGCCTAAATTTTGGATTGGGAGACAAATACAAGGGTAAAACCAATCTTCGCTTTGACGATACCAATCCAGTTACAGAGGATACAGAATATGTTGACTCTATCAAGGAGGACATCAAATGGCTGGGATTTAATTGGGAGGAAGAACATTATGCATCTGATTATTTTGATCAGCTCTATGCTTTTGCAAAGAAGTTGATTGAAAAAGGATTGGCATATGTAGATGATTTGAGTGCCGAAGAAATTGCTGCCACCAAAGGAACACCCACAGAACCCGGAAAAGAGAGTCCATACAGAAGCAGAAGCATCGAAGAAAACATCCTGCTGTTTCAAGAAATGAAAGATGGCAAATACAAGGATGGAGAAAAAGTGCTGAGAGCGAAGATTGACCTCGCTTCCCCCAATATGCACATGCGCGATCCGATCATGTACCGCATCAAACATGCAGCACATCACAGGACGGGCAACCAATGGTGCATTTACCCTATGTATGACTTTGCACATGGGCAATCAGATTCCATCGAACATATTTCTCATTCCATTTGTACGCTTGAGTTTGAGGTCCACCGCCCTCTTTACAATTGGTACATCGAACAATTAGGTATTCATCCCTCCAGACAATTTGAATTTGCAAGATTGAATCTTACTTATACTGTGATGAGCAAGAGAAAATTGCTGCAACTGGTGCAGGAAAAAATTGTGGATGGATGGGATGATCCCCGCATGCCAACACTCTCAGGTATCAGAAGAAGAGGATTCACCCCTGCTGCTGTTAGAAATTTCTGCGAGAGAATTGGTGTACAAAGAAGAGAAAACGTGATTGATGTTGGATTGTTGGAATTTTTTGTCCGTGAAGATTTAAATAAATCAGCCCTGCGAAGAATGGTGGTATTGGATCCCATAAAACTGATCATCACCAACTATCCTGAAGGAAAAACAGAGATGCTCAAAAGCGAAAACAATCCGGAGTTGGAGGACAATGGAGGATATAGAGACCTGCCATTTTCTCGAGAGCTATGGATTGAAGCGGAAGATTTTATGGAAGTGCCCGCCAAAAAATGGTTTCGCCTGGCACCTGGCATGAAAGTAAGGTTGAAGTCCGCCTATATTGTTGACTGCAAGGATTTCAAGAAAGATGTAAATGGGAAAGTCACAGAGGTTCATTGCGAATATATTCCCGAAAGTAAAAGCGGACAAGACAGTTCCGGCATCAACGTGAAAGGAACCATTCATTGGATCGATGCGCATCAATCCTCTGAAGCCGAAGTAAGATTATACGACAGGTTATTCAAAACAGAAGATCCTTCATCCGAAGAAGGTGATTTCAAAACATTTATCAATCCAAACAGCCTGGAAATCATCCCCCATGCCAAAATAGAAGCATCACTGAACGATGCAAAATGGGGAGAGCATTTTCAATT
>SXYR01000081.1 GCA_005788265.1 Bacteroidota bacterium | reverse complement strand
GAACCCTCCATGTCCTGCATCTTCGGTTTTCGCCAAACGCATTTGATACGTAAAAAATTCATTGATAAACCACCAGCCGTGTTGCAGCACTTCCAAACCAAACCAGATGAGCGTGATGGCAAATACAGTGAGGCCCCATCTTAGATAATGAGTAAACTTTACAAATCCTTTTCCCTTGTTCAACACTAAATAAAAACAATAAGTTAAAAAGACAATCAAGGGCCCAACTGGTCCCTTGGTTAATACAGAGAGCCCGGTAAATATTCCCGAGTAAAACAAATGCCGCTGCGCTACACCTGATGGCAATTCTTTCAAAAAGGTACTGAGATGATAAATGCCTAAAAAGATAAAAAGATTGAACCATGGGTCTATGATTCCGCTCTTAAAATAAATATGAGGTAAAAAACTTGCAGCATATGCCAGCGGCCAAATGACAGCAAATTGCTGACCATGCATACGCTTGCCAAAAAAATACAATACCATCAACGTTGCAATACCACAAACAGCATTGGGAAAACGGGCAGCAAATTCATTGATGCCAAATAGCTTCATTGAAAGGACCTGCATCCAAAAAAACAAAGGAGGCTTTTCCCAAAAAGGCTGAAAATTGATCTGTACCCGCAGATAATCACCTGAAACGATCATTTCCCTTGCACTTTCCGCAAAATTGACTTCGTCCCAATCAAACAAAGGGGAAGCGCCAAGTGAATGAAAAAAAAGCAATGAGCCCCCTAGAAGAATGACAATGTATGGAAAGTATTTTTTCATTGAACAGGATGCAAGTTCCGAATAATTTTTATTACCTGTGCAATGGAGATCTGAATTTGCTTCGATAGATTTGAGCTGTGAAAAATGATATTCAATATATAATAGCCAATTCAGAAAATGTTTTCAATGATGGAATGGCCCTTTTTCAGGAGTATGCAAACTCCTTGAACATCAGTCTCGATTTCCAGCATTTTGATGATGAATTAAAAACAATCAGCAAAATGTATGGCCTGCCTGAAGGCATCTTGGTTATTGCTTATACAAATAATAATCCTATTGCTTGTGCTGCATTGAGAAAAATCGATGAAGGAATATGTGAAGTAAAAAGGATGTACGTTCAACCCGATTATCGAGGATTACATATCGGAGATACTTTGCTTAATATGTTGGTAAATAAAGCATTTGTATTGGATTACAAGCTCATGCGACTGGATACTTTGGACCACATGACCCCTGCCATCACCTTGTATCAAAAACATGGATTCTACAAGATTGACGCCTACTATTTCAATCCCAACAAGAACACCGTTTACATGGAGAAACAATTAATTGATTAGCGAAGCAACATTAAAACAGCCCCAATCAAGGTCAATACAATAATCAGCTTTCTAAATTGTACATCATTGATTTTTTGTACAATTTTTAACCCTGCCCAAAATCCAGCTGCCAAGGCAGGAATGAGAAGAAGATCAACTTGAATGGTTTCTGTATCAATATTTTTCCAATAGAATATTTGAAAAGGTAACTTGAATAAGTTCATGAATAAAAATATCCAAGCCCCCGTTCCGATAAAATCATTTTTACCCAACCGCATGGCCAGAAAATAAAGATTGGCAAAGGCCCCTGCCAAATTTCCCATCATGGTAGTAAACCCAGCTGCCAATCCGGTTGGTATCGTAAAAAATAGGTTATCCGGAACTTCTTTTGATTTTCTGTATTCCATCACAAATACGACCGCTATCGTTACAAGGATGATGGCAGCAATGATTTTTTTAAACAACCGCTCATCCATTTCCTTCCCGGCAAAAACTCCCAAGAGGATGCCTGCCATCATCCATGGTACAAGTTTCCAAAAATATTTCCACTGTGCATGGCGGTTGTAGTATGCTACAGCCGCAATATCGGCAACGCATAAGAGTGGCAAAACAATGCCAGTAGATGTCTTGCCCCCGAAAACAATTGCCATGAGTGTTACATTCAGCATATCAATTCCCTTCAATCCCGCTTTCCCCATGCCAATTAAAAAAGCAGCGAGCATCACTAAAATCCATTGAATCAAATCATATGAGTGAATGACCTCGTTCATGCAGCTATTTTGTATTCATTTTGTTATATATTTAAAGTAATCAATTTAATACAATGAAAAAAGTTTTTTCGCTCATAGCAATTGTAGCAATCGGCATTTCATGGATCAGCTGGAATAAAAAGATGCCCATCAGAGAAAAAATATCCAAAGAAGACATCATCGCATGCTACAACATGGAGACGCTGAATGCCTACCAGCAAGAAGCTTCCATGAAACCTTTTGCATCGCTTCATATTGATCCGAAAAAAGTTGAAAATGTTGAGCAACTTGGGAAAATGATCTCATTTGAGGCAGCAGACGGAAAACCTGCCGGTGGGTATTTCATTCCAGCTAAAAAGAAATCAAATCGCTGGTTGATTGTCATCCAGGAATGGTGGGGATTGAACGATAATATAAAAAACGAAGCAGATAAATACTATTCGGACCTCGGAAACATGAATGTTTTGGCAGTTGACATGTATGATGGAAAAGTTGCAGCTACACCAGACAGTGCAATGAAATTGATGAGAGGAGCAGACATGACCAGGATGGTTGCCATTGTCAAGGGTGCCATTGCACATGCAGGCAAAGATGCCAGTATTTATAGTGTTGGCTGGTGTTTTGGTGGAATGTGGAGTTTACAAACTGCTATGCTTGCGGAATCAAAGGCAAAGGGTTCTGTCATGTTCTATGGGAGACCCGAAAGCAATGTGGAGAAATTAAAAACCTTGCAGTGTGACATCATTGGATTCTTTGGAAATAAAGACCAATCACCTTCACCAGCTGTGGTGAATGATTTTGAAAAAAATATGCAGTCAGCAGGAAAAAAATTAGAAATCCATAAATATGAGGCTGGCCATGGATTTGCAAATCCCAGTAATCCTGCTTTCAATGAAGCAGCTGCTGCAGATGCTTATCAAAAAGCCATTGCATTCTTGAAAGCGCACAGCTGATTAAGCCTTGGCTGTTAAGATTTTTTCTTTTGTAATGGGAAGATCCCTTACCCTTTTCCCGGTAGCATTGAATACAGCATTGCTTACTGCAGCTGCAAATCCAATGATGGCGATTTCACCCAATCCTTTTGCACCAATGGCATTGATGTAGGGATCTGGTTTATCAGTGAACCACACATCGATGTGTGGAATCATTGTATGCCGTGGAACTATATATGATCCCAAACTAGCATTCGATATTTTTCCAGTTGCATGATCAATTTTTACTTCCTCTGTCAATGCCATACCAATACCTCCCACTGCACCACCCAGCATCTGACTTCTTGCAGTTTGTGGACTGATAATTTTACCAGCATCTCCAGTTGTTACCACATGTTTAAGCTGTACCTCTCCGGTCTTGGAATGCACATGTACTTTTACAAAGTGTACTGAAAAAGAATTGGTAGCTTTTTGAATTTCCCTGGTATTGAGTCCGGGCGATGTTTTGATGATTTCAATAGAAGGGACTTTCTTCTTGTCGAGCAACTCTCTTACAGATACAGCAACACTGCTGTTGTCTGTAATAAATACACGATTGTTTTCTACTGTTATTTTATCTTTTGCAATGGTTTTAAATGCATCTGTTGATTCAATTGCAAGATCTTTCAGCAGATCTTTCAAACTTTCACATACAAGATGTACACCTGAGCCCAAAGTAGATGTTGTTGTTGAACCACCTTGCATCGGACCTGGAGGCAAATCAGAATCACCCATCACAAATTTTATTTTGTCCTCAGGCAACTTCATCGCATTCGATGCAACCTTCACCATGGCAGTGGCAGTTCCTGAACCCATATCACTTACGGCACTTTCCAATAATAATTTACCATCTGCATGCAATACTGCACGAACAGTTGAGGTGCCCCTTCCTGCACCAAATACACCTACGCCCATCCCATAACCGACATACCAGTCTTTGTCCTTCAATGACATTGGAGTTGGTTTTCTGTTCTTCCATCCAATCAACTCAGCACCTTTTTGATAGCAGTCCTTTATATTGATGGCAGACCAGGGAAGCTTGGTTTCCTGCTGAATCTCTGTAAAATTCTTGATCCTGAATTCAATGGGATCCATTTTTAATTTAAATGCCAGATCATCCAATGAGCATTCAAGTGCAAAACAACCTGTGGCTTCACCAGGACCACGCATCCATGTGGGAGTACTCAAGTCCAATGGTAAAAGTTTATAATCTGTATCAACATTTTCACACCTATAGAGAAACTTGGATGCATCCACAATGCCTTCTCTGAAATCCTCGTACCGAGAAGTATTGCTGATGGCATGATGTGTAATTCCCAATAAATTCCCATTGGCATCTGCACCTACTCCTAGCTTTTGCCATGCCTGCGGACGATACCCCACAAGTGTAAACATTTGTGGACGTGTCAATACCAGTTTAACTGGCCGATTGATTTTTTTTGCAGCAATGACTGCAGCTGGAACATTGGGCCAACTGCGCAATGCACTGCCAAATGCTCCGCCAACATTTTCAGCAATGATTCGCACGTTTTTATCTGGCAAACCAAATAGTCTTGCCACTGCAGACTGTGTAGCTTTTGGCCCCTGTGTTTTATCATACAATAAAATGGAGTCTGTAGTTTCCCAATGAGCAATGGTAGCATGCATTTCCATTGGGTTGTGCACCTCGATTGGAACATTGTATTCAGCTTCTACATAAAAAGGAGCCTCTTTGTAGGCCTGACTTTTGCCACGTGTATAACTAGATCCATTCTTTAATTTGGAAGGCTCTTTTCTCAACGCATGGAAATCTGTTTCGTGTGGCTCAGCCTCATACTCGATCTCAACCATTTTAGCAACCTCATTGGCACTCTCGATGGTTTCTGCAATGGCCAATGCAATGGGCTGACCATTGAACCTGATTTTATTGTCTGCAAAAACTTTCATACCCCGCCATTCGCCAACATTTTTCAAATCAGGAAAAGCAGAGGGTTTGTAACCAGGAACAGCAGGACAATTTTCATGGTGCAATACATCCAATGCACCAGGTATATTTAGTGCATTTGTGGTGTCAATCTTTTTTACAGATCCTTTTGTAATGGTACTGCAGATAAACACAGCGTATGCCATGTTGGGAATCTGATGTTCTGCAGTGTATCTCGCTTTTCCAGTTACTTTATCCAATCCATCCACGCGTTCATCTGGAAGCTGAAAATTGTATAAGAAAGTGTTCATGATGTTGTTTTTAAATGGCTGCTCCTGATTTTTTTACTTCCTCAATGGCATCAACAATATTTTGATAAGATCCACATCTGCAGATATTTCTCTTCATGTACTCTTTTATTGCATCTCTATTTGTTGCCTTGCCTTCTTTCAAACATGCCACTGCAGACATGATTTGTCCGGATGTGCAATACCCACATTGAAAAGAATCATGTTTCAGAAACGCTGCTTGCATTGGGTGCAGCGCATCAGCCTTTGAAAGTCCCTCAATGGTTGTTATCTTGTTTCCATCGTTGTAAACAGCCAAGGTGAGACAGGCGTTGGTACGATTGCCGTTGACATGTATCATACATGCGCCGCAATCCCCCATGGCACATCCTTTCTTGGTTCCAGTCATCCCTAACTGCTCCCTGAGTAAATCAAGCACTGTAGACCGGATGTCTACCATCAACTCCATTTGCTTGCCATTGATGGTGAGCAATACTTTTTGTTTTGGAATGGGTGCCGGGATAAATGCATCAATAGGATGTGCGTCAGTTAGAATGGATGCCCCCACACTGATTGCTGTAAATCCAATTGCTTTGCGAATGAAACTTCGCCTCGAACTCATCAGATAACAATGCATCATGAATGACTATTTTCCCTAAGTTAAAAAATTACTCAGACAGATTGACCAATGGCTTGACCCTTGTTGCTATCAATTTGATGGCATTTAGTAGTTTTTCGTGTGTTAATTCTGCAGTATCCATTTGAAATGTCAGCCTGGACAAGCCCCCCAACGCAGTGGAATGACGTATGATTTTTTCTGCAACTTCTTCAGGATCACCCACCAACAATGCTCCCCTGGGCCCCAATTGTGCTTCAAATCGACTTCTGGTCATAGGCGACCAACCGCGCTCCCTTCCAATTTTATTCATGGCTTCGGCATATCCGGGGTAAAATTCTTCCATCGCTTGGTCCCTTGTTTCTGCCACATACCCAAGGGAATGCATGCCAACCTTCAATCGATCCGGTGAATGCCCGGCTCTTTTCCCAGCTTCTCTATACAAATCAACCAATGGTTTGAAATGATGCGTTTCTCCACCTATAATGGCTACCATCAATGGCAATCCAAGTGTACCGGCACGCACGAATGATTCTGGCGTACCGCCCACGCCAATCCAAACCGGAGCTGGGTCTTGTACTGGCCGGGGATAGATCGCCTGCTGTTGCAGTGCGGGTCTGAATCTTCCTCTCCATGTAATCTCTTCTGATTGCATGATTTTCATCAGCAAATCCAACTTCTCTACAAATAAATCATCATAATCTTCCAGTTGCAATCCAAATAAAGGATAGGCATCAATAAAGGATCCCCTTCCAACAACCATTTCGGCCCTGCCTTTTGAAATCAGATCCAATGTAGCATAACTCTGAAAAACCCTGACAGGATCGGCTGCACTTAAAACTGTTACGGCTGTCGTAAGCCTGATTTTTTTTGTAATGGCTGCAGCAGCAGATAAAAGCTCAAACGGAGCAGAGTCCAAAAATCCTTTTCGATGATGTTCTCCAATGCCAAAAATATCAATGCCAACTTCATCGGCAAATTTCATTCTCGCCAATAATTGCTCCACCGCATCCTGATCACTCAAAGGCTGTTGCGGCATGCTGCTGAACATGGCAGCAAAACTGTCGATTCCAATTTCCATGAAAACAATTTAGAACTCCTGCAAGTTAGCAATGATTCATTTGCAGATCAATAATTCAATACAAATCCAACTCCGTACCCCATATCACTGTCGTAGTGGAATCCTAAACCAGTATTCCTTGTGAGTATATACCTGATACCAGCCATGTATTCTTTGTCGGAGTTGACCATGAATGATCCACGCAGCCTTCTAGATAAAGGAATATCCTCTCGCATCAATTGCAACCTTACATAACCGGTTCCAAAAATTTCAGCCTGGAAAGAGGTGAGCATAGGTAAAACATAATTAAAACCAAGACTCATCTGCACACGGTTGTCTTTTGTATTGTATTGCTTGAAAATATTTCGTTCTATATAATTCATCGGACCCGCATGCCGGTGTCTCCAATCGAATCCAATGAAGGGCATGAACCACTGCATTCTGCCGATGAATCTTCCAATATGTGTTTCCGATTCATAGCCATGCATCTTATTGTATCCGAGTCGCCATTCGCTTCCTATGCTCCATCTCGTATTTTGTACCATCAACATTCCATCATTTCCATTGGTGGCAAAATCATTTTCTGCCATGAGATGCGGCATCCTGTCATCTGCATAGAGTTTACGTTTCGCATATGCAGGATTGGTGATCAAAGGATTGGGAGCCTGGTTTTGGTATGAAAATATTCTTCCCATGCCACTCATCATATGATAGAGAATATGGCAATGAAAATACCAATCCCCTTCATAGTTGGCATTGAACTCCAATGTATCGGTCTCCATTGGCATGATGTCAATGATATTCTTCATGGGTGCATGATCACCTTGCCCATTCAATACCCTGAAATCATGTCCATGCAAATGCATTGGGTGGCGCATCATGGAACCATTGTAAAT
This sequence comes from Bacteroidota bacterium, assembly GCA_005788265.1. GTDB lineage: Bacteria > Bacteroidota > Bacteroidia > Chitinophagales > Chitinophagaceae > Pollutibacter. The sequence continues at coordinate 950 of SXYR01000081.1, read as the reverse complement.
GATCATGCGCACATTTTCCCCCTTCTTAATCAGAATTCTATCGGTTTCAGAAACCACTCTGTTGTCCATGCTCCACACATATCGGTTCATGTTACCGGTAAGTTCAAACTTTAATTCTTTGACAGGAGCGTCTTTGGGGAGAGTTGTAATTTCTGGTGAGCGCAACATCGCATAATTCAGGGTCTTGATTTTCGATCGCTGACCGGCACTGTATTTTTGCATTCCCTTTTCAACAGTTGGAGAAATTTCTCTGTACATGACAACATTCATGTCCATCTTATTCAGACTCATCTTCATATCCATGTCATCCAAACGGCCGTTCATCTTCATCATTTCATTCATCATCTTCATCCCCTCAAAATAGTTTAACCGTGGAAGACGATTGGCCAATACCTTTTCCCCTTCACCTAAAAACAAAGATGCAAAACCTATTCTGTCTTCTGATGTAGCCGTGAATTCAAATGCTTTATTATCTTCTGGAATGGTTAATACAACATCGTATGTTTCTGAAACAGCAATGATCAGACGATCGATTTCACGGGGTTCAACATCGTTCCCGTCGTTTGCAACAACCGTAATTTTTCCTCCGCCATAATTCAACCAGAAATAGGTGGAGGCACCCGCATTTGATATTCGAAGCCTTACTTTATCTCCTGCCTTGAATTTTCCAAAAGAACCAGAAGGAGCGCCATTGATTAAAAACTTGTCGTAATAAACATCGCTCACGTCCATCGCCAACATGCGCTTGAACTCATTGACAACCTTGGTAGTAAAATGTCCTTCCTTGATTGCCTCTGCATAACTCTGCGTGGATCTTTTTCGAATCGCAAACCAATCTGTTGCATTGTGCAACATGCGATGGATATTTTCCGGTTTGTAATCCGTCCATTCACTGATGATGACAGGCAAGGTTGGCAAATCATCAATCCCTTTTCTAAATGTTGGATCAT
>SXYR01000080.1 GCA_005788265.1 Bacteroidota bacterium | reverse complement strand
TGATAAAAATGCATCTAGCACCAAGATTCCTTGCAAGCTCAATATCTGTTTGTCGATCGCCGATCACATATGAGTTACTCAAATCGTATGCTGCATTTCCAATGTACTTACCCAACATGCCCAATCCTGGTTTTCTGGAAACCGAATTTTCATGGGGCATGCTGGGATCGATGAAAATCTCATCAAAAACGATCCCCTCGCCTGAAAATGTTTGAAGGATATGTTGCTGGATTGGCTCAAAATGTTCAGCAGGAAAAGAAGACGTGCCCAATCCATCCTGATTGGAAACCATTGCCAATTCAAAATCAAACTCATTGGAAATGCGGGATAAATATTGAAAAACGTACGGATAAAAAACCAGTTTTTCAAAATGATCAATCTGATATGTTGGTGGAGCCTCCTTGATGAGGGTCCCGTCACGGTCAATAAACAATACTTTTTTCATAATTGCTTGAAAGATTTTAATGCGTTTACCAATGCCTCGTTTTCCTTGTTGGTTCCCACTGTAATGCGAAGACATCCTTCGCACAATTGAATCTTGCTTCTATCGCGCACCACGATTTCATCTAGAAGCAAATGATGATAAACAGCAGTTGCATCAGAGAATTTCACTAAAAGAAAATTGGCATCAGAGGGATACACCTTCTCAACAGATTCAATTTTGGTCAATTCTATCTCCAAATCAGCACGCATTTCAACGATGGCTTTGATCATGTCATTCACCTGTCCTATTTCATCTAGTGCTTTGAGAGCCAACTCCTGAACAGGTGCACTGATATTGTATGGTGGCTTCACTTTGTTCATCACAGCAACAATGTCTCTGGAAGCGAAAGCCATACCCATTCTCAATCCTGCGAGACCCCATGCCTTGCTGAGGGTCTGCATCACCACCAAATTGGGATATTCATTCAAATCAGCAACAAATGATTTTTGTCTGGAAAAATTGATATAGGCTTCGTCAATCACAACGAGCCCGTCGAAATTATTCAAGATTATTTCAATCGATCCCCTATCCATGCTGTTTCCTGTAGGATTATTGGGTGAACAAATCCAGATGATTTTGGTATTGGGTTGAATGGACAACTCCAATTGTTCAAGATCAATTTGAAATGATGGTGTCAGCGGGACTTTCCTGATTGCAACATTGTTGATATTGGCGCTCACTTCATACATTCCATATGTTGGAGGCATGATGATGATTTCATCCACCATGGGTTCACAAAAACACCTCAAAAGAATATCAATAGGTTCATCGCTTCCATTGCCCAGAAAAATTTGATCTGGAGGAATTTTTTTAATGAATGAAATCTTTTTCTTCACGTCCTGCTGCAATGGATCTGGATAACGGTTGTACCATTTCATCAAAGGTGAACCAAGAGAATTTTCATTGGCATCCAAATAAACGGAAGCCTTCCCCTGGAATTCATCTCTTGCAGAAGAATAAGGACTTAACATCTTGATATTGCTGCGAACAAGAGCGTCTATGTTAAACATAACGTAAATTAGTTTAATCTTATTTTAACAGCGTTGGCATGCGCTTGTAATCCCTCCGCCTCTGCCATTAGAACGATTGTATTACCAAGTTTAGAAATACCATTTTTACTGATTTGCTGGTAGGTGATTTTTTTCACAAAACTATCTACACTTACTCCGCTGTAGGCTCTGGCATATCCATTGGTTGGCAATGTATGATTGGTGCCGCTTGCATAATCCCCTGCACTTTCTGGTGTGTAATTTCCAATGAATACTGAACCTGCATGGACAATCCCATCCACATATTGCTGAGGTTCATCAGAAGCAATGATCAAATGTTCAGCAGCATATTGATTTACAAACGCAACAACTGACTCGGTATTGCCTAATAAAATTGCTTTGCTGTTTTGCAAGGCTTTTTCTGCAATTGATTTTCGATCCAATTGCGGCAATTGTTTTTCAATTTCATTCAATGTATCCTGCACCACCTGTTGGTTGTTGGATACCAACATCACTTGTGAATCTGGACCATGCTCTGCCTGTGCCAATAAATCGGCTGCTACAAAAGCTGGGATAGATGTTTCATCTGCAATGACACAAACTTCACTAGGACCTGCAGGCATGTCAATTGCAATACCATCAAGCTGTACCAATTGTTTTGCAGCTGTAACATACTGATTACCGGGACCAAATATCTTATCTACTTTCTTTACAGATGCAGTACCGTAGGCCATAGCAGCAACTGCCTGGGCGCCGCCTGCTTTGTAGATCTCCTTTATACCAACCAGACTGGCGGCATATAAAATGGCAGGATGAACATGGCCATCCTTGGCAGCTGGAGTTGATAAAACAATTTGTTTGCACCCTGCAATTTGAGCTGGTATACCCAACATCAGCACAGTTGAAAACAGCGGAGCAGTTCCACCAGGTATATAAAAACCTACCCGCTCCATAGGCACTGACTTTCGCCAACAATAAACTCCTTCACTGGTTTCAATTTTTCTAGTGACTTCAATTTGCTGTGAATGAAACTTTGTGATGTTCTGATATGCACGTAAAATGGCCTGTTGAAGATCAACCGGGATTTTACGTTCGGCATCTTTTAATTCTTTTTCAGAAACGAGCAATTTCCGCACAGTAAACCCATCGTGTTTTTTGGTCAACACTTTTACAGCAGTGTCCCCCTTGGCTCTTACCTGTTGTAAAATTTTTGAGACTGTTTTTTGCAAGGGACCTTGATCAATTAAGGGTCTTTGAACAAGTGAATCCCATTCAGCAGTAGTTGGCTCCAAATAAATTTTCATACGCTAAAAAATCATTTTTTCAATTGGTACTACTAAAATGCCTTCAGCACCAGCATTTTTTAATTGCTCAATCTTTTCCCAAAATTCATCTTCACTCAATACACTGTGAATGCTGCTCCACCCTGTTTTGGCTAGAGGCAAAACAGATGGACTTTTCATTCCGGGTAACAATGAAATTATTGCTGATAGCTTTTCATTGGGCGCATTCATCAGCACATATTTGTTCTTCTTGGCTTTTTTTACCGCCCTGATTCTGAAGAGTAGTTTGTCTAGAATATTTCTCTGCTCATCGTTCAGTTGCTGATTTGAAATCAACACAGCCTGAGAATCTAAAATGACTTCAGCTTCCTTCAAACCATTCATGAAAAGAGTTCCGCCGCTGCTCACCAAATCTACTATGACATCTGCCAGACCAATTCCAGGTGCTATTTCAACAGAACCACTGATTTCGTGCACAGAAGCATTGATATTGTTCTTTTTCAAGTACTCACCAACGATTACAGGATAGCTCGTAGCGATCCGCTTCCCCTCTAAAGAAGAGGGTCCCTCGTAGTTGAATGCTTTTGGCAATGCGATGGAAAGTCGGCATTTCCCAAACCCCAATGCTTCTACTGTGATGACCTTGCGATTTTTTTCCGCCAGTACATTTTGGCCAACAATACCTAGGTCTGCTACCCCGTCCTCAACGTATTCAGGAATGTCATCATCTCTCAGGAAAAATACTTCAATGGGAAAGTTTTCTGAAACAGTCCGCAACCTGTCTTTTACATTGCGCATATCAATCCCGCATTCCTTGAGCAAAGCAATGGAATCATCAGACAGCCTGCCTGACTTCTGAATAGCTATTTTCAATGTTGTTTCTTTGTTCATTGTGTACCCCTTTAAAATAAAAAAGGCTTACCAAAGGCAAGCCTGTATAATGTACATACCATCATGGCTCACCCCCTGGGAGAGAAATGATGATGATGCTTGTTTACTATTACTGACATGGTGCAAAGGTAAGATTCAAAAACATAATAGCCAAAAAGAGAAAATGATTACTTTCGGGAATGAAAAAAACGTTTGCTATCAAGCCTTTATGCCTCGTTTATTATCTCAGCTTGGCATTGCTTATTCCTGCCAAATCGAGTGCACAATGGAAATTGGTCTGGGGTGATGAATTCAATAAAAACGGTCTTCCTGATTCTTCAAGGTGGGGCTATGATACAGGGGGTCATGGATGGGGCAATAATGAACTTCAGTATTACACAAAATCAAGAAAAGAAAATGCCAGGGTTGAGAATGGAAAATTAATCGTTGAGGCACACCGTGAGCAATTTGAAGGAAAAGAATATACTTCAGCAAGACTTGTGACAAGGAATATTGCAACATGGTCAAGTGGAAAAATCGAAGTAAGTGCAAAACTTCCCTCTGGACTCGGTACTTGGCCTGCGATATGGATGCTGGCGAATACCAATCCACTCAAATGGCCAGATGATGGTGAAATAGATATCATGGAACATGTTGGATATGACCAGGGCACTGTTCATGCATCTGTTCATACCAAAAAGTACAACCATATCATCGGAACCCAAAAAACAAATAAGGTATCTGTAAAAGATTGTTCTGAAACTTTTCATCGATATCAGCTGGAATGGGACAATGACAGCATAACCATTGGCATAGATGACAATTATTATTATTCCTTCAAAAATGAAAAAACGGGATATGAGGTTTGGCCGTTCTCAAACAACTGCTATTTACTGTTGAACCTTGCCGTTGGAGGAAATTGGGGTGGTCAAAAAGGAATAGCAACAGATATTTGGCCAAGAAAAATGGAAGTTGAATACGTCAGGGTTTATCAAAAGAAATAATAAATAGAAATAAGTTACATATGAAATTACCTCTCACATTATTGGGAATCTGCATCAGTACCATTGTTTGTTCGCAATCAGACAGATGGCAGCAACATGCGAATTATAAAATGGATGTAACGGTGGATGCCGACAACAATAAGTTCAATGGAAAACAACGGTTGGAATACACCAATAATTCATTCGATACCTTGCATGTATTGTATTATCACCTTTATTGGAATGCATTTCAGCCAGGCAGCATGATGGATGAAAGAAGTCAACATCTTGGTAAAAAGAGTGTAACTGGACGTCCTGATTGGGACCAAAGGGTAAAAGATCGAATTGCCAATTTACAACCCAATGAAATCGGCTACCAAAAAGTAAGCAACTTAAAAGTCAATGGTGTATTGCAGAAAACTACTGAATATGAAACTATTTTAAAAGTTGAATTGACAAAACCCATCCTTCCAAAATCCAAAGCATTGATTGAATTAGATTTTGAAGCACAGGTACCAATTCAGATTCGCAGAAGTGGCAGAGACAATGCGGAGGGTGTTAGATTTAGCATGGCTCAATGGTATCCAAAATTATGCGAGTACGACAGAAGCGGCTGGCATCCCACCCCTTATGTTGCAAGAGAATTCTATGGGGTATGGGGTGATTTTGAAGTAAACATTAAAATAGATAGTGCTTATACCATTGCAGCCACAGGGTATTTGCAAAATCCACAAGAAATTGGCCATGGTTATCAATCCCCCTCCCTTGCATTCAAACCTGGGAAAGAAAAAATGTTGACATGGAAATTCAAAGCACCCAATGTACATGATTTTGTCTGGGCTGCAGATGCTGCCTACATCCATCAATCCAAAGTGATCAGGAAAGGACTTGTATTGCACTCCTTTTATAAAATAGATGAATCGCTTCTTGGAAAACAGTACGATGCCATGCCTCCAAGAATGAAAGAGCGCATGACCAAGAATGATTTCATCAACAATTACAGGATGGAATGGGAAAATGTATTGGATTTTGCTGCGAAAGCAGTTCCCTACATGGACAGTCATTATGGAGAATACCCCTACAAACAATATTCATTTATACAGGGAGGAGATGGCGGCATGGAATATCCAATGGCAACTCTTTTAAAAGGGGCTGGCAAAGGAGTAACGATTCATGAATTCATGCACAGTTGGTACCAAATGATTTTGGGCACCAATGAATCATTGTATGCGTGGATGGACGAGGGATTTACCAGCTGGGCAGAGGCAAATGTGAACAATTACCTTGAAAACTTCAAAGATAGCCTGCCGCACAAACCCGCATATGATGCAATCATTGCGTTGTCGAAGTCTACTTACAACGAACCTCTGACTACCCACTCCGACCAATACAGCAGCAATGCAGCATACAGCATCAATGCTTACTCAAAGGGTGAAGTATTTCTGGAGCAACTGGGATATATTGTTGGCGCAAATATGCGAGACAGTATTTTGATTAAGTATTTTAATACCTGGAAATTCAAACATCCTGATGCAATTGACTTTATCAGAGTCGCAGAAAAAACCAGTGGCATTCAACTTGATTGGTACAAGGATTTTTATGTAAATACATCTAAGACCATAGACTATGCAATTGATAGTTTGTGGGAAGTCAACGGAAAAATGCAAATCAGGTTCAAGAACAATGGAACCATGCCAATGCCGTTGGATGTTGAACTTACTTTCAAAGACGGATCCAAAGAGATCGCTTACATCCCGCAATTCTTAATGTTTGGCCAAAAACAAAATGAAACACCATCTGTGAGTAGAACTGTGGG
>SXYR01000079.1 GCA_005788265.1 Bacteroidota bacterium | reverse complement strand
GGATCTACTTCAATGGGAGCAAGGCGGTTGGTTTCGGGAATGAGCCGAATGCGGTTGAACCCTTTTTCAAAACGCCGGATCAGCATCTCACCGTTCAAGACGGCAATGACAACTTTGCCCGTTGCAGGCTTGATGCTGCGATCCACAATCACGGTATCCCCATCAAAGATGCCGGCGCCAATCATGGCATCGCCACGGACACGCATGAAAAAAGTAGCAGGCTTGTTGCGAATCAGTTGTTCATTGAGGTCAATCCCCCTCTCGGCAAAATCATCCGAGGCTGCACCAAATCCAGTGGCATTGATGGTTTTGACCTGTTGTTGCGTGTATTGCTTGGAACCGGAATAGGCAGTTCCCTGGTAAAGTTCCCCATCCATAATTGCTAATTTATTTAGCAATTATATACTAATATTTTTAGCATTCAAAATTTAGTTTTTTTCCCCGAGGAACCAGCTTGGTGTGCCCTTCGAAGGGGTGAGCCCGAAGCGCTCAATGCATGCTTTGATGTGCTGAATACCCTCCTCGATGGAGTCGGTAACAAGAAACAATTGAAGGTCTTCCTCAGAAATGGTGTTGATCTTTTTCATCTTTTCAATGTGCTCAATCAACTCTTTATGAAAATCTTTTGAAAAAATGATGACGGGAAAATCCTTGATTTTTTTGGTCTGGATCAAAGTCATCGCTTCAAACAATTCATCCAATGTTCCGAATCCACCTGGCATGATCACAAACGCATAAGAATATTTGATGAGCAAGGTCTTGCGCACAAAAAAATACCGCATGTTCACCCACTTGTCCAGATAGGGATTCGGATGTTGCTCCATGGGCAAAACAATATTGCATCCCACCGATCTTCCACCCACATCCTTGGCCCCCCGGTTCGCAGCTTCCATCAGTCCGGGTCCGCCTCCTGTCAAAATGGTGAATCCCAATTTCGCTGCCTCTGCAGAAAATTTTCTGGTAAGCTCGTAATACTCACTGCCTTCCTTGAACCTGGCAGATCCAAATACCGTTACACAGGGCCCACTGAAATGCAAGGCACGGAATCCGCGGATGAACTCAATACAAACTTTGATGACAAATGTGAAGTCGGCCCAGCGTGACCTTGGGCCGTCCAAAAACTGAATTTCTTTTTGTGTCATGGTGTAAAGTTAACACGAGAAATAACAAAAAACCCTCTCTAAAAATAGAGAGGGCCATCTAATGAAAATGACTCCACAGGGTACGAACAAACAAATCATTTGTCGGGTAAAGAATGCTGTAGAACCAGACATCATTCACTACACAACAAAGGTACACGGCAAGAAGAATGTCTATAGAAAACAAAACCATTTAATTAGATAATTCAGTGTTTACGCTTACATGACATATGTACCAACATAAAAAATGATTTGCATCAGTTTTCAGATGTTGCACAATCATTGCAAAAAATAAAGTCTGTTTTGATATTTGTTGAAACCTATAAAAAAAGTGTATATGGATGGAAAAATTTTGGATTTGTTCATGAAAGAAAACGATGCTTGGGACGACATGATCACGCGACAAAAAAAAGAGATCCCGGATCTTGAGAACATGTTATCGGCTGCCATGAAATTCAAAAAAGGAATGGATGAAGAGACTGCATCCTCTTTCCATCACCTGAAAAAGGAAATGCACAACCAACAGGATTACATGGATGAGATCAAACATGAATTGGCAAAACAGCAACGCTTTCTTGCCAATGAAAAAAAGGTAAAGGACTTCCCCATCAATTCATTGCTCATGCAAAATGCATTGAGAGAACGCATCCGGATCGTGGAAAAAAACTTCCTGGATTTGAAATGCAATTACCTCAATTACCTGGCCAGTAGCCTGTAAATAAGGCAGGACAGCAAACCTATTCTTCAAGGCATGATCAAACTCATTTTTTTTTATGAGAAGGATTATTATCATTGCACACTTGCAGGAATAGATTTGTTATGAAAAACATTCATCACAAAAAATTAATGACTATGTCTGGAAATGGAAAATCGCTGTTGAGGTCATCATTGTTGAGGCCCTCAGCCTTGGAAGAAATTATGAAACCATGGAGTGAATGGTTGGATGACAGATGGCCGTTCTCTGCGCAAATGCCTGCAGTAAATGTAAAGGAGTCCGACAAGGATTATGAAATTACCATGGCAGCACCAGGATTGGAGAAAAACGATTTTAAAATTGATGTAAACGGGTCAACACTTACCGTAAGTGCTGAAAAAGACGAGAAAAAAGAAGAGAAAGAAGATGGTTATTCCAGAAAGGAATACAACTACAAAAGCTTCTCCAGATCATTCTCGCTCCCAGAAAATATCATCAAAGATAAAATTGATGCAAATTACAAGAACGGTGAATTGATTTTAACGCTTCCTAAAAAAGAAGAAAGCACAAAAGCATCTCACCAGAAAATAAGTGTTCATTGAACACCCGCCAGTCAATTTGCAGGTGCAATTGACTGGCATCTTTTTAAAACAGGCGAAAGATGGTTAAAAATGTAAAGATTGGTAGCAAATGGACACAGTATATGTTTGAGACATCCTCATGGATCAGACTTATGGATTTTTTACACCAGGAAAATGCATACCTGAAAACACGCTTGTCTGAGGTAATGGACGATATTACCAATAACCAAAATCTTGCACTGGCGGAACATTTTCAAAATCAATTTTTAGTCAAAGACGATGCGTACGATCACATGAAAAATGACCTGCAACGTCATGTAGAAAAGTGGAATCAGCAAACCATGTCAGATGAAACAAATGCAATTCTGTCTCTAAGAAAAATCCACACGAGGCTGAAAGAGCAAATTGACTATATAGAAAGAGAACATGCTGTTCTCAGAAAAGATTACAATACTTATTTGATTTCACTCGTTGCAGCCCCTTCCATCAATTGAAAAGGTTTTCCAGCTTCTTTTCATTGATCAGAACAATATTTCCGTCTCTGATATCAATCAGTTTTTCACCTTTGAAATCACTCAGGGTTCTGATGAGTGATTCGGTTGCAGTGCCCGCAATATTCGCCAGGTCTTCGCGTGAAATATGAATGGAGAAGGGTGACGAACCATTTCCAAACTTCTCACGCAACAAAAGCAACGCATCTGCAACTCTTTTGCGAAGGGAGTTGTAAGCGAGTCCAAGCAGCTGATTCTCTTTCTCTGCAATATTGCCTGCAAGCAACTGAATAAATTTCTTCATGATCATTGGATTCTCACCAATAAGGCTTTCAAACTCAGCACGCGGTATCATGGCAACCTCAGACTCTTCCATTGCCTCGGCTGTTTCCCTGTACACGCTGTGCTTCAACAATGACATGTATCCAAAATAATCACCGTCTCCATACAAGCCAATGGTAAGGTCTTTCCCATCATCATTCGATTTATACAATTTCACCTTGCCTTTGTTGACAAAAAATAAATTGGAAGGGTGATTGCCCTCGCTGTAAATGATTTGCTTTTTCCTGTACACATTGGTGAACCTGCCAGAAGAGAATTCTTCCCACAAAGTTTCTTTGCCCATTTCTTCGAAGAGTGTTTTCATGTCGTACTGTCCATTCGTATATTTCTCTTTGATATGATTCACCTTGTTGATGCGCTGCTCAATGGCATTCAACAATTCTAGTTCTGTAAATGGTTTGGTGATGTAGTCATCTGCCCCCATCTCCATCCCCTTCCTGAAATCAAGCCGCTCCGATTTGGCAGTCAGGAAAATAAAAGGGATTTCTCTGAGCGCTTCGCTTTTATTCAACATGTGCAAGACCCCATAGCCGTCGAGTACCGGCATCATGATATCACATACAATCACATCAGGTTTTTCTGTACTTGCTTTTTCAATGCCATCTTTTCCGTTTTCAGCGGTGACCACGCGGTAATTGGCCAGCCCAAGGATTTCTGCAGTGTTTTCTCGAATTTCAACATTGTCTTCAATCAATAAAACAGTATTCATAAAGTAAATTTTAGGGTAAACGTAGTGCCTGTGTTCAATTCGCTTTCGACTTCAATTTTTCCTCCCATCAATTCAATATACTTGGATACAATATGGAGTCCCAAACCCGTGCCTTGTATGTTGGTTACATTCTTTCCTCTGAAAAATCTTTCAAATAAATGTTTATGGTCATCCTCCGGAATGCCCAGCCCATGGTCTTTGACGCGAATGGTCAACATGCCGCTTCCATCCATTTCACTGTCCGCCCAAATACTGGCGCCATCAGAGGAAAACTTAATGGCGTTTGAGATCAAATTGATCATGATGTTTCTAAGCAATGAAAGGTCCATTTTTACATGTGCCCCTCCATTGTGTTCATAAACAATTTCCTGCCCATTCTTTAAGATCGGCTGTATTTCATTGATCATGAGCTGAAGTTGTTCTTTGAGATTGAACTCGGAAACATGTTGTTGAATTTTTCCTTCTTCAATTTTTCCGAGTGATAAGAATTCGTTGAGAATATCTGTCAGATTATTCACAGAAGAACGAATACGCATGATATGCTTGTCTCGTTTGTCCTGCTCTTCAGTCAGTGCATACTTCGAGATCAATGATGCAGAAGAGAGAATGGTACTGAGCGGTGTGCGAAATTCATGAGAGGCCATAGAAACGAACCTAGACTTCAAATCGCTCAACTCTCTTTCCTTGCTCAACGCATCAGACAATTCCTGTGTACGTTGCTCAACTTTCAATTCAAGCTCCTCATTCAATTTTTCAATCTGTGCATTGACCTCTTCCAATGCTTCCTTTTGTGCTCTCAGAATATTTTCACTTTCGATCCGTTTGGTAATGTCAATGACAAAAGCGATTACGAATTGCTCTTCATCCACTTTGTAATGCCCCAAGCTGATTTCAACGGGGAAAACTTCACCTGTTTTCTTTATTGCCGAGAGCTGGAGGCCCTTGCCCATGGGGCGGTTCTCAGGATGCTGATTGTATCTGTTGCGGTGACCTTCGTGTTTGCTGCGAAATTGATCTGGAATCAGGTGTTCCACGTTGATGCAACTGAATTCCTCATTCGAATAACCAAATAATTCATTCGCCTGTTGATTGGACAGTGTGATATTTCCTTCCTTATTGACCAAAAGTATTGGCAGGGTTGCAAACTGAAACAGGGCTTCAAATTTTTTTACTTCCTTGAAGAGATTGTTGGAGAATACCCGTTGCGCATCAATGTCAATAATTCTTTGCAGATAGAAGTCCTGCCCATCATAACTGAATTTTCCGATATCCAATCGGGCCAGAAACACATCAGCATTCCCTTTTTTCAGCAATACTTCTTCTGTCCAATTGCCATGCCGATTGATGTTGTCACGCATCAGTCTTGATACATTTTCATCCAATTGATTTTCCCGTGGACAAAGGAAACTGAAGTATTCACTGAACGCATCCCGATCTTGGAATCCAAATAATTTCGAATAAGAGTCATTGAAATACATCAACTCAGTTCCTTTTTCATCCCATACGGCGATGAATTCGTCTGAAAATGCAGACCAAGTCCTCAACATGGAGGCGTCAAATGATTTAGCCATGACCGATGGTTGCACAATCATGTAGTCAAGATACCAAATGCAAAATTTTGACAATTGCTTTCAACGATATCTTCCTCGAAAAACTATGCTTTTATACAAAGTAAATTTGTAAAATCATTGAGCACCTTTCAGCATGTGCTCTTGCAACATTGGAAATGCAATTGTAAACCAAGCAGTATACATGGAAGGATGGTTTTCAATATGTGATGATAAATAATTCATGTCGAGATATGCATAGTCACCTACCTCTTCTTGATTGGGCTGAAGCGATCCATTGTAAGTTCCTATAAAAACATGATCAAACTCATGTTCTATGAGTCCGTTATCCAATGAAGCATTGTAAGTAAATACAAAGACCTTCTTCAATTCAATGTCAATTCCCAATTCTTCTGTTGTTCTTCTCTTTGCAGCTTGCAAAATATCTTCATCCGGATAAGGGTGACTGCAACAGGCATTGGTCCAGAGTCCGCCACTGTGGTACTTTTTCAAAGACCGACGCTGGAGCAACATCTCTCCCTGATCGTTGAAAATAAAAACACTGAAAGCCCTGTGCAGCAGGCCTCTTCGATGTGCCTCCATTTTTTCCATGGTGCCAACAGGTTCGTCCTTTTCATTGACCAGCAATACATGTGAAGTAAGCAGCGACATGAACTTATGATTGGGGAGCATGTAAGATAGCAAGAAATTCTGCGCTCAGGGGACTCACTCCGGGATCAAAATATCCAACGAGGTTGCCCTTTTCATCAATGATATACTTGGAAAAATTCCAAACGGGATCTCTTCCATTCCAACCGTTTTTAGCGGGGTCCGACAACCAATTGAAAATCTGGTGCTGCTCCTTCCCTTTTACAACAACAGCTTTGGAAGCCAAGGGAAAACTCACCCCATAATTTTTCTTGCAAAAAGCTGCAATGGCTTCATTACTGCCCTTTTCCTGTTGCTTGAAATCATTGGCAGGAAATCCGATGATCTCAATATTGCCTTTTTCCTGATGATAAAGTTGCTGAAGCTCTTCGTACTGTCCGGTATATCCACAATCACTGGCAGTATTGACGATCACCAATTTCTTTCCGGTATAATTTTTCATGGAAACAGTATCTCCTGCAATTCCTTCAAATGAATAGTCATACAACGAAACAGGTGCGGCCAGATTGCTCGGAGGGGTTTTCACATCCGTTTTCACACCAAAGAATCGGGTAATCTTTGTCAGTACAGGATAAACAGATTTCAATACTTTTTGCCTTGCGCTCATATCGGCTTGGATTTTTGAAGATGAACAAGCGCACCCAATCAGAAACATGAATGCCAATAAAAATAAATGATTGGACTTGATTGCTCTTATTGAATACATGATCAGGTAAACTTGAATATTTTTTTAATGATGGATGCTTTCCCTTTGAATGGTGCGTACCAGAGTGGCAGATCGAACCAAGATTTTGAAACCATGACCGACTTGGGACGCGTGAAATTGTCAAATCCGGATTTTCCTCGGTATTGACCAATGCCGCTGGGACCTACACCGCCAAAAGGCAAGTGAGGATTGGCAATATGCACCAAACCATTGTTGATGCTGCACCCACCGAAACGCACCTGCTGAATATATTGTTGCTGAATTTTTTGATCATCTGCATACAGGTACAAAGCAAGTGGAAAGGGATTCTTCTCTATCCATCTCAACACTTCTGCGTGATCGTCGAATGAAATTACAGGCAGGATGGGTCCAAATATTTCTTCTTTCATGATGGCATCATCCATGGAGAGATGTTCAACAATGGTAGGCTCAATGAATAAATCATTTTCATCATATTTACCTCCACTGATGATATCCGCACCTTCCAAATAAGAAATCAATTTTTGAAATCTTTTGCGGTTGATGATTCTTCCATAATCTTCACTCTGCTGAACATCCTTGCCGAACATGGATGATATGTTCAATTTGATTTTTTCCAGCAACGCCTCTTTCACGGAACTGTGCACCAGTAAATAATCGGGTGCAATGCAAGTTTGTCCGGCATTGATCAATTTGCTCCATACAATTTTTTTGGCTGAATAATCAATGTTGGCGGATGCATCTACAATGGTGGGGCTCTTTCCCCCCAGCTCCAATGTTACGGGTATCAGTTGCTTGGCAGCCATCTCCATGATTTTTTGTCCAACCATGGTACTGCCTGTAAAGAAAATATGATCAAACCTGACGGATGAGGTCATCAATGGAATGATCTGTGCACCAATTCCCTGTACAACATAGACATATTGCTCATCAAAAATTTCTTCAATAATTTTTTCAACAAGCATGGCAGTATGAGGAGCTTCTTCGGATGGTTTGATAAATACGGTGTTGCCTCCTGCAATGGCACAAATCAATGGACCAAATACAAGTTGAAAAGGATAGTTCCACGGTGCGATGATCAACATGACTCCCAGCGGATCTCTGTAAATTTTACTGGTGGAAGGAAAAAACATCAACGGAGTTGGAACCGACTGAGGCCTTGCCCAATTTTCCAGGTGTTTGATGGTGAAATCAATTTCTTTGATGATGATACCAACTTCTGTAGCAAATGCCTCGTAACTTGATTTTCTCAAATCGTTGTACAGCGCTTGCTCGATG
>SXYR01000078.1 GCA_005788265.1 Bacteroidota bacterium | reverse complement strand
TCTGCATCTCCCGAATCCTCAGCCGCTTCATATTTTTTGATTGCATCTAGAACAGGATGCTGGTGCGAAAAGATATTGTCCAACACATTGGAATGTTCATCAAAGCTTGGATCCTGTTCAAATAGAACAACTTTTACATCTTTGTGGATCCATACCGTTCCGAGATCAGCAGTTTCTTTCCCTGCCAGAATATTCAGGAGTGTAGATTTCCCTGAGCCATTTCTTGCTATCAAAGCTATTTTATTGCCTTCGTTGATATGGAAACTGATCCCTTTGAACAGGGGCTTTATGCCATACGCTTTGCCAATCTTTTCAACACTTACAAAATGCATGCTCCAAAGATACTGCAAGTGGTAGGCAACTCAGTAAAGAATCAATAACTTTGGCTCAAACCTGTCAATATGAGAATAGTAGCAATCTTTGCGTCTTTACTGATTTCTTTGTTTGTTATTGGGCAAAATAAAAAGGCAAAGCATTTTTATGAGTTAAAGGTATATGAGTACAAGACCTTGCAGCAAGAGGCCATCATTGATCAATTTTTAGCAGATGCCTACATACCATTTATGCACCGCAAGGGAATCAAACATATTGGAGCATTCACCGGCAGGGCCAATGACACTTCATTGGTAAAAAAATTATATGTTTTGATTCCTTATAAGCACATGGATGAAATTCCGACAATCAACAATGCATTGTTCAATGATCAAGAAGTTGCACAAAAAGGCGCAGCTTATTTAGATGCGCCACCTACTGCTGTTCCATATGATCGAATCGTGACATATATCATAGAAGGATTCAGGTTTTCGCCAACACTCACCTTGCCCACATTGAAGAGTTCCTATGAAGACAAGGTCTATGAATTGAGAAGTTATGAAGGTCCAACCGAAAAACGCTACAGAAAAAAAGTTGAAATGTTCAACGAAGGGGGTGAGATTGATTTATTCGCGCGACTCAACTTCAATGCAATATTTTATGGAGAGGTGATCAGCGGCCCAACCATGCCCAACCTGATGTATATGACCAGTTTTGAAAACAAAGAGGACAGAGATGCCCATTGGAAATCGTTTGCCAATGATCCCCAGTGGAAAGAACTTTCTTCCAGAAAAGAATACGAAAAAACGGTCAGCAAAAATGTGACGCTCTTTTTGAAGGCACGTCCTTATTCCGATTATTAATACTATAAACTACGCAATGGATTTATTGAACAAGATCGAAGAGGCTGCGGCATATGTTCAATCCAGGTCTTCACATCGTCCTGTTATTGGCGTAATCTTGGGGAGTGGACTGGGTGGATTTACCGAGCAAATGGAAGTCGATCAGGAAATTGAGTATGCAACCATTCCACATTTTCCAGTATCAACTGTTGAAGGACATAGTGGAAAAATGTTGATAGGATCCATAGGGGGGAAGTCCATCATAACCCTCTCCGGAAGATTTCATTATTATGAGGGATACAGCACGCAGGAAGTGGTATTTCCTATCCGTGTATTGCAAAAAATGGGGGTAAAAAATTTATTGATTACCAACGCTGCAGGTGGAACCAATACAGACTTCAAGGTGGGCAACTTGATGGTAATCAAAGATCATATCAGTTTTGCCATTGTAAATCCCTTGATAGGAAAAAATTTCGATGAGCTTGGAACAAGGTTTCCGGACATGAGTGAGCCATATTCGAAAAAGCTCATCTCAAAGGCACATGAAATAGCTGAGCAACTTGGCTTTGATTTGAAGGAGGGTGTATATTTTGGAGTAACCGGACCATCGTTTGAAACCAGGGCTGAATATAAACTGATTCAACATCTCGGTGCTGATGCTGTTGGAATGAGTACCGTACAAGAAGTGATTGCTGCTGTGCATGCAGGTATGCAGATTTTCGCCATCAGTGTCATCACCGATATTGGAATTCGTGAAGAAGAAAACATCATTTTACACAAAGATGTGTTGGATGCGGCCAATGCTTCTGCTCCCAAATTAACAGCACTTTTAACATCAATGATCCAATCATTCGAGTATGCTTCATAATTTTAATGCTCCAAGAATACATGAGGCACATCAGTATATTTTTTAGGTTCTTCTTGCTTTTGCTGTTTTCTGTGCAGCATTACAATCTGCATGCTCAGATGCCAGGAATGATGCGCAGAATGCAGAACATGGGAGGTGCGGGTGGCGGAATGCGACCAGCTTCCAGCGGGGGAAGTGATTCTTTGAGTTTTGAAAAAAGAAATTTTGCAGCAGACTCTGTCAATGTGCAGTTCAAATATTTGGATACTGCCAAGTACCTTACTTTCGATTCCAGCATCAGTGATTTTTACAGACGCGTTCCACTCAAACCATGGCTTGCCAACATTGGTTACAATGGGAATGCAACACGTTCTATGTTATTCAATCCAATGAGGGGCATTGGTTGGGATGGGGGATTTCATGCGTTGGATCCCTTTGCTTTTAACATACATGAGTCAAGGTTCATGAATACTACAAAAGCGTTTACCGAGTTGGGATACCTGGTTGGCAGCAAGGCAGAGCAACAAATCAGTGTGCTGCATACGCAGAATATTTCCCCTGATTGGAATGCAGTAGCCCAATACAGACTGATTACCGCACCCGGTACTTTCAATTCGCAAAACTCAAGTCACAACAATATTCGCATCAACAGCGACTATACATCCAAAAACAGAAGGTACCATGCTTACTTGATAATTGTTTCAAATTCTTTACAGTCGGCCGAAAATGGAGGCATCAAAGACACATCATTTCTGGTAAATGAAAATCCTGCTTACAACGATCGATTCAATATCCCAACCAATTTGGCACCTTCCATTTACAGTTCAAGAAATTTTTTCAAGGTGAATCTGTTGACAGGCAATAAATATACCAACAGAAGTATATTGTATCGTCATCAATTTGATTTTGGAAAAAAAGACTCTACCGTTTCTGATTCAACAGTCATTAGGTATTATCTGCCCAGGCTGAGACTGGAGCATACCATTGAGTCATCAATCAATTCATATCAATACCTGGATGTGCAGCCATCAGGTGCTGAAGCGTTCTACAACATTAATTATGGGATATCGCAACTGCCCGATACAGTTCAGTTTTCAATGAAGAACACTTTACTCAAAAATGATTTTTCATTTATTCAATTTCCTGATGCAAAAAATCTTTTGCAATTTTTTAAAGCAGGCATGGGTCTCTTGCAATACCGCAACAGTTCTGGTATACACAATGATCCTTTCACGAATATTCTTATGCATGGCGAATACCGCAATCTCACCCGCAACAAAAAATGGGATATGCTTCTTTATGGGGAGTTCATCGCTGTTGGCCGAGACATAGGTAATTATGCAATAAAAGCCCATCTCCAGCGATCACTTGGTGCGAATGTGGGAAATCTGCAAGTTGGATTTGAAAATGCAAATCGAACACCCTCTTATATCTACAAAAATCCAACAGCATTTCCTTTAAAATATAAATCCTCTCTTGCTGATGAAAATATTTCTAATCTCTTTGGAGTACTTTATCTTAAAAAAATTAATGCTTACCTGCAATTCAATTATTTCCTTGTTTCCAATTATACCTACCTGAAAAGTTTCACGGATGTTGAACAGTATAATGCAGTTTTTCAATTCCTGAGAGCAGGATTGACAAAGGAGATAAAACTTTACAGGAATTTCAAGTGGACCACAGAAGTTTTTGCTCAGTCTGCGCCCGTCAATGCCCCCATCCATCTCCCTTCTTTCTATACCAGGAACAGGATAGGGTATGAGGGTAAACCATTCAGGAACCTGATCCTGGCCACCGGTATTGAAGTTAGATACCATTCGGCTTATTACGCAGATGGCTACTCTCCGGTCAATGGGCAGTTTTTTTATCAGTCATCTGAAAGAATCAACAATCGTCCCGATATTCATATCTATAACAACTTCAGAATCAGAAGCTTTACTGGATTTGTCCGCCTGGAGAACCTGAATACTGCAACCCGGGATTATGGATTTGGGTTCAAACAGAACAATTTTGCAGCACCTTTTTATCCCACCCCGGGCCTGGTTTTCAGGTTGGGTGTTTTTTGGAATTTTGTGAATTAATTGAAATGTTAAATTGCGAAAAGGCAAGATGCTTGAGTAAGATCTGTATTACATTTGTACCATAAAATTATTTGATATGAAAATGAAATACATTGGTTTATTTACGGCTTTGACATTGTTTTTCAGCGTAAACAGTTTTGCTCAGAAAACCGAGGAGATCAAGGTTTGGGGCAATTGTGGCATGTGCAAAAAGACAATTGAAGCAGCGGCTGTCAAAGCAGGTGCAAAAACAGCGAATTGGAACAAAGATTCTAAGGTGTTGAGTGTTGAATTCAAAGAAAAAAAGACGGACATCCAAAAAATCCAGCAGGCAATTGCCAATGCAGGATATGATACACAAGACATTGCCGCAACAGCAGAGGCTTATGGAAACCTTGCTGAATGCTGCCAGTATCCCCGAAAAGGAGCAGAAAAAAAATAACTAATTTTGAAGTCCGACACAACGTCGGACTTTTTTTTATGCGTATCATTTTAAAGAAGATTTTAACCTACATCGGAAGTCTGTTTGTAAAGAAGGATTGCTGTAAATAAGTCATCTAATAATTTAACCTAAAGTTGTACATTTAGGCAGGTTGAATTGAATGTGTTTTGGAACCCAGCTGTATATCCATTTTGCAGTTTAATTGAGCCGAATTATACTCCTGAACCATTTTGATAGGAACATGCTCAATGCCATCATTCGTTTTTCCGTAAGAAATAAGTTAGTCATAGGTCTGATAACCCTCGCTTGGATCATTTGGGGTTTGATCGAATTGTTTAGGTTGCCAGTGGATGCACTTCCTGATATTACTTCAAATCAGGTTCAAGTCATTACGGTTTCACCGACTTTGGGATCTTTGGAGGTAGAGCGTCTTATTACATTTCCGATTGAACAGGCCTCTTCCAATATTCCTGGAATAAAAGAAATCAGATCGATCTCACGTTTTGGCTTGTCGGTTGTTACCATTGTTTTTGATGACGACCAGGATGTTTATTGGTGCCGCCAACAGGTCAGCGAGCGCATGATCTTGGTCCGTGATGAAATTCCCAAGGAAGCGGGATTTCCTGAATTGGCTCCTGTTACCACGGGCCTCGGAGAAATATATCAGTATGTTGTTCGTCCCAAGAAAGGATTTGAAAATAAATATGATTTAACTGAATTAAGAACAATCCAGGATTGGATCGTGAGACGTCAATTGCTTGGAACTCCTGGTGTTGCGGATGTGAGCAGTTTTGGTGGAAAACTCAAGCAATACGAAGTGGCCTTGGACCCAGTCAAGCTAAAAGCTGTTGGTGTCTCATTGCAGGATGTTTTCAACGCGCTGGAATCAAATAACCAAAACTCTGGTGCTGCATACATTGAAAAAGGTCCCGCGCTTCTTTTCATCAGAACAGAGGGATTGGCTGGGAGCATTGGAGAAATTGAAAACATATATGTATCCAAGTCAGCAGCGGGCACTCCTGTTTATGTGCGTGATGTAGCCAATGTGCGCATCGGCAGTCCCATTCGATATGGAGCATTGACTTACCGCGACCAGGGAGAGGTTTCCGG
>SXYR01000010.1 GCA_005788265.1 Bacteroidota bacterium | reverse complement strand
TGGATCTTTTTCGAATCGCAAACCAATCTGTTGCATTGTGCAACATGCGATGGATATTTTCCGGTTTGTAATCCGTCCATTCACTGATGATGACAGGCAAGGTTGGCAAATCATCAATCCCTTTTCTAAATGTTGGATCATGTTCCTTTTTCAATAAAATCATTGACCCATACATCCCAATTTGCTCCTGGAGTCCGGTATGGCTGTGATACCAATGCGTGCCGTGTTGAATGATGGGGAAACGGTACGTATATACTGAATGTGGAGGGATGGGCATCTGAGTTAAATATGGAACACCGTCTTCTTTGTTTGGAAGCATCAAACCATGCCAGTGCAAAGAAGTTTCTTCGTCCATTTCATTGTAGACGACAATCTCTGCTGTATCTCCTTGTGTGAATGTGATGGTGGGCATCGGAATTTGTCCGTTTACCGCAATAGCCCTTTTTGATTTATCTGTGAATCTTACAAGAGTATCTTTTACATGCAGCTCGTACCTCACTACCTTTTGTGCCCAGCCCTCGCCAGCACACATCAAAATGATTACCCCAAGAAAAACTCTGCGCCACATCATGGCGCAAAGTTACTCTATCTTAAAAATCCTTGAAATTGTGTCTTACTTCGAGCCCAAATATGACTCAAACCATTCTACATTTGATTGGTTTGCTTTTAACACCATTCTTGGCTCAAAGGGACCATGGGGCTGACGGGGTAAAACCAGCAATTTTACTGGTACTTCACGCCTTCTCAAGGCATTGTAAAACATCACCGAATTGCTCACGGGTACACGCAAATCTGCCTCTCCATGCTGTAAAATTACAGGAGTTTTAACATTTTGTACATATCTCAACGGTGAATGCTCGTTGTACAAGGTCCAGTTGTTCCAAGGGTCGCCATTGAAATAAACCGGCATTAAACTCTCAACATCGTCGGTCATATTTTGAAAAGCCAAATCAACAACGGGTGCTCCAATTGAAGCAGCTTTGAAACGATTGGTGTGTCCTACAATCCAACTGCTCATGTATCCACCATAACTCCAACCCATCACGCCCAACATACTTTCATCTGTGATGCCCATTTTAATAACTGCATCAACGCCTGTCATAAGATCCTGATAATCTCCACCACCCCAATCTTTTTTATTCGCTACACGGAAGGCAGTTCCATATGCAGTCGATCCGCGAGGATTCGGCCTCAACACTGCAAAACCATTTTCGCTCAAACTTGCAATAGGATATATAGATTGATTGGATGCAATACATGCCTGGGTAAAAACACCGGCCGGACCACCATGAATATTCAACAACAAAGGAACTTTTTTGCCTGGCTGATAATTAATAGGATAGGTTAACAATCCCTCGATCTCTTTTCCATCTGCACTCTTCCACTTGATGACTTCTGTTTTCCCAATAGGTTTGTTTAAATGTTCTGCTTGGATATTCGTCACTTTCACTGGGACATATTTGGAAAGCGTGCTCACATACAATTCAGGCAAACGAGAAGGATTTTGTAAAGTGAATGTTATACTAGCATTGTTAAGCACTGCACCAGTAAGAAAATTTTTCTCCCCTGCATTCCATTCAGCAATCGACTTCCCATCCGCGCCTAATGCATAAATACTTGTCAATGTTTTATTAGACTCCAACACCAATACTTGTTTTCCATCAGGTGTCCAACCCAAAATATTTCCTTCCTCGTCTGGACTGGCTTTCAAGCGCCATGATGTACCATCACTTAAATTGTATACTTGAACATGTTTAGGCCCGACCCAATCATTTGGAATTTCAGATACAAGAAATGCTACCCATTTTGAATCAGGACTTATATTCGGATCCGATTCATTGGCAGCCGTTGTTGCAATTTTCTTCACTTCTCCAGAATTGATATCAACAACTGCTATATCGCAATTGCTCATATCATTGGCCTTAGTCGTTTTACCATAACTATAAGCAATTGATTTATTGTCATTGCTCCAATCAAACGTATTGACAGAAACATCTTCCTTTGTAATAGTCTTTTGAATATATTTTCCGGTAGAATCTTTGTGTCTGGTCCAAACAATTGCTAACCGATTTTGCTTTGGATTAGCATCTAAAAAATACCAATCGTCTTTTGCTTTCTTGTTCTTCTCTTCCTTATCGGTTGCTACATCCATTGTTGTGTAAGCGATTTTATTCCCATCACTTGCCCAGGAAAAATCTCCTACGCCACCTTTTGCATCGGTCAGTTTTTCGGCTTCCCCGCCATTGATTGAAATGACATACAAATTACTTTTACCATCGCGGGAAGAAGTGAATGCAATAGATTGATTGTCTGGACTCCACTTCGGATTTGCATTGTTCTTATCTCCTTTCGTAAGTTGTACGTGATTTGATCCATCCGCATTACAAATCCAAATTTGATTTACATATTCACTTCTGTCGTCTGTCATGATCGCTTCACGCAAAGCATATGCTGCTTTTTTACCGTCGGATGAAACATGTGAACTACTGATGTTTTTTATTTTCATCAATTGGTCTGGCGTCCAGCTTTTCTGTGCAAGACCGTAACTGATTGTCAAGACCGTGAGAAGGAAGAAAAATAATTTTTTCATGATGATGTATTTATAAAATTTACTTTTTTATTAATAATTGATATTCTGCTTTTATTTGATCAAATTTTTTCGAAAACAAATTATAGGCTTCCCGCTGCTGTGAAGTGGGAGGATAATCTGCGCCATACGTCTGACTCTCTTTTGCCAACGCAAGAAAATTCTCAAGCAGCTGACTTGGATTTCTAAATCCATCCCATCTTGATCCAGTCTGATGGATATCAAACAACTTGCTTTCAAGATCAAATATTCTTTTTTCAAGCGCAAGTGCTGTTGGATTGTTTTCTTTCATC
>SXYR01000077.1 GCA_005788265.1 Bacteroidota bacterium | reverse complement strand
TTTTTCAAAAACCGTGTAAGCCTTCAGCAATTGTTGAATGGTATGAATCCTATCTGCTTTTTGAGAGTATTCTTGAAGAAGTGCTTCTTTTTGGCTGATTTTTTCATCAATGCTTGCGTTGCTTTTTTCAATATCTGCCAATTCAATAGAAAGGTCGGGAAGTACAAAGAGGTTCGGGTCTTCACCTGATTTGGTAATGTAGTGCAAACCCTTGTCTGTGAGTTCAACCTGGTTGTTTTTTTCATCGATGTGAAAGAAAAGTTCTTCGTCGACAACCGGCATTTGTTTTTGCTGCTCAGCCAGGTAAAAGTTTTCTGCTCTTTGTAACTTGACTTTGATACCAGGTTCACTCAAGTACTTGATCAGTGCTGAGTTTTTTGGCAATCCTCTGAATGCGCGCACCAAGTGCAGTCCACCATCTTGCGGACCATCTTTTCCTTCTGCGATTAATTTTTTTGCATCCTGAATTGATTTTGCAACAATTTGTTTTTGAACTTCAACCAATTGCTGGATGCGGGGCTTGTGAATATGGTATTGCTGGTCATCGCCTTTGGCAACCGGACCAGAAATAATCAAGGGGGTTCTTGCATCGTCAATCAATACACTGTCTACTTCATCCACCATTGCAAAATGATGTTTTCTTTGCACCATTTCATCCGGAGAATGAACCATGTTGTCTCTCAAATAATCAAAACCAAATTCATTGTTGGTTCCGTATGTAATATCGGCCTGGTATGCTTTTCTTCTTGCATCTGAATGAGGCTGATGCTTGTCAATGCAATCAACGGTGAGTCCCAGCCATTCAAACAAAGTACCGTTCCATTCAGAGTCTCGTTTTGCCAAATAGTCATTAACGGTTACTATATGAACTCCTTCTCCGGCCAATGCGTTGAGGTATGCGGGCAGGGTAGAAACCAACGTCTTTCCTTCACCGGTAGCCATTTCGGAAATTTTTCCTTGATGGAGAACGGCACCTCCAATCAGCTGCACGTCGTAATGCACCATGTTCCAGTTCACCAAATTTCCTGCTGCCATCCAACTGGTTTTAAAAACCGATTCATTTCCCTGGATGGTGATATAATCTTTTTTTACACTTAAATCACGATCCAATGCTGTTGCGGTTGAGATAAGCTCATCGTGCTCCTTAAACCTTCTACCTGCTTCTTTCACTACTGCAAACGCCTCAGGGAGGATTTCATTTAAAATTTCTTCAATTTCGCCATCGCGTTTTTTCTTCCATTCATCTACTTGTTTATAGATATCGTCTTTTGCGAGAATATCTTCTGCAGGTAAATTTTCTGCCTCTTGATTGAGGGTGTTGATCGATTGATCGATCTCTTTCAAATGATCTTGGATCCTTTTTCTGAATTCAGTGGTTTTTGACCTCAATTGGTCATTGGTCAAAGAGGCGTAGGATGAAAAATGTACATTGATCTTATCTGCGATCGGATAGATGAGTTTTACGTCCTTTTCCGACTTGCTGCCGCCCAAAATCTTCGATAAAAATGTTAACATAACCTTCTGTTCTTTCAGAGGGGTCAAAATTAGTTCATTTATGCTGAAAGGAGGGGCTCACCGAAGGCAAAGCCTTACCTTTGTCATCCAATTCGCGAACATATTAACATGAAAAGAGGAATTTATACCCTGTTTATAGCTTTGTTAACAAGTTTTGGGGCTTTTTCACAGGATGGTTTTCAGGTAAACGGACGCTTGGTTGATACCCTCGGAAACCCAATATCCAGGGCCACTGTCGGCGTATACATTGCTGGAGGAAAAGACACCATCAAAACAATCACCAACAACGTAGGGTTTTTTCTGTTAAAAGGAATTCCTGAGCGAAAATTTGTATTGATGACTTCCAGCATGGGTTATGGCACCACTTTGAAGGCATATGCCATCCCAGCGGATAATGAGGTCTTAAATCTTGAGGAGATCAAGCTCTACCCATCCTACAGTTCAATGCAGGAAATCGTGGTTTCGGTCCCGCCCATCATTGTAAAAGAGGATACGGTGGAGTACAAGGCTGATTCTTTTAGATTGAAGCCCAATGCCATGGTTGAGGATTTGTTGAAAAAGATGCCGGGGATAGAGGTAGATAAAAATGGAAATATAACTGCTCAGGGAAAAACGGTAACCAAGGTGAGGGTCAATGGAAAAGATTTCTTCAGCGGAGATCCCAAGGCAGCTACCCAACAGCTATCTGCAGATATGATCGATAAAGTTCAAGTAGTGGATGATTATGGTGATTTAGCCAATGCATCTGGTATCAAAGATGGTGAGCCCGATAAAGTCATCAACCTACAATTAAAGAAAGACAGAAACAGGGGAATTTTTAGCAGAACCACGGTTGGTGCAGGTTCAAATGACAGGTATGCTGCAACCACCAACGTCAACTTCTTTAACAACAATAAGCAGGTCTCCGTTTTTGGGGGAGCGAATAACAATAACTCAAGTACGTTCGATTTCAACAGCAGTGGTGGAGGTGGATTCGGTGGGCAAGGTGGAGGCGGCGGGGGACGTGGTTTCCAAATCAACATTGGAGGAAACAACCAGGGTGGTATTGGCGGACAAGAAGGATTGAGTACAACGAATTCACTTGGTTTTAATTTTAGAAATGATTTGGAAAACAAGAAAGGTTCTGTTTACGGAAACTATAGTTACTCTTCGCGCAAAACTGAAATAGAAAGAGACATCGCTTCCCAAAACTTCTTCCAGAATACAAAGTTTCTGAATCATCAGGTTGTCAATTCGACTTCCAATGTTTATACACACAGGGCTTCCTTGAATTTTGAATGGAATATTGACTCTTTTAATTATGTAAAATTTATTCCAGAGTTTTTCGCCAGAGAGAACAATACCAATTCAAGGAGCGTTTTTGATTACCTAAAAAATGAAACAGATACCACCAGTTTTGGCAAGAACAATGATTTCTCAAAATCATTTTCTCCCAGTTTCAACGGGAACCTCATCTTCAATCACAAGTTTCAAAAGCGCGGAAGAAACCTCTCGGTCAATATCACCGGCGGGTACAACAGCACGGATGGCGAGAGCGATAAAAACAACGAAACATTCAATTATCGTTTGAATAAAGTTGACAGTGTTTTTCTGAAACAAAATGTAAATACCAACAACCAATCTGACAATTTCAATATCCGGTTTAACTTTTCAGAACCTATCATGCAAGGCAGGTTTCTTGATTTGATTTACTCCTACAGTCAATCTTATGTAAACAATGACCGCGCTACTTATGTGGTGGATCCGGTTGGCAATTCGGTATTTTCTGATTTGCTCAGTAATGCATTTGAAACTGATTTCATCCGTCAACGCATTGGTGCCAACATCAGAACGATTCGCAAGAAGTACAATTATACGATTGGCGCAAGTTCACAGCCCGTTTATCAGAGAGGATTTTCTATCTCGAAGGATTCTGCATATACTCCCATTAAGAGAGTGAACCTGCTTCCATCAGCTAATTTTGCTTACAATTTTACCCGCAATAAAACACTGCGATTCTTTTATAACGGAAATGCAAATCAACCTAGTTTTTCACAGTTGCAACCGGTAAAAGATGTTTCAAATCCTCAATACCAGGTTCAGGGTAATCCGCTGTTGAAACCTGAGCTGGCCCATGTCTTCAGTCTTTCTTTCAATAACTTGAATTTCTTGACTGGTCAAACATTTTTCATTGGGACTAATTTTAATTTCACCAATAATCAAATTGTAAACAATACCATCAGGGTTGGAAACAATGGGGCACAGTTGACTACCTATGAGAATGTGAATGGTGCTTATTCAGCAAGCGGATTTTATAATTTCAGCAAACCATGGAGCAACCGTACTTATATTATTTCATTCAATGGTTCTGCTGCTTATAACAACAGTATTACTTTTATTGATAATGTCCAAAATTTTGGAAAGACCCTCTTGTTCGCACAAGGAGCTAAATTTGAAATCAACTGGAAAGAGTGGCTTGAATTCGATGTAGGTGGCAGATATGGTGTAAACAATACCAGGTATACGCTTGTCGGTCAGCCCAACGTAAATTACCATAGCTGGACCCTCACCAATAACTCCCGCATTGATTTTCCGGGCGGTTGGGTATTCAGACATGATTTAGAATACATCATCAACAGAGGATTGTCAGCTGCGGTGAATCAGAATATTGCTTTATTGAATGCCAATTTTGAAAAGACACTCTTTAAAAAGAAGAATGGCATTTTCAGGATATCAGGATTTGATATTTTAAATCAAAATAAAGCAATTGCCAGAACGGTCAACGGAAACAACATTGTTGATACAAGAGTGAATCGTCTCACCAGATACTTTATGATGAGCTTTATTTACCGATTTAACAAATACAAAGGCCAACAGCCTTCATCCAATATGGGTGGTTCTGGTGGGGGACAAATGCGCGAAGTTCGATTCTAATGGATTCTGTAACACACATAGTACTCGGTGCATGTGTTGGTGAAGTGTTGATGGATAAAAAGGCTGGCAAGAAGGCCCTGCTTTGGGGAGCTTTGGCCCAGAGCATTCCCGACATTGATTTTATCAACGGTGCATGGATGCCTCTTACAAAGGAATTGATGGCGCATAGAGGAATCACTCATTCCTTTTTGTTTGCATTGCTCGCATCGTTTTTCTTGGCATTGGTTGCCAAGCAGTGGCATAAAAAAGATGCAATCAGTATCTCAAAATGGTTTTCTTTTTTTCTGATCGAAGTGCTGATTCATTTATTATTAGATTCCTTCAATAATTATGGAATAGGCTGGTTTGAGCCCTTCTCTTCGAAGAGAATTGCATTCAATGTATTGTATGTTGCCGATCCATTGTTTACCATCGTGCCTTTGTATGTTTTCTTTTTTTTATTGCTGACAAAAATGGATCATCGTCGTCGGTTGAAAACAGCAAGGGCTGGTATTCTCATTCCCTTGGTTTATTTGTCTTTTGCATTGGTAAACAAAATAAATATGGAACGGGCTGTTGAGAGGCATGTTGCCCGATCTGTCCAACACTTTACAGCTCCTACATTGTTGAATAATTTCCTATGGACTGCTGTAATAAAAGACAGCAGCGGGTTTCAAGTGGGTTATAAATCTAT
>SXYR01000009.1 GCA_005788265.1 Bacteroidota bacterium | reverse complement strand
GGAAATGCAAATTTTATCAAAAAAGCAAGAAGAATCAGAAAAGGATTCGGCGGAGGCATGCGTCAGGCTGGAAGTCTTGCTGCTGCGGGGATCTATGCGTTGGACCATCACATCAATCGTCTGACAGAGGATCATCAACATGCCAAGTCCATTGAAAAAATGCTCTCCCAACAAACATTCGTTCGCGAGATAATGCCCGTTGAAACCAATATCGTGATAGCCGAATGCGATCCATCTTTCAACCTGAAAAAATTCATTGATAAGATGAAGGAGCATGGTGTATTGTTTTTTTCTATTTCACCTAGCCGTTTTAGAATGGTCACCCATCTTGATGTCAACAGCCAAATGATTGACGCATTGTCAGAAAAAATTAAACTCGCTCTATAATGTTGTTTCCCGCAGTCAATCCCACAACTACCCATGCATGGAAAAAACTTCAGGCACATGCAGAAAAGATGAAACAGGTGCACTTGCGGGAGCTATTTAGCAATGATGTGAACCGGTTCGCTTCCTATACCATTGAAGAAAGAAACATTCTTTTCGATTATTCCAAAAACATCATTGCAAAGCAAACACTTGACCTGCTTTTTGAACTGGCTGATGAATGCAACTTAAAAGATGCCATCTCTGGCATGTTTGCGGGAGAAAAAATCAACCAAACCGAAGGAAGGTCTGTCTTGCATACTGCACTGAGAAATTTTTCTGGGAACGCTGTAATGGCAGATGGAGAAGATATAATGCCCAAGGTGAGAAAAGTCCTTGCACACATGAAGGACATCTGCCAAAGGGTGCACAGCGGTGAATGGAAAGGATATACAGGAAAGAAAATCAAACACATCGTCAACATTGGAATTGGGGGAAGCGACCTGGGTCCGGTGATGGTAACAGAGGCATTAAAGCCCTATTGGGTTGACGGCATACAGGTACACTTCGTTTCAAATGTTGATGGTACACATATTGCTGAATGTCTGAAAGTTATAGATCCTGACTCAACTTTATTTTTAGTTGCATCCAAGACATTTACCACCCAAGAAACCATGACCAATGCTCATACAGCGCGAGCCTGGTTTTTGAAAAATGCGGGTGATGAGCTTCACATAGCCAAGCATTTTGTGGCCCTTTCAACCAATGAAAAAGCCGTGACAGATTTTGGCATCGCCAAGGAGAATATGTTTGAATTCTGGGACTGGGTTGGAGGTAGATACAGCCTCTGGAGTGCCATTGGACTTTCCATTTCCCTTGCCATCGGCTACGATCATTTTGAGGCGCTCTTGAAAGGGGCTTACGAAATGGACAATCATTTTAAGCAAAAACCTTTTGATAAAAACATGCCTGTTATCATGGCTTTGTTGGGCATATGGTATGTCAATTTCTTCGGGGCTCAATCAGAGGCCATCCTGCCCTATGACCAATACCTGCATCGTTTTGCAGCTTATTTCCAACAGGGAAATATGGAGAGCAATGGAAAAAGCATTGACAGAAACGGAAAGAAATTGAATTATTCAAGCGGCCCGGTTATCTGGGGAGAGCCTGGCACCAACGGCCAACATGCATTCTATCAGTTGATCCATCATGGAACCTTGCTTATTCCCTGCGATTTTATTGCCCCGGCCCAATCTCACAATCCACTCGGAGATCATCATCCCAAATTGCTATCCAACTTCTTTGCACAAACTGAGGCTCTGATGAATGGCAAGACAGCTGAAGAAGCTGAGCATGAATTGTCCAATATGAACGAGCAGGAAAGAAAAAAACTGATACCCTTTAAAGTTTTTGAAGGCAACAAGCCTACCAATTCTATCCTGGTAAAATTGATAGATCCATTCACACTGGGAATGCTGATTGCTGCATACGAGCATAAAATTTTTGTTCAAGGAGTCATTTGGAACATTTTCAGCTTCGATCAGTGGGGAGTTGAACTGGGCAAACAATTGGCAAATAAAATATTGCCAGAGCTCAATGCTTCAGAAATAATAACAGGCCATGATAGTTCTACCAATGGCCTGATCAATCAGTATAAAAGTTGGAAATAATCAATTACCACTTGTCAACCTGCTCACCTGCTCCGTTGTCACCTTCAGACACATCTCCTCTGGGCTCCTCGGCAGGTTCAGAAGGTGGAGCTGATTCAGTGTTTGCAGGCGGTGTGTAATGACCACCTTCCCCATTTTCCTCATCGTAATCATGGTTGAAAGCATCGAAATCAAAATCAGGCATCAATTCTGTTTTGACATGATCGACAGCCTCGTTCAATGCTTTTAAGAACTTGTTGAAGTCCTCTTTGTATAAGAAAATTTTATGCCTGTCATATCCATCATCATTGAACCGCTTTCTGCTTTCTGTGATGGTGAGGTAATAATCATTTCCTCTGGTTGTTCTTACATCAAAAAAATAGGTTCTTCTTTTTCCGGCCCTGATTCTCTTGCTGTACACACTGTCCATTTTCTTTTCGTTGTTGTCGTACGCCACGATCTTTAGTTTTGGTTTTGGTTAATTTGGTCTCAAACAAAGATAAAATTGTTTTCGAACTGTCAAAAATTAGTTGATTTTTTTGGAAAATCGATAAAATCAGACGATTTTTTTAGAAATGAGTGGGGTGCTCACTCATCTGCTGATGAAGATAAAGCTCCCTGTAGTAGCCCTCTTTTGTAACCAATTCATCATGAGTACCCTCCTGTACAATTTGACCATCCTGCATGACAATGATTTGATCAAATGAGATAGATTGGATGATTCTATGGGTGATGAAAATGGAAGTCTTGCCATCCAGATAAGTGGCAAGGTTTTCTGAAATCTGCTGTTCTGTTTGGGTATCCACTGCACTGAGACAATCGTCAAATATGTAAAGATCTGCCGGTTTTGACAATGCTCTCGCAATAGAAATTCGTTGTTTCTGACCACCTGACAATGTAACGCCTCTTTCACCAATGGTAGTCTGATATGCATTGGAAAGCTTCCCTATCTCAGTGTCCATCATGGCAGCCTTTGCAGCATCCTGAATACCGATGGCATTCAAATCATCTGCACCAAATGCAATGTTCTGTTCGATGGAATCGCTGAAAAGAAATACATCCTGTGGTACATAGCTCACCAATTCTCTTAGTGAATAAATATCAATACCACTGATATCTTTCCCGTTTATGAGTATCGTTCCTTTGTTTACATCATACATTCTCAACATCAATTGAGCAATGCTGGTTTTTCCACAGCCGGTTTTGCCAATGATGGCGATCTTCTCTCCCTTTTGAACTGTCAGAGAAAAATGCTTAACCGCATGGATCCCTGTATGTTCATACACAAAATCAACTGACTGAAAACGCATTTCCTTGATCTCTGAAATCTTGGCTGGATTGGCTGCATTTTCGATGCGCGGGGCAACTTGGAGAAATTCATTCAATCGCTTTTGTGATGCTGCTGCCCGTTGAATGTTTGATACCACCCAACCGATGGCAGAGACGGGAAATGTCAGCATATTGATGTAAACCACAAACTCTGCGATGGTTCCGCTGCTGATTTTATGTTCCAGCTGATAGATACTTCCAATGTAGATGGTGAGCAAAGTGCTCAAGCCAATCAACAAACCAATTACAGGAAAATATACTGCCTCAACCGTTGATAGCGAGAGCCCGCTTTTCCTGTATTGTTCGCTCTTATCATTGAAATGCCTCCAGGTATGTTGCTCCTGAAAAAATGATTTTATCACCCTGATACCAGAGTAAGATTCTTGTGCAATGGTGGTCAGTTCGCTCAATTGCGATTGAATGGATTCGCTTTTTTTTATGATGTACGTATTCACAAAATACATGGCTACAGCCAGCAAGGGCAAGGGAGCCAATACATACGCAGAAAGCAATGGGTCTTTAGAAAACATATAAAACAAACTGAAACCTATGAGCACAACAAGGTTTACCAAATACATCAGCGCGGGTCCTGTATACATCCTGACCCTGGAAACATCCTCCGACATTCTGCTCATGAGGTCACCCGTTGCATGCACTTTGTAAAACAAGGCATCCAATTTTTGATAATGTGCATAGACTTCATTTTTCTGGTCAAACTCTATTTGCCTGCTCATGACAATGATGGTTTGTCGCATCAAAAACATAAAGAATCCTCGCAACAGCGCAAATGTGAGCAAGAGCAATCCAGCAAAAAGAATCAGGGTGCCAAATGCAAATTGCTGGGCATTCATCCATTGAATGGCCAGCAATACCAGTGGATCAAAAAAGATTTTCGATTCATTTACTGTAGATGGATTGACAGCATGCTGAACTTGATCTACCACAAATCCTGTTAACTGCGGAGCCAGGATACCAAAATAATTAGAGGTCATGACAAACAGGATGCCAAGGAAAAACCTCCACCTGTACTTCCAGAAATACTTATTTAAATGCTTCAGATGTTTCATAAACCAAAAAACCCCGCAATACTGGGTTTTCTAGAGCTGAGAGAGAGGGATTCTAACCCCCGGACCTGTGACAGTCAACGGTTTTCAATACAGACGCATTCGAACGCTCT
>SXYR01000008.1 GCA_005788265.1 Bacteroidota bacterium | reverse complement strand
ATGTTTTTGTTAAGCGTCCGCAATTGACCTTGAAGAATACTTCTTTTTGTCCAGCTGCTTACTATGTAGTAGAAAAGTTGATGCAGGAGGCCAAATAGGCTAGTAGCTGATTTTTCTCACACCTGGCAGTTTGAACCAGGTATAAACAACAATGCCAATCGTCATTGCTCCTCCAAAGACAACGGAGGGTACAACTCCCATGATTCTCGAAGCAAAGCCGCTTTCAAAGGCTCCAAGTTCATTAGAAGAAATGATGAATATGCTATTCAGGGCTGAAACCCTTCCCTTCATGTGCTCGGGTGTTTTGAGTTGAAGTACAGTGGATCTGACGATGATGCTGATGCCATCCAACAGTCCGGATATCAACAGCGCTCCAAAAGAAATCCAAAACCAGCTTGATAATCCAAATGTGATGATGCTCATTCCAAATCCAGCTACACATAACAACATCCATTTTCCTTGATTTGATTTCATCGGAATGAAATTGATGATCAGCATCACGATGATGGCTCCTATTCCTGGGGCCGCTCTCAATATGCCCAATCCTTCTGCACCTGTTTTAAGTATTACGTCAGAAAAATAAGGCAGGAGGGCAGTGGCGCCTCCGAAAAAAACGGCAAATAAATCCAATGTGATCACTCCCAAAATTTCTTTTGTATTCCAAACAAACTTGAATCCTTCTCTGATGCTTTTGAGCATGGGTTCGCCTTTTAGTTGGGTTGCAGGAGGCTTTGGTCCGATGAAGAACAGAATGATTACTGCAATGGTCATCATGATGATCATCAGTGTGAATGTGAAGGTGATGCCTTTTGAACCATACAGCAATCCTCCCAATGCGGGTCCGCCTACTCCCGCAATCTGCCAGGAGCTGCTGTGCCAGCTGATGGCATTGGGAATTTTTTCCTTAGGCACCAACATGCTGACCAATGCAAAAGAAGTCGGTCCGCTGAAAGCTCTTGCAACACCCGTGCAAAAGGCAATGATGTAAATGAGGATCAGCACGGTATTTTGAGACAAAATAGACGATGCTTGTTTGCTTGTGATATAAGCAAATAAAATGGTGAGCAGCAAATTGGCGCCAATGCTCAGGTGAAGTAATTTTTTCTTGTCACTTTTGTCAATGATATAACCTGAGTACAATGCCATGATCACTGCAGGAACAAATTCAACAAGTCCGATCAGTCCGATGCTGAATGGGTCATGTGTGATTTCAAATACTTTCCAACTGATCAGTGTTGCCTGCATGGTCAGTACCATGATAAAGAAAAAACGTGCAACGATATAGGTGCTGAATTCTGCATGTATGAGTGCAGAGAAGCTTTTATGCTGGAGAAAGCTGAACATACGCACAAAGATCGTGCTTTATCCCGACTAGGGAAGAGAAATCAAATGTTGGCCGATTTCATAATCTTTTTCAAGCGCAGCAATGATGGTTTCCAAATGTTTGTCATTGCCTATAAAATCAGCTTCTGTAGCATCTACATACAATGTTTTGAAATTGTGTTGCTTGATATAGTGTGTATAGGTTTCTTGTATATTAAAAAGGTAATCGTTTGGGATGTTCTGCTCATATGAGCGGTTGCGCTTCTTGATATTTTCCTGAAGTTTATGTACGGGAGTGTGTAGGTATATCAGTAGATCTGGTTGATGAATTTGCTGTTGTGTGATTTCAAATAATCTTTGGTACAACCTGAATTCATCATCCGGTAAATTTACCTTGGCAAACAACAGACATTTTGTAAACAGATAGTCGGAGATAGTGGTGGTTTGGAACAGGTCTTGCTGACTGACAAGGTCTTTCTGTTGTTTGTATCTTTCAGCCATGAAAAAAAGTTCGACTGGAAAAGCATACTGGGAAGGATTTTCATAGAATTTTGACAAAAAGGGATTGTCGGCAAATTCCTCCAATATCAATCTTGCATTGAAATGTTTTGCCAGCAAATGGGCCAAAGTAGTTTTTCCTGCCCCTATGTTTCCCTCAATTGCAATAAATCTGTATTTCATTCATTCAAACTTATCAAAGCTTTTGGTATCTGCTCGTATTTATTGTTCACATCCCATCATATTTTCTTACTTCAAGTTCGTCTTCGCATTCTTGCAGCAGCTGACTGATGGATTTTTGATGCAATGGGTCCATGTATGAGGCATTTAACTCTTGCATGGGTACCAGTACAAATTTTCTTTTGTAAATTCTGGGATGCGGTATGGTTAAGCCTTCTTCTTGTAGGATATCTTCATTGAAATACAAAATGTCTATATCAATCGTTCTGGGCTGATTCAATCCCACTCTCATCCTGCCCATGCTCTTTTCAATTCCCAGTGCAGTTTGCATAAGTTCTTCAGCTTTCAGCTGTGTGAATACTTCCAACACTTGATTTAGAAATGGGTCTTGGGATTGATTTCCCCAGGGAGCAGTTTCATAAACCGAGGATGACCTGTTGATGGGCCCGATTTTCCCTTCCATTTCTCTGCAGGCCAGTTCGAGATTCCTTTTCCTGTCCCCAACATTACCACCTATCAATAAATAAACTTTATTCATACAATCTATTCCCCGAGGCGGTCAAAGTTCTTTAATTTTGCCTTCTAAATCTGTTAGATTGAAAAATTTCTTCAAATCCTTCTTTGCGTCATTGTTGGCATTGATTGTATTCTTTGGCCTCATCTTTGTCTTATTTTTTGGAATTGCAGGGGCATTCCTTGCAAGTGAAAAGCCTGAACTGGGATCCAATGCCGTACTGGTAATTGATTTGGCCCAAGAGTTCAAGGAGCAAGTGGCAGAAGATCCATTGCAGGGATTGACAGGGGATGAACAGAATCCTGATTTTTTAACTGCATTGCAGTTGATTGATAATGCAGCTTCAGATACTGCCATCAAAGGAATTTACCTGGTTGCCAAGGGCAATGCGAATGGATATGCAAATTCTGATGAGTTACGGGCAGCACTCATGAAGTTTAAAAACAAGAGAAAGTTCATTTATGCATATGGTGACTATATCACACAGAAAGCATACGGACTCCTATCTGTATCGGATAAAGTCTATTGTCATCCAAAAGGAATGTTTGAATGGCAGGGCATGTCGGTTGAATATGTTTTCTTCAAAAACCTAATCGACAAACTGGACATCCATCCACAGATTTTTTATGCAGGGAAATTCAAAAGTGCAACAGAACCATTCAGAACCACTGAAATGTCACCTGCCAATAAAATTCAAACCTCGGTTTGGCTCAATGACATTTACGGTGATTTGCTCAAGAAATCAGGCGATTCCAGAAAGATTTCTAAAGACAGTTTAAAGGCATATGCGGATGACTACCGATTGATGCGTCCTGATGATGCGTTGAAATATGGATTGATTGACGGAGTCAAATACGACGATGAATTCAAGTCAATTTTAAAATCTAAACTGAAACTAAAAGAAGATGATAAAATCAATTTCATCACGCTTGCTAAATATGCGAAGGTTTCAACCTTGAGTTCCTCCTTTAACAAAGACAAAATAGCATTGGTAGTAGCAGATGGAGACATTGTATATGGAAAAGGGAGCCCAGATCAAATTGGTTCTGATGATTACCTGGCGTTGCTTAGAAAATTAAGATTGGACAAATCTGTGAAAGCAATCGTACTGCGTATCAATTCACCCGGTGGAAGCAGTTTTGCCAGTGAAATCATTTGGAGAGAAATTGAACTGAACAAGAAAGCGGGAAAAAAAGTTGTTGTTTCAATGGGCAATGTTGCAGCAAGTGGCGGCTATTATATTGCATGCAATGCCGATAAAATTTTTGCAGAAACCAATACCATTACCGGATCCATAGGTGTTTTCTCAATTGTACCTGACTTCTCAGGATTTTTTAAAAACAAATTGGGTATTACATTTGATCGCATCAGCACCTCACCCTATGCAGATGCTCCCTCCGTAACAAGACCTATGACGGAAGGTGAGAAACGCATCATTCAAACTGAAGTCGATCATATTTACCAAGAATTCCTTGGCAGGGTAGCTGAAGGACGAAAAATGAAATTGGCAGATGTTGACAGCATTGCTCAAGGCCGAGTATGGACTGGTGCCCGTGCAATTGGAATTGGGTTGGTTGATTCTTTGGGAGGTCTGGAAGATGCAATCAAGTTTGCTGCTAAATCAGCAGGACTCAAAGAATATAAATTAAAAAAATACCCTGAGCCTGAATCGGTAATTGAATATTTTATCAATCAATACTCCAGGGAGTTTAGTTCAAGCAAGCTGGAGGCCGAGATAGGACCAGAAAATTACAAACTGATGCAACGGATCAGGCAAATCAAATCAGAAACAGGGGAAGTAAAAGCAAGATTGCCATTTGAGTTTTCAATTCACTAAATTCAATGATGAAATACAATCAGTGGAAGGCCATGCTGGCCATTTCGAGGGCCAGTCTCACCTCTATATTCAGGAGTCCCTCCGCTGTAATTTTTAGCTTTCTTTTTCCAATCATATTCATCCTTGTTTTTGGATTTTTGAGTTCAAGCTCACCAGTGATTAAGATTACATTTGATCCTGCTTCTTCCAATAACAATGAGTTGTACAATAATTTATTGGAGAAAAAGAGCCTAAAGACTGTTGTATCCGGCAAGGAAAAAGCATTGGACGAACTTTCCAAGGGACATATCACTGCCATTTTGAAGATCAGCGAGTTGCCACAAGGCAACTTTCCTAGGTACAATATTGAAGTGACAACCTCATCTGCAGCAGCTGATAAAATTGGATTGCTGCAATCCATCATTCAACAAAGCATTGCTGAACTGAATCAAGAAAATATTCCCCATCAGCAAACCTATGTTAGCCTTACAAAAGAAACCATACCAGGCAGAATTTACCGCACAATCGATTTTATTTTACCAGGGCAACTTGGATTTTCTTTATTAAGTGCCGGCGTGTTTGGTGTTGCATTTATTTTTTTCAATCTGCGACAGGCACTTGTGCTCAAAAGATTTTTTGCAACACCCATCAAGCGCACCTATATAGTATTGGGCGAGGGCTTGGGAAGAATTATTTTTCAAATGATCACTGCAGTTGTTATACTGTTGTTTGGCCATTTTGTTTTCAATTTTACTTTGATCAATGGCTGGGTTACATTTCTGGAGTTGATTGCATTGAGTCTTATAGGGTTGATCATTTTCATGGGATTTGGATTTGTAGTGAGCGGAGTGGCGAAAAGTGAGAGTACGATACCTCCTTTTGCCAATATTGTAACCCTACCTCAGTTTTTGCTGGCAGGTACATTTTTCCCGGTTGATAATTTTCCAGCCTGGTTGCAGCCCTTGTGTAACTTATTGCCTTTGACACACTTGAATCAGGCCATGCGCAATGTTGCATTTGAAGGCGCTCACTTGGTTGATTGTTTGCCTCAATTACAAATTTTGCTGATCTGGGGTATTGTTGTCTATGCGATTGCAATCAAGGTGTTTAAATGGGAATAAAGCGTCACCCCTGATAGAGGCGCAGGTTCCTCTTGATCCCTTCGAATCCAGTTCTTTTCAGTGGAGAATGTTTAAATACTTCTTTGAATTTTTCCTCCTTCAAATTCATCCAATCTTCGATGCTGAATTGCATCAACTCTTTGAGTGGTTCAAGTTCTGGATGATGATGAGGTTTAGAAAATCGGTTCCAGGGACAAACATCCTGGCAGATATCGCATCCAAATATCCAGTTTTCACTGTTGCTTTTTAATTGCTCAGGAAGATCTTTTGATTTCAATTCAATCGTAAAATAGGAAATGCATCTGCTTGCATCAATTGTTTTGTTGATCAGTATGGCATCGGTAGGGCAGGCATCTATGCATTTACTGCAGCTGCCACAATGATCCATTGCATGAGGCGCATCAGGTTCGAGTTCAAGATCTGTAATGAGTGTCGCGATAAAAAAGAAAGACCCCATTTTTTTATTGATCAGATTTCCGTTTTTCCCAATCCATCCCAGGCCGCTCCTCTGCGCCCAGCTTCTTTCCAATACGGGGGCAGAATCAACAAATCCCCTTCCTTCAATATTGCCCATCTTCTCTCTGATCGACTCCAGAAAAATATGTAGTTTTTTCCTGATGACAAGGTGATAATCTTCTCCGTATGCATATTTGGCAATTTTTGGCAGATCATGCTGCTGTGATTCTTCGGGATAATAATTGTATAAAAGTGTAATGACAGATTTTGCACCA
This sequence comes from Bacteroidota bacterium, assembly GCA_005788265.1. GTDB lineage: Bacteria > Bacteroidota > Bacteroidia > Chitinophagales > Chitinophagaceae > Pollutibacter. The sequence continues at coordinate 18,817 of SXYR01000008.1, read as the reverse complement.
GGGACCAGCTTTGTTGGATCAACTCTCAGGTCAAAATGATTGTTCATGTAATGCATCTCACCATGGTAGCCATTTTTAAGCCATCGCTCCAATCTTTTTGCATCTTCATCCAGCGGAACGGCTGTTGCAATGGCGCATTGATCAAATCCATGATTTGAAGCAATGGTTTTAATGAGTGCAGATGTTTCTGGTAAAGCTTTTTTCATGTAAGATGATCACTCAAAACCCTCATAGATCAATTGCTTCAATTGATTGATCAGTTGTAGCCGCTGATTGTTTTGCAATTCACTTGAAAAAATTGCAGCGAAATAATTTCTTTTTAGATCCAACCAAGCTGTTGCGCCAGTGGGGCCAAATGCGGAATAGATATTTCCTTTTCCATCATCATTGATTTCATCCACCCAGCTCCCCATGGCATACTTGCTTCCATTGATACCTTCGGGGCTGTGCCTGATTCTCTGATCTGGATAATGAATGGTGAGGAGGGTATTGATGGCGTTTTCTGATAATACTCTTTTACCCATGAACATTCCTTTGTTTGCAAACATTTGCATAAAATTCAAATAGTCAAATGCTGAGCAAGAAGCACCTGATGTCGGATTCGGCGCATTGCCATCTTCATTGTAAAATGATGCAGTCCTCATGCCAAGTGGTCTGAATATTCTTTCAACAGCCAAACGATCAAATGTTTTTTTGCTGATGACTTCCAAGACCCTTCCCAAAATATTGAGCCCGACACTGCTGTATGACAACGCATCACCCGGATTGTCGACAATCAATTTTTTTGTGGCATAAAAAGCAGCTTCTTCCTCGAGCGATAGAAACTTATTTTTACTGGCTGCTTTCATGACACCTGAAGCATCTGCATCAAGTCCTGTTGTTTGGGTAAGACAATGCTTAACAGTGATATACCCCTTCATGTTTTTTTTGAAATCAGGCAGGTATTTTGAAATTGGATCATCCAAGCTCAATTTATTTTGATCGACAAAGGTCATGACCAAAGCAGCACTGATCCATGTGCTTGCATGTCCAATAGGCGTTGGGATTTTCAGTTTGAGTTCATCCGTTTCGGCCAGAAAAATATTTTTTCCTCCTTTTTGAACCACAACGGTGTATTGTTTGCCCAAATTTTTACCATTGCTTTTTAATATTGTTTGCAGGTTATTGAAGTCCTGTGCATGAATGCACTGCAGAATTAGCATGAAAATCAGAGCCAGACTGCATTTGCGACATGTAATAATGAAATTCGCTGACATATTTTCCTGTTTTTGGAATTGGTGAGTGATTTGCGCCAAAATTAGAAACTATTCGATATGAATTTAAGCAACTTTACTATACAGGCCTCCGAAATTGTTCAGTCAGCTCAACAGGCTGCTTTCAATGCAGGAAATCCAACCATTGAGGCCGAACATGTATTGAGGGCTATGCTGGAACAAAAGAATTCACCTGTTGAATATTTGCTGAAGAAAAACGATGTTTCCATCCAAGTTTTGACAGGTAAACTGGATGAGGCCATCAAAAAATTCCCAAAAGCCGCAAGTGAACCAGCTCAGTCGCTTGGCAGAGACGCCAACACTGTTTTTTTAAGAGCAGGTTCTTTGCTGAATAAGTTCAATGATGAATTCATTACTCCTGAACATATTTTATTGGCCATGGTTGCTGGCAATGACGCAACAGCCAGGATTTTAAAAGAAGCCGGACTCACTGAAAATGGATTGATGCTTTCCATCAAAGATTTGCGAAAAGGGGAGTCGGTCAAAAGTCAGACCCAAGAAACACAGTTCAATGCGCTCAATAAATTTGCAAAGAATTTGATTGAAATGGCCAGACAGGGGAAATTAGATCCTGTGATCGGTCGAGATGAAGAAATCAGAAGAACCCTCCATATTTTAACCAGGAGATCAAAGAACAACCCTATTTTGGTTGGAGAGCCCGGTGTGGGTAAGACAGCCATTGCTGAGGGATTGGCCATGCGCATTGTCAACGGTGATGTTCCTGAAAATCTCAAGAATAAACTCATCTATGCACTCGACATGGGTTTGCTCATTGCAGGAGCAAAATACAAAGGTGAATTTGAAGAGCGATTGAAAGGGGTTGTCAAAGAAGTATCAACTAGTGATGGAGAAATCATTCTCTTCATTGATGAAATCCATACGCTGGTAGGGGCAGGTGGTGGAGAAGGCGCAATGGATGCTGCCAATATTTTGAAGCCGGCACTGGCGAGAGGAGAATTGAGGGCCATTGGAGCAACCACCCTCAATGAGTACCAAAAGTATTTTGAAAAAGACAAAGCACTGGAGCGAAGGTTTCAAAAAGTAATGATTGAGGAGCCTGGTGTAGAGGATGCTATTTCCATTCTCCGTGGACTCAAAGACAGGTATGAAACACATCATCATGTTCGCATCAAAGATGAAGCCATCATTGCTGCAGTCGAGCTTTCTCAGCGATACATTACCGATCGCTTTCTTCCAGACAAAGCAATTGACCTCATAGATGAAAGTGCTGCAAAGTTGAGACTTGAAATGAATTCAATGCCTGAAGAATTGGATAAACTTGAGCGGCAGATCAGGCAGCTTGAAATTGAGCGGGAGGCTATAAAACGTGAAGATGATGAAGTGAAATTGAGAGAGCTCAATACCGAAATTGCCAATGTCGCCGTAGAGAGAGATACGCTCAAATCCAAATGGAAAGCAGAAAAAGAACTTGTTGAAAAAGTACAATCTGCCAAATCTGAAATAGAAGGATTGAAATTGAAAGCAGAAAAAGCAGAGCGGGAAGGAGAGTATGGTATCGTGGCTGAGATCCGCTATGGGAAAATCAAACAAAAAGAAACAGAAATAACTGAGTTAAGTGAAGAGCTTTCCAAAACCGGTGAAAAACGATTGCTGAAAGAAGAAGTAGATGCGGAAGACATTGCTGAAAATGTTGCAAAGGCAACCGGTATCCCCATTTCAAAAATGATGCAATCAGATCGTGAAAAATTATTGCAGCTGGAAGATCATTTACATGAACGAGTGGTAGGGCAGGAAGAAGCCATTACTGCAGTTGCAGATGCCATCAGAAGAAGCAGGGCAGGACTCCAGGATCCAAAAAAACCCATAGGGTCATTTATTTTCCTTGGCACAACAGGTGTTGGAAAAACTGAATTGGCAAAAGCACTTGCTGCATATCTGTTTGATGATGAAGGCATGATGACAAGGATTGATATGAGTGAATACCAAGAAAAGCATACCGTGTCAAGGCTTGTAGGAGCTCCTCCGGGCTATGTGGGTTATGATGAAGGAGGGCAACTCACGGAGGCGGTCAGACGAAAACCATACAGTGTTGTATTGCTGGATGAAATTGAAAAGGCACATCCGGATGTATGGAATGTATTGCTGCAAGTATTGGATGATGGAAGGCTCACTGACAACAAAGGAAGATTGGTGAATTTCAAAAATACCATCATCATCATGACCAGCAACTTAGGAAGCCACCTCATTCAGGAGGCATTTGAAAATATTGGTGAAAAAGAAGTAGATGCAGTTGCTGAAAAAGCCAAAGTTGAAGTAATGAATCTTTTGAAACAGACCATTCGTCCTGAGTTTTTGAACAGGGTTGATGAAATCATCATGTTTCAGCCATTGAAAAAAAGGGAGCTGAAAAAAATCATCGAAATTCAATTGAGGTCAATACAACAGTTGGTGAAAGAAAATCAAATCGAGCTGTCATATACACCGTATACCCTTGATTATCTGTCTGAAAATGGATTTGATCCTCAATTTGGAGCCAGGCCATTGAAGAGATTGATTCAGAGGGAAATTGTCAATCAATTGTCCAAGCGTATTCTAGCAGGAGATATCGACAAAACAAAATCTGTTATCATTGATGTGTTTGATGGTTTGGTGGTGTTCAGAAACGAGAAGTCATAAGTCGTTTATTTGGGTTGACTTTGTTATTTTTACCCAACAATGTTCAACATGAAAAACGTACGTAGAAATTCAGCCACTCTTTTTTCTGTATTACTTCTTTTTGGATTCACTGTATCATCTTGTTCCAATGCGCAGTCGGATCCGCAGTTGCAAACAGCTATTGCAAAGTCAAAAGTTGAAAAGCTGGTCGATAAGACAGTGGTTCCAACCTTGGATACTTCTGCTTACAGGAAGAAATTCAATGCCATGTTGAATGGTGATAGCTCAGAGAAATGGAAGTTCAAAGGCGATTTTCCTTTGGCTGGTGCATGGCTTCCGCAACACAGGGTCATTGCGTATTATGGAAACCTGTATTCCACCAGAATGGGGATCTTGGGCGAATTGCCCAAGCCGCAGATGTTTGCAAAGTTGAAGGGAGAATTGGAAAATTGGAGGAAGGCAGACCCAACCACACCCGTAAAACCTGCATTGCACTATATAGTAACAACCGCACAGGGGTCACCAGGATCAGGAGGCAAATACAGACTGCGTATGCCAAATAAGGAAATCGATAAAGTGATGTCAATGGCTGCAGAAATAGATGCCCTGGTCTTTTTAGATATTCAAGTTGGACTCAGCAATTTGCGTGAAGAAATACCTGTGATTGAAAAGTATCTTCAATTGCCCAATGTGCATTTGGGCATCGATCCAGAGTTTTCAATGAAAGGCGGTCAGCGGCCCGGGACTGTGATTGGCACATTCGATGCAGGAGATATCAACTATGCTACTCAATATTTAAAAGAGCTGGTTCAAAAAAACAATCTTCCCCCAAAGATGTTGGTGATTCATCGTTTTACACAAAATATGGTACGCGAATACAAGTCCATCAAAAAGCATCCTGAAGTTCAAATCATTGTGGATATGGATGGATGGGGAGCTCCGGCAAGAAAAATCAATACCTATAAACAATTTGTATATGGAGAACCTATTCAGTTTACAGGATTCAAATTATTTTATAAAAATGATTTGAAGGAGCCTCCACATCGCATGCTTACACCTGCAGAATTACTGAAGCTCAAGCCTGTACCGATGTACATTCAATATCAGTAAAAAAATTATTTTTTGCCAGTCAGCAGCATCCTAACTGCAAGTACAATCATAACGATCGCGAATATTTTCTTGACAGTTTCTTGTGGCAGGCTCAAAGAGAATTTACTGCCGAGATAGCTGCCCAAGAAAAATCCTACAGCTATCAATCCTGCATATTTAAAATCAACATAGCCTTTTTTATAATAATTGATGACGCCGAGAATTCCAACGGGAAACAGCATCATGGCCAATGAAATGCCTTGTGCATGGTGTTGCGTGATTCCCAATAATAGCACAAGGGCTGGAACAATGATGACGCCGCCGCCGATGCCTACCATCCCTCCTAAAAATCCAGCTGCAATCCCAATCAGGATTAAATAGATAAGTGTCTCCATTGAAATATCTTTCTTAAGTTCCATTTATTTAATCAATGTCATGCCTGTTTTTACCAATGCAACTCCCACTGCAACAGATACAATGATATAGGTAGCTGATTGTACATTCAAGCCATTTTTTAACAGTTGAATGTTTTCCAGAGCAAATGCAGAAAAAGTGGTAAAACCACCACAAAAACCGCTGGCCAAGAGCAACGTCAGATTTGTCTGATTCATACTGCTTTTTTCTGCCATCCCCACTATAAGTCCAATCGCGAGACAACCCAGCATATTCACCGTAAAGGTTCCGATAGGAAATGAAGTGGTCAATTGTTTTTGCATCCATGTGCTGATCCAAAATCTGCATCCGCCTCCGATAGCACTTCCAATGATAACCAGTAAACTATTGTATAGGTTAATCATTGGCGGGCAAATTTCCGGAAAATGTATAGCTGAAATCTACTTTCCATTCATTTTGCTGTTTGACAACTTTCAAATCGGCAGGTTTCATGGTATGTGAATTGGAGAAGTTGATGATGGTCACACTGTCATTCAAGTTTGTTACACTGTTTACAATGATGGATGCTGATTTGAATTGTAGCCTCTCACTTTTGGGCTGTTTTTTCATGTATTGTTTGTAACGCTCAAATATTTCTTTGTCCTCTTCATTGTCACATACATGCAAAGATGCTTTCTCAAAATCGCCATCCAGCACAGCCCTGACAAATTCCCTTCCTGCATCCAATGGATCTTCCGGATTAGAAAACCCCTCCGGTTCCTGGCATGACACAAACACGGCAAATGCCGCAAGGCATGTCAAGCGGTACAAATTATTGATCATTTCTTTCCCTTTCTTTATCATATGCACGAATAATGGATTTAACCAATCGGTGTCTGACAACATCCTCTTCATCCAATTCGATGTGAGCGATCCCATCTATATTTTTAAGAATTCTGGTTGCTTTATCCAATCCGCTTTTCTGATTTTTTGGAAGATCAATCTGAGTGAGGTCACCTGTTATAATTGCTTTTGCATTGGATCCAATACGGGTGAGAAACATTTTGATTTGTAAATCAGTTGTATTCTGCGCCTCATCCAAAATGATAAAAGCGTTGTCGAGTGTTCTACCGCGCATATAAGCCAATGGTGCAATTTCAATGACCCTGGTTGTCATGTAATATCCCAACTTGTCTGCTGGAATCATGTCATCCAACGCATCATAGAGGGGCCTCAGGTATGGATCGATTTTTTCTTTGAGGTCACCAGGCAGAAAACCAAGACTCTCACCTGCTTCCACCGCAGGACGTGTAAGGATGATCTTTTTTACCATCTTGTTTTTCAATGCCCTAACCGCCAATGCAACGGCAGTGTAGGTTTTGCCTGTACCGGCAGGACCAATGGCAAAAATGATGTCATTCCTTTCTGCAAGAGATACCATTTTTTTCTGGTTTTGTGTTCTGGCACGCACCGATTTCCCATTGGGTCCAAATACGAGTACATCATTTGGATGTTTGTCAACAAAGTTATCAATGCTCTCTCCGTCATCTCCTCCAAGTATTTGTTCGAAATAATTATGACTTACATTTCCATTTCTTTCCAAATACTGAACAAGCATATCAATTTTTTCTTTTGCTTGTTCAATTATTTCCGGAGCACCGCTCAATTTAAGTTGCGTCCCTCTGCTGAGAATTTTGAGAAGCGGGAATCTTTTTTTAAGAAGATCTAATTTACCATTGTTTGCACCAAAGAATTCAATCGGATTTACAGATTCAAGGTTGATGATGGTTTCAGTCAATGTGTTGAATTTTATGAGGTTGGTTAAAGATTGTGTGTTGCACATAAATTTAATCAAACTGTTGGGTAAAGGCCAACACTAACTTATCAACACATGTGGGTAAACTTGTGAAGATTAAATCATGATGAAGGAATCCTCAAATATTTCTTAACAGCCTGATGGTCTCAGCAGGATGCTGGGAGTTGAAAACGGTATTTCCTGCAACGAGTACGTCTGCGCCTGCAGCTACAATGTTTGCCGCATTTTCTAAAGTAACGCCTCCGTCAACTTCAATCAAAGTTTGGGCACCAGATTGAATAATTTTATTCTTAAGCCTTTCAATTTTTTGCAATGTTGCATGTATGAATTGTTGTCCTCCAAATCCCGGATTCACTGACATTACACAAATCAAATCTGCGAAACCAATGATTTCATTCAACGCCTCCAGGGGTGTATGTGGATTGATGGCTACACCTGCCTTCATGCCAAGTGATTTGATCTGTTGTATATTACGGTGCAAATGGTTGCATGCTTCAACATGGACGGTCAGCACATCTGCTCCTGCATCTTTGAATACCTGTGTAAATTTTTCCGGCTCTTCAATCATCAGATGAACATCACAAATTTTTTGCGTAGCTTTTCTAACAGCAGCTATTATGGGAATACCGAAGCTGATGTTGGGTACAAACCTTCCATCCATTACATCTAAATGAAACCACTCCGCATCCGAATTATTGATCATTTCACAGGCGGATTCCAAGTGAAGAAAATTTGCAGAAAGCAATGAAGGTGCAATGATGGCCATGTTATTGTTTTAATCTTGTTAGTGCCTCCTCGGCAGCATCATAATTGGGGTCAACTTGGAGCGTCCATTCATAAAATCTGATTGCCTCATTTGTTTTTTTTAATCCCTCGTATGATTTTCCGATCCAGTAATAAAGATCGGGATTATTTTTTGTCAAATTCAATGCTATTTGCAATGTTTCCAATGCGTTTTGGTAGGAACCTTGTTGATTGTATAAAATTCCCTTTTCAATGTATGCATCAAAAAACGTATAATTTTCTAAAATGGTTGAATCAAAATATTGCTCAGCTTTTTTTATATCTTGGATGTTTGCATAAAACAATCCCTTTATGAAAAATATTTCGGCTCTTGTATTTTGATCGCTGGTGGTGTTCAGCACAGCGTCGCAGAGCTCAATGCATTGCAGGTTTTTTTGGCTTGCCAGTTGGTAAAGATCCTCAAAGGTGGACTTGCCAGCATTTTCGATGGACGCCTTGCTGATTTCGTTAGTAAGGTTGTTCTGTGTGCAGTTGATGAACAACAACATGCAGAAAGCAATAGGGGCCTGAATCGCAATGAACTCCCTGATCATGCGCAAAGCTACAAAATGTCTTTGTTTTATGAATATTCCATGACATGAGTGCTGGTATGAATCTGTACATTTGCGCACAACAGAAATTTGCACAAAATGACCAAGTTTTCCTCTCTTTTGATCCTCTTATCAATGACCATGATGGGTCAATTTGTTTTTTCGCAGGACTCCCTGCTGTATGCCAACGAACCGCATTTCAAAAATATACGCCAATTGACTTTTGGGGGTGACAATGCAGAAGCTTACTTCAGTTTTGATGGAAAGTGGATCATCTATCAAAAAACAAATCCCAAAGAGGGTATTGCATGCGACCAGATTTTTATCGGTAAAGTCCCTACCAAGCAAAATGAGCCGTTCGTTCCGATTCAAATCAGCAATGGCAAAGGCAGAACGACCTGCGGAGCATTTTTGAAAGACGGAAAGCATGTCGTATACGCATCCACCCACCTTGGAAGCGTTGAATGTCCGCCAGTTCCTGACCGCAGCAAATACGGCAATAAATACATATGGCCCTTGTATGATAGCTATGATATTTTTCTTTCTGACACCAAAGGCAACATCAAAAAAAATCTAACCGATCGTCCGGGTTACGATGCAGAAGCAACGATATCACCGGATGGTAAAACAATGCTTTTCACCTCCACCCGCGATGGAGACATTGATTTATACACCATGCATTTGAAGTCTGGCAAGATCACGCGCATCACATCCGATCTTGGATACGATGGCGGAGCTTGGTTTAGTCCAGATGGTGCAAAAATCATTTGGAGAGCATCCAGGCCCAAGACAGAGGAGGAGATCAAGGAATACAAGGAGTTGTTGAGAGAAAATCTGGTTGCGCCTACCAAAATGGAAGTATGGATTGCCAATGCGGATGGGTCAAATGCAAAACAGGTGAGTCAATTGGGGCAGGCAAATTGGGCACCAGCATACATGTCAGACAGCAAGACCATCATTTTTGCATCCAATCACGAATACAAACGCGGATTTCCTTTCAATCTTTATCTAATGGATGAGGACGGGTCAGGTTTGCGAAAGATCAGCCGCGACAAAGGATTTGATGCATTCCCCATGTTCAGCATGGATGGCAAGAAAATTATATTCTGTTCCAATAGAAACAATGGAGGAACAAGGGATACCAATATTTTTATTGCTGATTGGGTAGATTGATTACTCCCATTCAATCGTAGCCGGAGGTTTACTTGAGATATCGTACACAACCCTGTTGATGCCTCTAACCCGGTTGATGATTTCGTTGGAGATTTTTCCAAGAAACTCATAGGGTAGATGTGCCCAGTCAGCAGTCATTCCATCAACAGAAGTAACTGCTCTCAATGCAACAGTGTACTCATAAGTTCTCTCATCGCCCATTACACCTACGGACTTAACAGGAAGTAAGATCGCACCTGCCTGCCAAACTTTATCGTACAAATGATGCTCTTTCAATCCCTCGATGTATATTTTATCCGCCTCTTGCAATAAGCCAACTTTCTCCTCGGTGATTTCACCAAGAATTCTGATGGCGAGTCCGGGTCCAGGAAACGGATGTCTGAACAACAATTCATGCGGAATGCCCAATTCTAGACCCACTTTTCTCACCTCGTCCTTGAATAAAAAACGAAGTGGTTCCACCAGTGAAAGTTTCATGGTGTCAGGGAGTCCGCCCACATTGTGGTGTGATTTGATGGTCACCGAAGGGCCGTGCACCGAGACACTTTCAATTACGTCGGGATAGATGGTTCCCTGTCCAAGAAATGAAATGTCTTGCAGTTGATGGGACTCATGGTCAAATACATCAATGAAAGTTTTACCAATTGCTTTTCTTTTTTCTTCCGGATTGGTTAATCCATTCAGTGCATCGTAAAATCTTTTCTTCGCATTTACTCCCTTTACATTCAGGTCAAGTTGTGCATATGTTTCAAGCACAGATTCGTATTCACCTTTTCTCAACACACCGTTGTCAACGAAAATGCCATAAAGATTCTTACCGATGGCTTTATGAATCAATGTAGCAGCAACGGTAGAGTCTACTCCGCCGCTCAATGCCATGACAACTTTTTTGACACCAATTTGCTTTTTCAGTTGTTCTACCGTATCAGAAATAAAATGGGCAGGTGTCCAGTCGCCCTTGCATCCACAAATTTTATACAAAAAGTTTTGTATGATTTGTTTTCCAAATGATGAATGATACACTTCGGGATGGAATTGGAGTCCGTAGATATCGTTGGATCCATTTTCCTTTAATTGGAAAGCTGCTACAGGTATGGAATCGGTGGTGGCGCAAACAGTCGCTTGTTGTGGAAGATCAAGTATAGAATCACCATGGCTCATCCATACTTGAGATTGAGATGGGATCCCTTCAAGCAGGGTATTGGATGATGTGATATTCAATTGTGCTCTGCCGTATTCTCTTTTTTCACTTCGTTCAACCCTTCCTCCCAACTGTTTGGAAGTCAATTGTGCACCATAACAGATGCCAAGTACATTTCTTTGTTGGGCAATTTCCCTGATGTTCACCTCAGGTGCTCTATCATCATTCACCGAAAAAGGGGAGCCAGAAAGAATTACTCCTTTTAAGTCTTGGGTATAGGAAATCTTGTGATGATATGGAACGATTTCGCAATAGACATTGGCTTCTCTTATAGCCCTGGCAATCAGCTGTGTATATTGAGAGCCAAAATCAAGGATTAGAATTTTCTCGGTCATATGCGAAGGTAAAGATTTACGAGGGATGCCATAAACGAAAAAAGAACATCCGGGGATGTTCTTTTAAAAATATGTTCGGAGAGATGTTAAGCCTTCTTGGATTTGGCAATCGCTTTGGTAAGTGAGCTTTTCAAATTTGCGGCCTTGTTCTTGTGGATCACCCCTTTTTTGGCAAGCTTGTCGATTTTGCTCAATACTTCCGGCAAACTTTTTGCCGCTTCTGAAGCATCTGTCAATGCACGCAAATCACGCATTGCATTACGGGTTGTTTTACCATTGTAACGGTTTCTTTCCCTGCGTTTTTCAACTTGACGTACATCTTTTTGGGTTGCCTTGTGGTTTGCCATGCTGTCTATTCTTTTTATGGGTTGCAAAGGTAAGTGACTTCCCCTAAACAACCAAAAAACAGCTGTTTTTATCGGAAATTCAATCAGTTACGTATGATTTTTGACTTATTTTTTTGCCCTAAATCAACGATATTTGCGAACCGATTTGTCAAACCCACATTCTCCAACAATGAAGGACTTTTCATACATCACTTCATCCCACCCCTCGTACATAGAAAATTTGTACCAGGAGTTTTCAAAATCACCTGAAACTATTGATCCTGATCTAAGGAAATTTTTTGAGGGATTTGACTTTGCGGTGAGTCAGTTGCAGTCAAACAGCATCTCAGTGGGGGCAACACCATCTGATCTGGATTGGAAAAAGGAATTGGGCGTTTACAGGCTCATTCTTGGCTACAGAAACAAGGGTCATCTGATTGCGCATACCAATCCCATTCGAAAAAGAAAAGACAGGGGCGCGAATCTTGATCTTGGTTTCTTCGGTTTAGCTGAAGTTGACTTGAATGCTGCTTTTTATGCAGGAAATCTGATTGGATTGGGTACTGTTTCACTGAAAGAAATTCTTTCGCATTTGACCCGTTGCTATGCAACACATGTCGGCATTGAATTCAAATACATCAGCAGCCAAGAAAAAATTGATTTTCTCACCCAGGAAATGGAAATCCATTTTCCGAATGCAGTCCCTCTGGACAAAAAGAAAAGAATTCTCGAGAAGCTGAACCAGGGAGTAATATTTGAAAAATTTCTGCATACAAAATACATTGGTCAGAAGAGATTTTCCTTGGAGGGTGGTGAAACGACCATTGCGGCATTGGACGCCATGATCAATACGGCAGGCGATTTGGGTGTGAAAGAGGTGGTTGTGGGAATGGCACACAGAGGCAGGTTGAATGTGCTTGCCAATGTCATGGGCAAGACATACGAACATATATTCAGTGAATTTGAAGGGAAGTCAACTCCTGATCAAACCATGGGCAGTGGAGATGTCAAATACCATCTTGGTTATGGCAGTTTGGTACAGACCACCAGCGGACAAACAGTTGCTTTGAAACTCATGCCCAATCCCTCACATCTCGAAGCGGTTGATCCGGTGGTATTGGGATTTTCAAGAGCGAAGGCAGATGTCATGTACAACAGCCAGTATGATTCCATTCTGCCTGTTTTGATTCACGGTGACGCATCCATCGCAGGTCAAGGTATTGTATATGAAATATTGCAGATGTCCGGCCTGGATGGATACTATACCGGAGGTACCATACATTTCGTCATTAACAATCAAATCGGATTTACAACTGACTTCGAAGATGCAAGAACTGCAGATTACTGTACCTCGCTCGCTGCGATGGTGCATGCTCCTGTCATGCATGTGAATGGGGATGATCCGGAGGCGGTAGTGAAGTGTATGGAAATTGCAACACGTTACAGGCAGCAATTCAACAGCGATGTTTTCATTGACATGGTGTGCTACAGACGCCATGGCCACAATGAGGGAGATGACCCCAAGTTTACGCAACCTCGCTTGTATTCTATAATTGAGAAGCATTTGAATCCACGCGAGAATTATATTTCATTGCTGCAGGAGGATCAAACTCCGGAAATTCAATCCCTTGCGAAAGAAATGGAGAAAAAGTTCTGGTCTGATTTGCAGGAACGATTGGATGAAGTAAAACAACATCCTTTGCCATATCACTACCAGGCTCCAGAATTGGTATGGAAGAGTTTGGTAAAGGCAATTAATAAAGATTTTGAATCATCTCCCGTAACTGCTATCGATAAAAAGCAATTCAAGATTCTTTTTGACCATATCATGTCAGTTCCATCCGGGTTCAAGCCACTGAAAAAAATAGAAAAACTTTTACAGGATAAAATCACTTTGCTTGAAAAGGATAATAAAGTTGATTGGGCAACCGGTGAATTGATGGCATATGCGAGTTTGCTTGCAGACGGCAAAGACGTGCGCATGAGTGGGCAGGATGTTCGCCGCGGCACTTTCAGTCACCGCCATGCTGTAATCATGGACGAAAACACCGATCAATCATACAACAGGCTAAGCAATGTTCCCGGTGCCAGCAAGCATTTCATTATTTATAATTCATTGTTGAGTGAATATGGTGTATTGGGATTTGAATATGGGTATGCGCTGGCAAATCCAAATGCACTGGTGCTTTGGGAAGCACAATTTGGAGATTTTTCCAATGGTGCACAAACAATGATTGACCAGTTTATATCGGGCGCAGAGCAAAAGTGGAACAGAATGAATGGATTGGTGATGTTATTGCCACACGGTTATGAAGGACAGGGTCCAGAGCACAGCAGTGCCCGAATGGAACGTTACCTGCAAATGTGTGCTGAGTTGAACATGGTTATTACCAACATCTCCAATGCTGCAAACTTATTCCATGCATTAAGAAGACAGCTGACATGGAATTTCCGTAAACCAATGATTAATTTTTCACCCAAAGCAAATCTCCGGCATCCAGGGTCTTACTCCCTTGTAGAAGATTTCACAAAGGGAGGATTTAAAGAAGTGATTGATGATGCACAGGTTGATGCCAAAAAGGTGAAACATATTCTGCTGTGCAGCGGAAAAGTCTATTTTGATTTAAATGATTACCGCACCCAGAACAATATTGTTGATACAGCAATCGTGAGATTGGAGCAGATTTATCCATTGCCTCTGAAGCAACTTGAAGCCATCAAGGAGAAATATCCAAAAGCTACTTGGAAATGGGTCCAGGAAGAGCCAATGAACATGGGTGCTGCATCATTCATGAGAATGAATGTTGATTTGTTCCCATTTGAGATTGTTTCCAGAACGGCAAGTGCAGCCACTGCGACTGGATACAGCAAAGTACATGCAGCTGAGCAAGAGGCATTGATGAAAAAAGCATTTTCGAGCAAATAACCTTTATAACTACCAATTAACTGAATATTATGATAGACATTAAAGTTCCAACTGTAGGTGAATCCATCAACGAGGTGAGTCTCGCGAAATGGCTTAAACAAGACGGACAATGGGTTGAGCGTGATGAAGTGCTGGCTGAAATAGAAAGTGAAAAAGCAACTTTTGAAATCAATGCAGAGCAAGCAGGAATATTGAAAATCAAGGTTCAGGAAGGCGATACATTGGCGATAGGGGATGTTGTATGTTCAATTGATGAAAAAGCAAAACGTCCGGAGACGGCTGCTGCCCCAGCAGAGAAGAAAGAGAAGTCAGCTGCTGCTCCCAAAGCAGAAGCAGCTACAAAAGCAGATGTAAAAGCAACGCCGGTTGCTGCTGCCATCATTGCAGATAAAAAAGTGGATGCCAAGGGCATTGCTCCTTCTGGATCTGGTGGTAAAATTTTAAAGCAGGATGTATTGGAAGCACTCACCAATCCAGGTCGCAAGCCCGGCGTTGAGTTGTTCTCCAGAAATGAGCGGAAGGAAAAAATGACGCAATTGCGTAAAACAGTGTCGAAAAGGTTGGTGGAGGCTAAAAATACCACTGCCATGCTCACCACTTTCAACGAAGTAGATATGAGCTTTGTGATGGATATCAGGGCGCAGCACAAGGATAAGTTCAAGGAAAAGCACGGTGTCAATCTTGGGTTCATGAGCTTTTTTACAAAGGCTGCAGCATTTGCTCTTCAGGAATTTCCTGCTGTCAATGCCTATATCAGCAACGATGAATTGACCTACCATGATTACTGTGATATATCAATTGCGGTTTCCGCACCGAAAGGTCTTGTTGTTCCAGTCATAAGAAATGCAGAGAGCCTCTCCATGGCAGATATAGAAAAGAAAGTAATAGAACTTGCAACCAAAGCAAGAGACAATAAATTGACTTTGGAAGAAATGCAAGGTGGAACATTTACCATCACCAATGGGGGTGTATTTGGTTCTTTGTTGAGTACTCCGATCATCAACATACCACAATCTGCTATTTTGGGTATGCATAAAATTGAGGAACGTCCAATTGTCATCAAAGGACAAATCGTTGCTCGTCCTATGATGTACCTGGCTTTGAGTTATGACCACAGAATCATTGATGGAAAGGAGAGTGTCGGGTTTTTGGTCAGGATCAAAGAATTGCTTGAAAATCCACAACAAATGCTTTTCGGAAAAGATCCGGTGAAATCATTGTTGGAGCTATAATTTTGTTCAAACATATAGATCATGGCTGTATTTCATCAGCAACACTTACGATCAGCCATTGACATAATAGAGGCTTATCATTTCAATGAACCATTCAGCCTTTTTTTGAAAAATTATTTCAGGCGGCATAAAAAGTTTGGTTCGAAAGATCGTAAAACCATCGCTGACTTGTGTTTTGGTTATTTTAGGATAGGTCAATCTGCACATTCTTATACCATCCAAGAGCAGGCGATCATCGGATTTTACCTTACACATTCAGCCGATAATGGATTTTTAGTTCACATAAATCCAGATTTATCGAAGAGCATTGAAAAATCATTGGAAGAGAAATTAATACTTCTTCAAGCGTTCTTTCCTGACTTTGTTGCATCAAATATCTTTTCTTTCAAACAGCATCTTTCACATTCACTTGAACATACACCTTTCAATTTCAGTCATCTTCAAAAGCCGCTTGTATATATCAACATCCGCAATCAGTCTAGGGATGGCTTTGTCAAGCAATTAACGTTGCATCAGATTCCCTTTGCGTCAGAGGGCAGTTACATCGGATTTGAACAGCACATTGATCTGTCTAAATGGTTTGATATAGACAAGGATTTACTCGTTCAAGACATCAGTTCTCAAAGGACGTTTGGTTTATTAGATGGCTATCCGATGGCCGGAAATTACGTATGGGATGCATGTGCCGGTAGTGGAGGCAAGTCAATTCTTGCTGCAGATGCCTTTCATTTCAGAAGGCATTACGTCTCAGATATCAGGGAACATATATTGGATGAACTTTCCAGAAGATTTAAACTGGCAGCTGTTCGCATTGAAAAATCATTTTGCGTCGATTTAACCAATTCACTTTCTGTACAGGTTGCAAAACAATTTTTACCTTCCGATGGAGTTGATTTGATCATTGCAGATGTTCCATGCACAGGCGCTGGAACCTGGGGGAGAAGTCCAGAGTGGCTTCGCTCTTTTGACCCAACTTCCATAGATACATACCATCATAAGCAGGTTAAGATTCTTGAAAACTTATTGCCATTTATCAATGAAAACGGATACCTCCTCTACATCACCTGTTCCGTCTTTGCAAGAGAAAACGAGGATGTATTGAATGCAATGGTTGAAAAACATGCCATTAAAGTGCTCAAGCAAACATATTTCATTGGTTACCCACATAGAGGGGATCAATTATTTGCTGCATTGATTACTTTATGATTTTAAGCGTGCCTTTTTCGGTTTCACTCTTATACGAGATCAGGTAAACTCCTTTGGGGACAGGTGTCAAATCTTTTATTTCAAAGACGTAGTATTGATTGGCCTTTACTGCGTAATTTTTTGACTGTATGGATTGTCCATTCATATTCATAAGCCTCCAGTAAAAAAATCCGTCTTTGGAAGCCTTGTATGCAATTTTGCAAAAGGTATTGATTGGATTTGGGTAAACAGCTATATTTTTTTCAGCTAGAATTTTTTGTGCATTTCTGATATCACGTTGTTTATACAAATCTTCATAGGCCAACTGCATATTGGGAATACCATATCCTTTTCTGTTGTCAGGATTCAAATATTGATGAGATGATTGTTTAATAGCTTGAATAATTTCAAGGTTATTGAATTCTGGAAAACCCTGCCAGAGGCAAGCTACCAATCCTGCGATATTTGGATTCGAGAAGGACGTTCCATTTCCAATACCGATATTTCCATCAGCCGCAATCAATTGCGTATTGAATCCAACGGAAACAACATCTGGCTTGATTCTTCCATCTGCAGCCGGACCATATCCGGAGAAAGGCGCAATCTGACTAGAACTGTTGATTGCTCCCACAGCCAGCACATTTTTTCCATCTGCAGGTGCTGAAATATATTTCCAGGGATTGTCTCCTTCATTGCCGGCACTGCTTGAAACTATCATTCCTTTGGAAACAGCCATTGAAGCTGCTTTGCTTACAATGGTGCCCATTCCATTGAGTTCGTTGTAAGTGTGATTGAACATGTTGTCATCAAAAGTGGTATATCCAAGTGATGAGGAAATCATGTCAATCCCAATGCTGTCCGCTCTTTCCGCTGCCATCAGCCAATTGATTTCTTCAACGGGAAATTCTGATCCCGCATCTTCCGTTCTGAATAAATAGAAATCTGCTCCGGGGGAACTGCCAACAAATCGTCCTGGTAAATTTGCTCCCATGATGGAGAGGCAGCTCATTCCATGAGCATCATCCTCACTTACCGAGGGGTGATTGCTTACAAAATCCCATGTGTACTTTATTCGTTCTTTTCTTCGTAAACTGTCAAATGCCTCGTATGTCTGGTATTTAAAAAATCCTGCATCAAATACTGCTATCTTAATTCCATTGCCGGTCAGTCCTTTGTTGTGGAGGTATGCTCCATTGTGAATAGAAATTTGTGTCTGGCTTTTACCATAATTCAGTACATTTTCTAATCTGCTTTCAGTTGCATTTGATGTAAATTTTTCAGAAAGTATTTGATCTTTTTGATTATCCTGGAATTTTACAATGCTGTTGGCAATTGGGAATTGTTTTTTTACAAATCCGAGTGATTTTATTTTTTCCAATGTGCCCTGATTGGATGTCTGAATGACGATGAGGTTCATCCATCTGGAGCTGCCTATTAGGTTGATGTTTTCCATCTTTACAATACTGTCCAGATAGACTTTGGATACGGGCAGATCAGTGCTGTCGATCGGAATATTGTATTTCTTTTTTCTGGCAATGCTTTCAGCTGAAAGAAATGACAGGGGTGTAGATAAATGATAGGCGGAGCCTTTTTTGTCGGTCAGCTCCAGGGCATATCTGGAGTATTGCGCATGTGCTTGAAAAGAGAGCAGCAGCATCAATGCGGTTATACTATTTTTCATTTGGGACTTGAAAAATTATGTCTCAAGATAGACATTTTTATGCCGTAGCTGTTTTCTTCGTAATAACCTGAACTATTATTGGCATTGCCGGGTTGCCATACTTGGTGTTTGAATTCTTTGAATACAAGTCCAATGTTTTCAGCGAAAATCTCTTTTGAATAATTGATCTCGGAGTATATATTTTTATTGGCAGGATTGTTGATGGTGTCGTTTCGTTGCAACACAGAAATTGTGTTTGGAAATCCAGTGTTGTTGAT
>SXYR01000076.1 GCA_005788265.1 Bacteroidota bacterium | reverse complement strand
TCATGGATGGAAATGGATTCTGCTGCACATTATGAGATGTATCCCTATGTCAATGTAGGGCACTATGCATTGTGGAAAGTGAGCGATGCAAAAACCAAATCAACGTTGTCGAATTATTACAAGCATAATCTTGAAAATATTTTGAAGAAGGGATCTAAGAATCCATATGGTGTTGGACACCTGTTCATTTGGTGCTCCAATAATCTGGCTGCAGCTGTTTCTACACAGGCGATGTTATATGAAAAAATGACAGGAGATCAGCTTTTCAGGCCTCTTCTACAGGATCATTTGAATTGGTTGCTGGGGCTCAATCCCTGGGGCTCTAGCATGATTACCGGTATTCCAGCAAAGGGGGAATATCCGTTGGATGTACACATGCCATTTTGGATATTGAAGAAACAAGTGGTTCCCGGAAGTTTGGTGGATGGGCCACTTTGGTCTAGCATTCACGATCGGATGCTTGCCATCCGATTGAATGAGCCTGACGAATTTGCGCACCTTCAACCTGATCATATAAAATACTGGGATGATTTTGCTGATTATTCTACCAATGAACCTACCATGGATGGTTCGGCTGATTTGATCATGCTATTTGCACATTTTTTTGGCAAGCCTGTACCCACTCAAACAGTGAAAAAATAATTTATTACTTTACTCCAGCTTGTTTGAGTTTTTGGATGATAAACATTCCAACACTTTTTCCTTGTTCCTGACCGTTTTCAATGGCATCCCTGAAATGAATGCCCCCATATAATCTTGAGTTGGAAGCCTCGACAGCTGCTGCTTTGAATGAGCTGAATTTTCTTGGGGGCAATTCAAAAATTATTTCTGAGTCATCAACAAATGAAATATTTTCTCCAATGAGAAATGAGAGCAATTCTGCAGAGGCACTGGAAATTACAGAGTGACCGGATGTATACTCAGGAAAAGGAGGTGTCTGCAGCAGTGGCTGCCATTTGACATCAATGAACTTATTGATAACGGTTTCGGGTCTCACACGATCTGTTGAATACTTTTCATTCCAGCAAACGATGAATGCATCATACAATGCTATGGACTCTATTGACAAAGCCTGTATCATTTTGTGAAACGGTACTTGCTGTTTGAGGGAGGCAATGGAGGTGATATTCATCCAATGGCCACCCGGACTGATTTTTTTAAAACCTAGACTCATGTGTCCGGAAGTTGCAACCACAAAGGGATTGCAATCCCAAAAGGCGGCAATTTCACGCTGTTCTTTGGTAGGAGACTTGCCTATTCTGTATACTTCTTCTGTCAGTGCATGAAACCTGCTTTCTTTAGAAGAGTCAAATGGAACAGGTGGGCTACCTCTGAATTGACTCGCTGAATCAATTACCATCGTGCGCATCGTTCGCCAATGAGGATCCACTGCATCCATATAAGCTGGGGGTGTTGGAAACCAGTACCCGTCTTTTCTTTTTGGTCTGTATTTAGGGAATGCACTTAAATTTCCATATCCATCGGCAGCAGCATATTTTAATATTTCATTTGAAACCTTTTTTGCGCAATCTGAGGCTGCTGCTATTTCTGCTGGGCTGTATTTTAAAGATTCAACCCTTTTTTTTACAGATTCATAATCATTCAGCATGTCCATGCCTGAGGGGAGTATTGCCATCCCTGTTTCATAAATTGCAAACAACGCCGCCAGGGAAGGATCTTTGAGAACATTGTTTCCAATTGTTATTGGAAAGTGCTTGATGTATTTTGAAGGATGGATTGTTTTGCCGCTTGAAGAGATGATCGCATTTGAACCAATGGTACAGTACATATAATACCTGCTTGCAATCACGGGTGAAACAACGTCATGCATCATTACATTTGACAATGCAAATACTGCATCTTTAAGCAGGGGTTTGAGTTTTTCTTCTCTGGATTGTGCATGTACCTGATCGACGACGCATGTCAATAAAACAATTGAAAGAACTGTTTTAATAAGCATAAGCCTGGAGCGGTTGGTCCGATGCGCCAACCAATAAGATTCTTTTGCCATCTACCTTCAAAGTTAATGCAGATTTTACATCACCCTCTATATTGAGACCACTCTTTGTCTGGTGGATGTATGCAGGAAATCCATCCTTGTTGATCTTGAATGCGTGCCCCCTGTTTGCCTGAATGGCACCCATTTTGAGCCGGTTGGATGTTTGATTTCCCAACAGCAGTATTTCAGGATTGCCATCATCGTCTATATCTTCTTTTACCATGATTTTATTGGGAGCGAATTGTGCCTGTAGGGGGATATTTTTTTGCATGGAAAATTTTCCATCTTGTTGGAAAAACAATGAAGTCTGCTGCTGATTTGCAGAGAGTACAATTGCTTTGCCAAGATCCTCTTTGCTGAAAATATCATTCATGGTTGCAGAAGCGTATTGGGCATAACTGAGAAATTTTTTTCTCATGGCATAAATCTGCTCATTCAATTCATCTCTGCTCACATAGGGGTATGATATTCCTTGAATGTAAAAATTGAAAAATGGGTCTATCGATCCATTTCCATCAAAGTCAGCATAGAAAAGCGTTCCAGGCTCTTTTGCTGAAAATTTGAAAGGGGTATTTTCTCCTATATTTCCTGCAAGCAGATCCATTTTACCATCATGGTTAAAATCATTCAAGAGGAGCGATGACCAGAGCCCAGATGGAGCATTCGGGAAATATACATCTGTTGCATCTTCAAATCCTGTGCCCATATTCAAATACACCATGATGGGCATCCATTCTCCAACCAATATCAGATCTGGTTTTTGATCGTTGTTCAGATCTGTCCATTGTGCATCTGTTACCATGCCAATCATGTCAAAGGATGTTCTTTGTCGGGTAAACTTTCCCTTGCCGTCATTGACCAATAAGTATGATTCTGGTGTAACAGGATATCTTCCTGGAATGATTCTGCCTCCGACAAAAATATCCATGTCTCCATCACTGTCCACGTCAGCCGCCCTTACACATGATTTGGAAGAGGCGGATACATTCGGCAATTGGTTGGATAGATTGATGAAGGACCCTTTGCCATCATTGATGAAGAGTTCATCCTGGAGTGCAGGTGTATTGGGCATCCAGATGGAATAGCCGCCTTTGGCTACATACAGATCAGGCCATGCATCGTTGTTAAAGTCTGCAAATACTGCAGCAGATACTGCACTTTCTTCTTCATTGACAATATCTAAATTGGGGATCGCTTCAAATATTCCATTTTTCTTTTGCACCCATATTTTCCCGGGTGCTTCAGCATTTCCGCTGATAAATATGTCTTCCAACCCATCTTTGTTTACATCGCTTTTTGCCATCACCGGACCCGTATTGGAATACATCGTGAGCATCAGCGGCTGGCGTTTGAAATCATTTTCATTGAAACTCTTGTGTTGATAGGGGATGGGGGAATTGATTTTTGTGAAGATGGTATTTGTATTTCC
>SXYR01000075.1 GCA_005788265.1 Bacteroidota bacterium | reverse complement strand
CCATGAAGTGATGACAGGTTTGTACAACACATTGCCAAATGAAACACTGGCGAAGATGATGCAAAAGCATTTGGAAAAAGTGGGAGGCATCCAATACACTGCAGAAGAGTATTTGTTTGCAGAAAAAATCAGGTTGACAGTCGCTTCAACCAGTTTGCCAACAATTGAAACTGCAGCATCGATCGAACCTTATGCATTGAATGGACTTACCTCTGCGTCTACAGATGTGGGAGATGTGAGCTGGGTAGTACCTACGGCAGGCTTGTCAACTGCTACATGGGTACCTGGCATTCCTGCACACAGTTGGCAGGCCGTGGCATGCGATGGGATGAGCATAGGATTCAAGGGTATGATGGTTGCTGCCAAAACAATTGCATTGACAGCACAGGAAATTTTTCAAAAGCCATCTGTTATAGAATCTGCTACAGATGAATTGCAGAAAGCAAGGGGAGGTGCAGGGTTTAAGTATGAATCTCTTGCAGGAGATCGCAAGGCTCCATTGGATTACAGAAAGCAGTAATCAAAGCTGCCATTCCACTTCCTGGTTCACCCATTCAGCACGAAATGGTGTGGAGATGCGGATATAATTATCGGTATACCCTTCCATCATTCCATTTTTATTCTCCTGCTCAAACAGCACCTTTCTTTTTTTGCCATTTTGTGAGGCAGTGAAATATTGCATTTTTTGGAATGAAAGATTGCGTAATATTTTGTTTCGCTGATTTCTTACCTGTACAGGCACTACCTCTTTGATCTCTAATGCTTTTGTGTGATCTCTTTCTGAGTAAGTGAAAACATGCAGATAGGATACATCCAATCCATGTAAAAAATCAAATGTCTCCTGAAAGGCTGCATCATCTTCAGATGGAAATCCAACGATTACATCCACTCCAATGGCGCAATCAGGCATCAGAGATTTTATTCTTTCAACCTTGTCTGCGTATAATTCTCTTTTGTATCTTCTTCTCATTTTACCAAGAATGGCATTGCTGCCGCTTTGCAGAGGGATATGAAAATGAGGCATGAATTTTTTGCTGGTTGAGACCCATTCAATCAATTCATCTGTCAATAGATTAGGTTCAATTGATGAAATTCTATAACGCTCGATTCCTTCTATCAAATCCAGCTCTTTGCAAAGGATGTGAAAATCAGTCTCTCTCTTTCCATTGATGATTCCAAAGTCACCCAAATTCACACCAGTCAGTACAATTTCTTTTACACCTTGGATAGCTAATTTATTTGTGTCATTCAGAACCTGATCAATTTGATTGCTCCTGCTTTTGCCCCTTGCCATGGGGATGGTGCAAAAGGAGCAATTGTAATCGCATCCATCCTGCACTTTCAAAAATGTTCTTGTCCTATCGTTCAGTGAGAAGGAAGCATGAAACTGATTGACCTCTTCAATGTCGCAACTGCATATTTTTGTATCATCGCCTTTTGTAAAATCCTTCAGGTGTTTGGGAAGGTTGAATTTTTCTGATGCACCCAGTACCAGGTCCACTCCGGGGATATTGGCAATCTCTTCGGGTTTAAGTTGCGCATAACATCCTGTGATTACAACGACTGCTTTCTCATTTTTACGTTGAATCCTTCTGACCAGTTGCCTGCATTCCTTGTCAGCATTTTCTGTGACAGAGCAGGTATTGATGACATAGATATCTGCTACTTCTTCAAACTCTCTTTTTACAAATCCTTCTTGCTCCATCAAGCGTCCAAGGGTAGACGTTTCAGAGAAGTTTAATTTGCATCCAAGGGTATGCAGTGCGATGGTTTTGGCTGTTTCCACAAGGCTGCAAAGATACAACGCCTAAGGTGTATATTTGAACATAATCTATTGACGAGTGAAGTACCTTGTTTTTCCTTTTCGGCTGCTCTACTGCCTCTATGCGTACGCACTCTTCATTGTGATGATCTTGATTTTTTTTCCCTGCGTATTGATTTGTTTTCCACTTGGAAGAATCAGGGGCGGAAATATCATGTATGATTTGTTTAGGTTTTTTGGTGGGGGATGGTTCAAACTCATTGGCATCCAGCAATCGTATATATATGAGTCCGAGCCTGATCCTGATCAACAATATATATTCATCGCAAACCATATTGCTTATGTGGATGCAGTTATCACCATTCTGTCGGTCAAACATCATTTCAGGCCAATAGGGAAAGCGGAACTGCTGAAAATCCCCATTTTTGGTTTTATTTATAAATTTTGTGTGGTGACAGTTGATCGTTCGAATGCAGATGACAGGGCACGTAGCCTGGATGATTTGCGCAAGGTGCTTGCCAAAGGGATATCCATCATGGTTTTTCCCGAGGGAACTTTCAACATGGCAGATGCTCCTCTCAAAGAAATGTATGATGGCGCTTTCAAACTTGCTGTCGAAACAGGGAAACCGCTTCAGCCCATTTTATATCTTGATGCCTTTGATCGCATGCACTACCGTCATTTTTTCACCCTCATTCCTGGTAGGTCCCGTTCTGTTTATTTGGATCCTATTGATCCTGCTCAATATCCAGATGCAGATCACAAAGCATTGAAAAAAATAGCAGAGTTAAAAATGACTGAGAAATTGTTGGAATACAAAGCCTCTTGGATCCATCAAAAATATTATCAACCATCATAATTCAATTTGTACGCGGAAGTCATCATACCGGTCCCCATTCCAAAAACATATACCTATCATGTTCCGACATCGATGGAATCCATGGCCATTCCCGGGGTAAGGGTAGAAGTAAGTTTTGGAAAAAAAAAGAGATATGCGGGTGTAGTTAAATCGGTTTCTCAAACCGCACCAAAAGGATTTGAACCAAAATCGATTCTTCAAATATTGGATCCGGAGCCAATTGTATATGAGGAGCAGTTAAAGCTGTGGACCTGGATGGCACATTATTATATGTGCTCTGAGGGGGAAGTGATGGCAGCTGCTTTGCCCACGCATCTGAAATTGAGCAGTGAGACGATTTTGATTTGGAATGATGAATATGGGGAGGACTTTACAGATTTGGACGATAAAGAATACCTGGTTGCAGAGGGACTGTTGTTGAAAAAGGAACTGAAGTTAGATGAGGTGCAGGAGATATTGGACATTGCACATGTTTATCCGGTTGTAAAAAGTTTGCTTGAAAAGCGGGTTTGCTTTGCTTGGGAATCTCTCAAAGAAAAGTATTCAGTCAAAAAAGAAAATTTCATCAGGCTTCATTCTGATTATCAGAACGAAGATGCGCTTGCTGCTTTGTTGAACCAGTGGTCAACCAAGGCGCCTAAACAACTGGAGTTGTTACTGGCTTATCTGCATTTGCTCAAAAAAGATGGGATTGTCAAGCAATCAGACTTGCTCAAGAAATCCGGTGCAAGCAGCGCACAACTCAAGGGCCTGATTGACAAATCAATTTTATTGGTTACAAAAGAGGATGTTAACCGTATCCACCTTAAAGAAAAAGAAGTATCAATAGATTTTGAACTTACATCAAAACAGTTGATTGCATTGGCTGCAGTAAAGAAAAATTTATTGGAGAAAAATATTTGTCTTCTGCACGGCGTTACATCCAGCGGTAAGACCTTGCTCTATATTCAATTGATCGAAGAACAAATCAGGCAAGGCAGGCAAGTACTGTACCTGCTGCCTGAAATTGCACTCACTGCACAAATCATACGGAGGCTGGAAAAGCATTTTGGAGGGTATATCGCCATCTATCATTCAAAATTCAATCCCAATGAACGTGTTGAGTTATGGAACAGGGTTAAGAAAGGAGAGATCAGGATTGTACTTGGGGCAAGATCTTCGCTTTTTTTGCCTTTTTCCAATCTCTCTCTGATCATTGTGGATGAAGAGCAGGATGCTTCTTTCAAGCAACAAGACCCATCACCAAGATACAATGCAAGGGATGCCGCATTGTATTATGCGCAACAATGCAATGCAAAAGTGGTATTGGGAAGCGCAACTCCCAGCATCGAGTCATACGCACAGGCTAAAAGTGGCAAGTATGGATTGGTGGAGCTCTTTGAACGATACGGAGGAGTTGAAATGCCGTCCATTGAATTGGCTGATCTGCGGGCAATGGAAGGGAACAAGGTAGTTAGAAAAATTATCTCAAAACCGCTCAAAGTTGCTATTGAAGATACATTGAAGCAGCAGAAACAGGTTATTCTTTTTCAAAACCGACGAGGGTATACGCCATATAAGATTTGCGGCACCTGCGGCAATATCCCACATTGTGATCATTGTGATGTAACACTGACCTATCATAAGTTGCAACACAAACTTCAGTGTCACTATTGTGGTACCAGTTATCCTGTATTTCAAACATGTGTGGCATGCGGTTCAAATAACTGGATTGAAAAAAATTTTGGGACCGAAAAAGTCGAAGAACAACTCCAAGAATTGTTTCCGGATCATAGCATCGCTAGAATGGATGTAGACACCGTAAAAGGCAAGGCTGCCCATGAAGATCTGATCAGAAATTTTGAGCAGGGGCGGATGGATATTTTGGTTGGGACACAAATGGTTGTAAAGGGATTGGATTTTGAAAATGTTATGTTGGTGGGAATTTTGGACGCTGATGGGCTGCTGTCCTTCACCGATTTCAGGGTCAATGAAAGAGCCTATCAGTTGATGGAGCAGGTCAGCGGAAGAGCAGGAAGGAGAAAAGAAAAGGGCAGGGTCATCATTCAGGGGACACAGCTGCAGCATCCGGTTATTGAATGGGTCATGGCACATGATTATGCATCCATGTTTGAAAAAGAATATGACTCAAGAAAATTATTTCACTATCCTCCATTTACCAGGCTCGTTCAAATATTTTTCAAGCATACAGATAAAACAAAAGCACTGAATGCGGCATCTTTTATAGCCAATCGGTTGTCCTCAACGTTTGGCGATTATTTGATTGGCCCTGCAGAGCCTGTCATCAATCGGGTTCGAAACAAATATATTTATGAGATTCTTTTGAAACTGCCCAGAAGCAGCGAACAAAATTCTCAGGCAAGGATGATGATTCAGCACAATATTTTGATGTTGCAAAGCGAGGCTTCACTTAAATCGGTGCATATACAAATCAATGTAGATCCGATGTAAAAGATTATTTGAAAATAACTGTACCGATATGTTTCATCAAATCCATTTCAAGCTCTTTCAAATGACGATGTGTTTGCAGTAAAATAATCATATCGTCTTCAGCAGGTCCGTTTTCTAGATCCCTTTGATTCTCTATTATAAGACGTTTGATTTTTTTGAGCTTGAGATAGGTCATGCTAGAAACAACTTCTTCTTTGTATTTTTCGTCTCGTCCAAGGATTTCACCTTTGTAGAATTTATCCCAATTGGGGCTTATGCTGTGCTTTTCTGTCAACAGCGAAACTGCCATTTGATTGATAGAGGGATCTGTATGGTATAAAAAATGTTTCTCAGTGGGGGTTTGTCCCTCCACATGCATTGACTTGTAATGCTGTAGCAGTTTCAGCAAGGATTTATTGTCAAACAACTCTTCCAGTCCATCTTTTTCAATCTCATCAAAAATATATGCTGCAACTGATTTCTCATCATCCCATGATTTTGATCCAAACTCTATCAGAGATCTTAATACAGCTTGTTCATTCATTTCATCCTTGAACAACAAGTCGATCACTGCCTCTTGTTGTTCATCTGCAACGCGCTGTTCATTTGCAATTTCTTCCCGCTGCTGTTTCTTTTCCTCTTTTCCTATTTTCTCCCTGCTGAATTTTTGTACAAGCGCAGTAAGTCCCTGTTCATCAATTTTCAACAGATGTGCGCAACGTTTGATATAGTCTTGTTGTCTTGTAAAATCTTCTGCTCGGTTCAGCTTGGAGATAGATTCTGCAATCTGATTGACAACGGCTGCTTTCCTGCTGCTGTCTGATCCTGCATCTTGCAATGCAATGTCCAATTGGAAAAGAATGAAATCCTTTTTATGCTCTTTTACAAAAGTTCTGAATGCATCTGCGCCAACTTTTTTTACATAGCTGTCAGGGTCTTCCTTATCAGGCACCAATACCAATTGAACATTCAACCCTTCTTCTATTGCAAGATCCAATCCCCTCAGTGCAGCTTTGATGCCGGCATTGTCTCCATCATAAATAATGGTAAGATTGTTGGTATACTTCCTGATCAATCTTAATTGATCAGCAGTGAGGGATGTTCCACCCGATGCAACCACATTCTCAACTCCTGCCTGGTGCATTGCGGTTACATCTGTATAGCCCTCCACCAAAAAGCATTCATCAGACTTATCAATCGGATGTCTTGCGAAATAAGATCCGTATAAGATTTTACTTTTTACATAGAGTTCGTTCTCAGGTGTATTGATGTACTTTGGTCCACGGTCACTGCTGCCGATGACCCTGGCACCGAATCCAATTATTTTTCCGCTTTGATTGTGAATAGGGAAAATGATTCTACCTCGATAATTGTCAACCAGCTGCCCATTGCGCTCAGCTGACAATCCACTCTTCTTCAATAACTCGCTGCTGTACTGTTGTTTGATGGCTTCTTTTGTGAAAGCATCACCTGCCTCGGGACAATAACCGATTTGAAATTTTTCGATGGTGGCATCACTGAATCCTCTTTCCTTCAGGTATTCAAGTGCATTCAGCTGGCCTTCATTTGTTTCCAATAATTGTTTCGCAAAATACTTGGCTGCAAATTGATTGATGATATGGAGACTGTCTGCTACCTGTTGTTGTTCTTTGTACTCTGGACTGCTCTCCGTTTCCTCGATTTCTACATTGTATCTGTTCGCCAGCCATTTAAGGGCTTCGGGATAAGTGAATTTTTCATGATCCATCACAAATCCAATTGCATTCCCGCTTTTTCCGCAGCCAAAGCATTTGTAAATTTCTTTGGAGGGCGAAACGGTGAATGATGGCGTTTTTTCATTGTGGAAAGGGCATAGGCCAAGATAGTTGGTGCCTCTTCTTTTCAGTTTTACGAAGTTGCCAACGACATCCATGATGTCAATCCTGCTCTGGATTTCCTGTATGGTTTGCTGGGAGATCAAAAAAAATCTATGAACCCGTGAAATTAATAGAAAAAGACCTCATCGACAAACACCCATGCCTTTTCTTTCTTACCAGGGTGCCAATTGGGCAGTCGCTGTACATTGATGGCCTCTATTTCTACATAGGGGTATATGCCTGGGGCAAGTTGAACTGTTACAGGGATGATGCCTGCATTGCGCTGCTGTATGGGTTGTGCAGGCGATACAGTGCCGATGACCCTTAAGGATGATTTACTGTTTCCTCCTTTCACTATAATTTTTTGAGGTGGGAATACATATGCTCCGGTATTGTCAGCAATGCTCAATACGGCTTGTTTGATTTGTATTGGATGACTGAAATGAAAAGCTGCTTTCATTGTCTCGTCCCTGAATCCGAGCCAATTCAAATTCAGATTGGTGGGTGTACCCTTGTTGAAATTGATCAATGTAATAGATCCGTTTGCTCTGTATCTGTCTGCTGGCTTATTGATGATAACAGCTGAATCAGCTTTTGCGCCTTTTAGAAAATATGTAAAGGTGGATGGATTGCTGGATAGCCATCCATTTGAAACTGCAATGGCATTGATTTGTGTTAGTCCGCTTATGCTGAAGGGCTTGGAATAAAGCAATCCGTTCATTGAATCAGGCGCGGAGCCATCTATGGTATATCTGATCTGTGCACCTGGAAGTGGGTGTTTCAATTGAACCAGCTCGCCAGGATCAAGAATCATTTTTTCTGCATTCACAGTGGAAGGTGGTGTTAGCTTCAACAGTTCTTTTTCATCCGGAACATATCCGATATCCCATTTGATCTGATTATATTTCTGATTCAAGGCTACTGCTTCCTTGTCAGTTACTTTGCTGTTCCAAAGGTATACCGATTTGACAGAGGGAAGCTTGCCTATGACTTCCAAATCATTCTTGCCAACCGATGTATTTGCCAAGTAAATAGATTCAAGTTTTTTGTTGGATTTCAAAGCGGATAATTCTTTCCCACTGATCAATGTTCCATTTAAGTTCAGTTTTTCTAAATTTTCGAACTTCGAAAGATGTTTAAAAATACCATCATCCGCAGGCATGGAAGACAAATTGATTTCAATCACCTGTTTGGCAATCGCTGAACATTCCTCCAACAGTTGAATACTGAATTTTTCTTTTAGATAAAATTTTACAACCAGGGCCGGCGAATGAATGTCAACAGGCATGATCCTTCGGAAAGGTGAATTCAATGATTGTATTTTGTCATCTGATGCTTTTGAAAAAGGATATTGGTTTACTGTCTTTTCAATCGACTTGGTATTTACAATTTTTTCAATGATTGATCGCAGGGTATCTGCTTGATCAATCTGATGAAATGTCAATAAAGTATCCGCTTTTTTTCTTGTCCATTCTTTGAAAAGAAAGATCTCCTCTGAGGTCAGCTGCAGTTTCCCTTTTGGCGGCATATGCTTTCTGTCATCAATTGTCAGCAACGCTCTCTGAATGAACAAACTCTGTTCAGGATCTCCAATGATAAAAGCATTGCCTGTTTTTCCTCCCTTTTGGAAAGAGGCAAAAGAAGTTAAGTCAAGTTCACCTTTTTGCTTTTGTTCGTTGTGACATTCAATGCATTTGTTGATGAGGATGGTCTGAACAACATCGTTGTATACCACAGTAGAATCTGTAATCGGTTTGAATTCTTTTGATTTATTTTCTTTCTCTCCAAAGCTCAAGTAATCTTCTCCGTGTGTAAGGCTGCCTCCAAAGTGACTTCCGACAAACATCAGCATGACTGTGGCTGTTACACTGGAAATCCAAGCTGTTCTTTTGTGTAGACTTATTTGATGTATATAAACAAGTGCGTGTGAGAGGACGGCGGTTGAGATGCTCAGCCATTTGTGTTTTGTCAGCAAATCAGGATCGTATTCATTGGAGGCAGCCGACAAAAGACCCATCAGGGCAGTAATCGTGGCAAACAAGGCAGTGTAGTGAAGGAAATATGAGATCAATAATCTTTCTTGTTCCGTTCCTTTTTTGAAAATGATTGACAAAGGGAGGAGCAGAATTATAAATGAAATGGGAAGGTGAAGCAGAACTGGATGGAGATGTCCAAGTTGTTGGAGCCACAGGGGAATACCCTGCAGTGATACCGAGGACATGACAATCATCAATGCCTGAAGGAGCATCAACAATGAACCGATGATTTGGATGTGTAGCTGGTTTTTTTTCATCATGCAATCACTCCTTGAACAACTTCTCCTGCAATGTCTGTCAATCGGTATCTTCTTCCCAGATGTTTATACGTCAGTTGCTCATGATTGATGCCCATGAGGTGCAATACGGTTGCATGAAAATCATGCACGCTTACAGGATCTTTTGCAATATTGTATCCAAATTCATCTGTCTCGCCATAAACTGTTCCGGGCTTGGTTCCTCCACCGGCCATCCACAATGAAAAACATTTTGGATGGTGGTCTCTGCCATAGCTGTCTTTCGTCAATTTACCCTGGCAATAATTAGTCCTGCCAAATTCACCTCCCCAAATGACAAGCGTTTCGTCCAATAAACCTCTTTGTTTTAAATCCTTGATCAATCCGGCACTTGCACGATCCACATCCTCTGCCTGCATGCGCATGTCGCCCTCCAAATTTCCATGTGTATCCCATCCTTGGTGGTATAGTTGTACAAAACGAACGCCAGATTCTGATAATTTCCTTGCCAACAGACAGTTGGCTGCATAGGTACCTGGAACCAAACAATCTGGTCCGTATAATTTGATTGTGGTGTTCGATTCTTTACTGAAGTCAGTCAATTCTGGAACTGCACTTTGCATCCGGTAGGACATTTCATATTGCTGTATCCTCGTTTTGATTTCGGGATCACCAATGTTTTCAAAAGATGATGCATTGAATTGTGCCAGCATATCCAGCATGTCCCTTCTGCTTTGTTTATCATGACCGTCAGGATTGTTCAGGTACAATACGGGGTCTTCTCCACTGCTGAATACAACTCCCTGATGAACACTGTCAAGGAATCCGTTGGTCCATAGTTTCGAGTACACACCCTGCCCATTGCCTCTTCCTCTTGATAACAATACACAGTAAGAAGGTAAATTTGAATTTTCACTTCCCAATCCATAACTCATCCATGCCCCCATGCTGGGTCTGTTGCCTTGTTGTGCTCCGGTTTGGAAAAAAGTCAGCGCAGGATCATGATTGATTGCTTCTGTATGCATTGTTTTGATAAAACATAGATCATCCACTATGGATGCCATATGTGGAAACAACTCTGAGACCCATGCACCTGACTGACCGTATTGTGCAAAATTGAATGTAGATCCAACCAATGGAAATTTCTCTTGGTTGGATGTCATGCCAGTCAATCTCTGTCCCATTCTGATGGAAGCTGGAAGTTCTTCTCCATGCATCTTATTCAACAAAGGTTTATGGTCGAAAGTTTCCAGTTGAGAGGGGGCACCATTTTGAAACAGGTATATGATTCTTTTTGCTTTTGGAGCAAACTGCGCAACACCAAGCTGCATCGCTGCTTGTGAATCAACACCCATGAATTGATCCTTGAACAAGAGTCCTCCCAATGCTGCGCCACCAAGTCCCAAACCAGCTTTGGTTAAAAAATGTCGTCTGGTGACATTTAATCTGAATTCTTTTTCTTGCTGTTCCATTTTCATTTTACAGTTGTTTCGTCAAGGTTGAATAAAAGTTGATTGATTTGCATCAGCGCAGCTGTCTCACCCAAATCCTTTGTCTTGATTTGCTTGTATTCCCCAGCTTTTATAAATGAAGAAGCTTTTATCTTGTTTTGGTTGAATTTATTTTTCTCTTGGGTAAAATAATCCTGAAGCATTTCCATTTCTTTCTTGTTGGGTTGTCTGCACAGAATCAGCTGAAAAAGCTTCTTCAACTTTTCTTCTGCTGATACATTCAAGTTGGCAGTATTTTGTGCCAGTACCCTTGCGGCTTCAAGCACTTGTGGGTCATTCATCAGCACCAAAGCCTGCAGGGGAGTGTTGGTTCTGGATCTTGTGACTTCACATTGATCTCTTGTGCTGGCATCCATGATCAACAATGCGGGAGGAGGAGCTGTTCGCTTGATGAAATTATACAAGCCTCTTCTGTATAATTTTTCTCCCTTGTCTTGCACATACCTCGCCAATTCACCTCTGCCCGATGTCGTGGACTCCCAAACACCATTGGGCTGATAAGGCTTGACACTGGGCCCGCCAATTTCTTTGTTTAGTATTCCCGCTGCAGAGAGAATCAGATCTCTCTGTAATTCCGCACTGAGTCTTAAACGAGGGTAGTAGCTCAGGTATTTATTTTCGGGATCGGCCTGTAATTTTTCGGGTGAACGTTTTGTGCTTTGCCTGTATGTAGATGAGGTTACTATCATTTTCACCAATCGCTTGATATCCCATCCCTTCTCCATAAAGTCCACTGCTAACCAGTCAAGCAGCTCAGGGTGACTTGGGAGTTCTCCCTGCATCCCAAAATCGCCAACTGTTTTTACCAATCCTCTTCCAAAAAATTCATTCCATATCCTGTTTACAAAAACGCGGGAGGTGAGAGGATTCTTCGGATCAATCATCCATTTTGCCAAGCCCAACCTGTTTTTTTCAAACTTGGCAGTATTGAACCCCAATATACCTGCAGGTGTGTTCATTTCAACTGTATCCGTTGGTTGATCATAATTGCCTCTGCGCAAAACCTGTGTTGGCCGAATGCCTGCGCTGTCTTTCATTACCATCACTACCACCGGAGAAGTATCTTTCTTGTTGATGAAGTTCATCACCGTTTTCACGTCCTCTGAAGTTATCTTCATGTTGGGAGGATCACCTGGTGATGCGAGTTGTATATCTCCCACCAAACCTTTTTCAGGCACTTGGTTGAAGAATGCGAACATGCTGAAATAATCTTTTTGAGAAACTGGGTCGTATTTGTGGTCATGGCATTTGGCGCACTCGAGCGTGATGGACATAAATGCTTTTCCAAAAGTATTGGTCCTGTCGGTCACATACTCAATTCTGTATTCCTCATCAATCACTCCACCTTCCTGGGTGATTTTATGATTTCTATTGAATCCGGTTGCCAAAAACATTTCTTTCGATGGATTAGCAAGCAAGTCGCCAGCCAATTGCCATGTAATAAATGTTGAATACGGATAGTTTTGGTTGAAAGCATGAATCACCCAATCCCTCCATGGCCACATGGTTCTGTATCCATCGTCTTGGTAACCATGGCTATCAGCGTACCTGGCAAGATCCATCCAGGGGATGGCCATCTTTTCTCCGTAATGCTTGCTGGTCAGCAATTCATCCACTATTTTTTCATATGCATTCGGAGATTGATCACGTAAAAATTTTTCCTGCATCTCAATCGTCGGAGGCAATCCTGTGATATCCATGCAAACCCTTTTCAGCAATGCATTCTTATCTGCTTCGCCATTCGGTTCCAATCCAACCTCGTCTAATTTTTTAAAAATAAAATGATCGATTTCATTCCTGGGGTTGTAATCCTCATCAACTTCAGGAACAGTTGATTTGGCTGGAGGGATGAAGGCCCAGTGTTTCTTATACTTAGCACCTTGTTGAATCCATTTTTTTAAAATTTCAATTTCTCTCTTGCTCAATGATAAATTGGATGAGGGCGGGGGCATCATTTCTGAAGTGTCTGCAGAAACAATTCTTGTATACAATGCGGAAGCCATAGGATCTCCCGGAACAATCACATGATGTGAGGGGTCATCTTTCAAAGCAGCAAATGCTCCTTCCTCCTTATCCAAACGTAATTCAGCTTCTCTTTTATTCGCATCCGGGCCATGGCATTTGAAACACCTGTCGGAGAGTATGGGTCTTACGTGAAAATTGAAGTCAACCACATCAGGTATTTCATCCCCAACGGATTTTTCTCGCATGAAAAAGAAAGCAACTCCCGTGAGCAAGGCAATTAAAAAAGCGGAAAAGAAATAAACCTTCTTCGTACTTATTGGTTCAATGGATCTGAGTTTCATTGGCAGCTTCGTTCGGATTCCTAAGTTAATGAATTTTTTTGCACAGAATGTTGATTTACAGGGTGGAAATAAGGGAAGTGGCAGTTGCAATTGAAGTAATTTAGGAGCAGAAATTTTACCCCATGAAAACGAATCAACCCTCAAATCTAAAAAATCAGGATCTGATCAATTTTGTAAAGGAAATGGCAGAAGTGTGCAGCCCCCAACAAATATACTGGTGCGACGGGTCCAAAGAGGAGTATGAGCAGCTTTGCAGTTTGCTTGTTAACAGCGGGACTTTCGTCAAGCTCAATCAGGATCGATGGCCCAATTCGTATGCATGCAACTCAGATCCAAGCGATGTGGCAAGGGTAGAAGACAAAACTTTCATATGCAGCAGAAGAAAAGAAGATGCGGGCCCTACCAACAACTGGGTCGATCCCAAAGAAATGAAAACCAAAATGAAGCATCTTTTCAGAGGATCCATGAAAGGAAGAACCATGTATGTGATTCCTTTTTGCATGGGACCATTGGGCTCTCCACTTTCTAAAATGGCCGTGCAGGTTTCAGATTCTCCTTATGTAGTGGTCAATATGCATATCATGACAAGAGTCGGTTCAAAAGTATTGGAACTGATTGGTGAAGATGGGGAATACATTAAATGCCTGCATTCTTTGGGTGCTCCATTGGAACCTGGACAAAAGGACGTTTCCTGGCCTTGTAATCCGACAGTTAAATATATTGTTCATTATCCTGAAGACCGATCAATTGTATCCTACGGTTCAGGTTACGGTGGGAATGCATTGCTGGGAAAAAAATGCTTTGCATTGCGCATTGCCTCTGTAATGGGAAAGGAAGAAGGCTGGTTGGCAGAACACATGCTGATTCTTGGAGTTGAAGATCCCAATGGCCGTAAAACATATGTGGCTGCTGCATTTCCAAGTGCTTGTGGTAAAACAAATTTTGCCATGTTGATTCCACCTGGTGATATGAAAGGTTGGAAAGTGACAACAGTGGGGGATGATATTGCTTGGATCAAACCTGGCAAAGACGGAAGATTGTATGCCATCAATCCGGAATACGGATATTTTGGAGTGGCACCTGGCACGAATGCAAAAACAAATCCAAATGCCATCGCAGCACTCTCCAAAAACAGCATCTTCACCAATGTGGGTATTACACCAGAAGGCGATGTTTGGTGGGAGGGATTGACAAGAGAAGTTCCCAAAGGGATAAAAAATTGGAAGGGTGAATTGCATGATCCATCCAGCGGGCAGCCGGTTGCTCATCCCAATGCACGGTTTACTGCACCCTCCTATCAATGTCCAAGTATAGATACAGAGAGTGAGAATCCAAACGGTGTTCCCATCAGTGCTTTCATTTTTGGCGGAAGAAGAAGCACAACCATTCCACTGTTGTACCAAGCATTCAATTGGAACTACGGTGTCTACATGGCCGCCACCATGGGCTCAGAGACTACTGCTGCAGCATTTGGTGAGGTAGGAAAAGTAAGAAGAGATCCATTTGCGATGCTTCCTTTTTGTGGGTATCATATGGCAGATTATTTCAATCATTGGCTTCAATTTGGCAGAAATCTTCCGAACCCTCCCAGAATTTTTGGGGTCAACTGGTTCAGAAAAGATGAACATGGAAATTTTGCATGGCCCGGATTTGGAGACAACATGCGCATGTTGAAATGGATCGTGGAAAGGGTCAACGGAGAAGTTTCGGCCATTGAGAGCCCCATTGGCTGGATGCCCAAATACGAAGACATCGATTGGGGTGAATTGAAGTTCACTCCTGAACAGTATGACAAAGTAATGGAAGTTGATCGAGAGGCATGGAAGGTAGAAATTCTGGCACATGAAGAGTTGTTCTCCAAAATGTTTGATAAACTTCCAAAGGAATTTTTTTTCATGCGAGAATTGCTGCTTTCGGGTTTATGGCGATCTCCGGCACATTGGTCTCTTGCACCAGAAATTCATTAGTTTGCAATACAATCTATTTTCAAATGCAAAAAGTTGTCATCACTTTATTCATCATGATCAATAGTTTCTTTGGCTTCAGTCAGTTTTTCAACCCGGAGAATTATCCTGTCTACCAGGGAACTGATTTAGGGCTTACCTATTCACCTGCATCATCTACATTTAAAATATGGAGCCCTGCTGCTGAAAAAGTATCACTCGTATTGTACAAAACTTCATTGGCTGGAACTCCGATCGAAACAATTGAAATGCAGAAGGGCGTGCAAGGTACCTGGGCCAAAAGCATAGCGAGAAATTTACAAGGCATCTACTACGCGTTTAAAATTTATACACATGGCAAATGGCTGAACGAAGTACCAGATCCATATGCAAAAGCAGTTGGCACCAATGGTAAAAGAGCAGTTGTCATTGATTTGAAGGCAACCAATCCATTAGATTGGGAACATGATCAATCACCAGTCTTCAGCAATCGAAAAAATCTTTCTAGCCAAATCGGAGGCCTGCCAACCGATGCAGTCGTATATGAAATGCACATCAGGGATTTCACCATTGATAAGCAATGCGGAATTCAGGCAAGAGGAAAATTCCTTGGACTCACAGAAGCGGCGACCATGAATATTGCTGGGGTTCAAACCGGATTGGATCACCTGCAGGAATTGGGTGTTACGCATGTACATCTTTTGCCCGTATATGATTTCTACAGCATTGATGAAAGCAAAAAGGACAGCAATCAATACAATTGGGGATATGATCCATTGAACTACAATACACCAGAGGGTTCCTATTCCAGCAATCCAGATGATGGCGTGACAAGAATAAAAGAGTTCAAACAAATGGTGAAGGCCCTTCACCAGAAAAAGATTCGGGTTGTGATGGACGTGGTATACAATCATACCATGCTCACTGAAAACTCTTATTTCAATCAACTGGTGCCCGGGTATTACTACAGACAAAAAGAGGACGGTTCTTTTTCAAATGCTTCTGCATGTGGAAATGAAACAGCAAGTGAGCGACCCATGATGAGAAAATTCATGTTGGAATCACTCAAATATTGGGTAAAGGAATACCATGTAGATGGATTCCGATTTGACTTGATGGGCATTCATGATATTGAGACTATGAATTTGATATCAAACGAACTCAGGGCCATCAAGCCTGATATATTATTGTATGGAGAAGGATGGACAGCCGGATCTTCTCCTTTGCCAGATTCCTTGAGGGCATTGAAAAAGAATGCATACCAACTTTCCAATATTGCGGTATTCAGCGATGATCTTAGGGATGCCATCAAAGGAAGTGTATTTGAGCAATTGGACCGCGGATTCGCAACTGGGAAGGCTGG
>SXYR01000074.1 GCA_005788265.1 Bacteroidota bacterium | reverse complement strand
TTTTTTGAACCATTGTCGGGTTTTGGAGTAAACCATTTTTTTAAAAAATATCTGGGAATGGGAAATTGGCAGCAGCATTTCAGCAGGTTCATGGAAAAGTAATGCGCTCTTTCCGCATCGAGTAAAAAAAGGGCATTTCTCAATACCTGATACATGTTGGCAAATTTAATCCTTGTATTTCGTAAATTCGGGATAATCCCAAATCAAAACTTATGCAAGAAGCATATATCGTTGCTGGCTATCGTACGGCTATTACAAAATCAAAGCGAGGCGGATTTAGATTTACGCGTCCGGATGATCTTGCCATAGAAGTAATCAAAGGACTCATGCAATCAGTCCCTCAAGTGGAAGCATCTCTGGTGGATGATGTGATTGTTGGAAATGCAGTACCGGAGGCAGAGCAAGGATTGCAAGTCGGTAGAATCATTGCAGCTAGGGCATTGGGGCATCAGGCACCTGGCATTACCATCAACCGGTATTGTGCATCAGGATTGGAAAGCATTGCCATGGCCACGGCAAAAATCAGATCAGGAATGGCAGATTGCATCATTGCCGGTGGAGTAGAGAGCATGAGTTTTGTGCCTGCCTCCGGGTGGAAAACAGTTCCTTCTTATAACATCGTTTCAGAGGAGCCAGATTTTTATTTGAACATGGGACTAACTGCAGAAGCAGTGGCAAAAGAATTCCAGGTATCAAGAGAAGAGCAGGATGCATTTGCTTTTGCCTCTCATCAGAAAGCTTTGCAGGCGATTCAACATGGACATTTTAAAACCGGCATACTTCCCATCACAGTTCAGGCGGTTTACCTGGACGAGAAAGGTAAAAAGCAAAAGAGGAGTTTTGTGGTGGATACTGATGAGGGTGTGCGTGCAGATACCAGTTTAGATGGACTCGCCAAACTCAAACCAGCTTTTGCAGTCAATGGCACAGTAACAGCAGGCAATGCCTCTCAAACCAGTGATGGCGCTGCATTTGTATTGGTGGTGGGTGAAAAAATGCTCAAGCAGTTTGATTTGAAACCTATTGGACGATTGATACATTGTGATGTGGCAGGTGTTCATCCTCGCATCATGGGAGTGGGTCCGATTGAAGCCATTCCAAAAACATTGAAAAGAGCAAACATGTCAATTGATCAAATTGATTTGATTGAATTGAATGAAGCATTTGCATCTCAGTCACTGGCCATTATTAAAAAATTGGGGCTTGATACCTCCAAAGTGAATATCAATGGGGGTGCCATTGCATTGGGTCATCCCCTTGGTTGCACAGGGACAAAATTGACAGTTCAGTTGTTGGACGACCTGAAGAGAACCCATAAGAAATATGGAATGGTTTCTGCATGTGTTGGAGGCGGACAAGGTATTGCAGGTATTTTTGAGCGACTCTAATTTTTGCAATACTGTTGCAAATTTTAATTTTTCTTCCTTAGCTTTGTTCCAGACCTGGAGCAATGAGATTCTCTTTCATTTTATTTTTCATCCTTACGCAACAATTGCATGTGCTTGCACAGTGCACCTATTCCATCAGTGGAGTCATCAGGGATGAAGATCAGCAGATCTTGCTTGAAAAAGCAACTGTCAGCATCATCGAATTGAATAAAACCGTGATGACAAATGTTTCAGGTCGCTACAATTTCAATGGATTGTGTCAGGGAGACTACACCATCAAAGTAACCCATGCCGACTGTCAAACGATAGAGATGCATATTCATTTGAAAGATGATTTGCAACAAGATTTTGTGCTCTCACATACTGAAAATCGGTTGAAGGAAGTAGTGGTGGTTGGGACTTCGGTTGTTCGTCCAGAGGGAATGACTGGTGAGCTAAAGGGAAGACAGTTGCTCTCAACACGTGGATCTAGCCTTGGTGAGTCTTTGCAAAAAATTGCTGGTGTGACAGTACTTCAAACTGGTAATAATATCTACAAGCCCGTCATTCAGGGATTGCACAGCAGCAGGGTATTGATTTTGAACAATGGCATCAGACAAGAGGGCCAACAATGGGGGAGCGAACATGCACCTGAGATTGATCCTTATGTTGCGAATCGTTTGACTGTTATCAAAGGTGCCGCTTCTGTTCGTTATGGTGGTGATGCCATCGGTGGGGTGGTTTTGGTGGAACCAAGATTGTTGCAATACAGAAAGAAACTCAGTGGTGAGGTCAATCTTGCTGCATTCTCGAATAACAGACAAGGTGTGATAAGTACCTTGATTGAAAGTTCATTTGATAAAAAAGAAAAAACTTCTTGGCGTTTGCAGGGTACTGTTAAGAGAGGAGGGAATGCAAAAACGCCTGCCTATTGGTTGAAGAATGCTGGATTGGAGGAAGCAAACATGTCAGCATCATTCGGGTGGAGAGACAAAAGCAGGGGGCTGGAAGCTTTCTACAGTTTATTCAACACACGCATCGGCATCTTCAGTGGTTCGCATATCGGAAATCTGACCGATCTCCAAAACGTGATTGCATTACAAGAGCCGCCCGCGTTCATCAAGAATGCTGGTTTTTCTTATGTCATTGATCGCCCTTATCAATCTGTTCAGCACCAGCTGATGAAAATCAAAGCATACAAAGAATACAACGATGCAAACCGAATCAATCTCGTTATTTCTTCGCAATACAACCAGCGAAGAGAATATGACAATATTCGCTCAGAATCAACTTTGCCTCAGTTGGAATTGAGTTTGCTTACCAATATGGTAGACTTTGTTTGGGAACATTTCAAAAATTCCCGCATGAAAGGTTCAATGGGTATAAATATCATGCACCAATTGAATTCAATCAACTACCGGTATTTTGTACCCAATTATCAGTCACTTGATATCGGTGTCTGGGCAGCTGAAAAATACCAGAAAAATAAATGGCAGCTTGAGGCTGGACTCCGCTACGATCTCAGAAACCGTTTTGATATTTCCGACAACGACAAGGCACCATTTGATGTCCTTACCGGAAATGCTTTGCTGCCTGGTGCCCCATATGGAACCACCCTGTTTCAGGGAATTTCAGGCACTGGATTGGTGGCATACAAATTAGATGATGCGGTCAGGATCTCTTTTACCCTCTCCTCTGCCTGGAGAGCTCCGCAAATCAATGAACTGTTCAGCAATGGATTGCATCATGGTGCTGCACGAATTGAAAAGGGGTTCATGGGACTGAAAACTGAGAGAGCATACAGTGCCATGGGTTCACTGATTGTGAAAAAAGAAAGATGGGAAATTGACTGGGGTGTATACAATAAATGGATCAACGATTTTATTTACCTCGAACCGGG
The DNA here is from genome assembly GCA_005788265.1 of Bacteroidota bacterium. Taxonomy (GTDB): domain Bacteria; phylum Bacteroidota; class Bacteroidia; order Chitinophagales; family Chitinophagaceae; genus Pollutibacter. Next base: position 19,307 of record SXYR01000074.1, on the reverse strand, counting down.
GTTTCCACCATTGCTGACCATACGTGGGGCTTTTCCTGTATTTGATTATACACAGACCAATGCAAACTTATCCGGAACTGATTTGAATCTGATCTACAAAATCAACAAACATTTGACTGCAGGATCAAAAGCCTCTTTGCTCAGGGCTTTTGATCTCCTTGCAAAAACATGGCTGATTCAAATGCCATCAGATCGGTATGAGTCAGACCTAGAATACACCTTTGCAGATGGAAAGAAAACAAGGCAGCCCTATGTTAAAATGATATTTCAACATGTAACCAGGCAACAACGTGTTCCTCCAACAGGAAACATCGAGGTCAAAGATGCAAGAGGAAATATTTCCATGAAGTCAGACTACATAGAGCCACCTGCGGCTTATAGCTTGGTGAATGTTGAGGCAGGAACCGGACTTGACATCAAAGCACGCAAAGTTGATTTGGTTTTCAATGTATACAATGCTTTCAATGTTTCCTACCGCGATTACATGAATGCCTTCAGGTATTTCAGTTTAGACCGAGGCAGAAATATTTCAATCAAAATTAAATATTCACTATAATAAAACTCAATTAACATGAAAACTAAAATGCTGTTTGCTTTTTTACTGATTGGTATCGTTGGATTCACAAGTTGCAACAAGGAAAAAGCAGATCCCAATGAAGGCGAACTAATCACAACTGTAAGGGTTAAATTAACGGAGAAAGTATTGGGCGGTACAGGTGCATTGACGGTTTTTGAATTCAAGGATCTGGATGGTGAAGGCGGTGCTGCACCCTCTAAGTTTGATGAGATTACACTTCAAAAGGGCAAAATCTATGACTGTGTGTTGGAAATATTGAATGAAAGTGTGAGTCCGGCAGACAATATCACTGCTGAAATTATAGCAGAAGCAAACGACCATCAATTCTATTTTTCTGCCACCAATGGTCTTGTAAGCTTTAGCAACTTTAATGCAGATGGAAAGGGATTCCCACTCGGCACAACATCTCTTTGGACAGCATCCTCCAATACAGGTTCTGGTACATTGAATATCACACTGAAACACAAGCCGGGCGTAAAAACAGCCAATGACAATGTAAGTGTAGGCGAAACGGATATTTCATTGGATTTCAAAGTGAAGGTTCTTTGATCCAGAGCCGGTAACTTTGATGCATGGAACTATCTATCAATACCCCTGCATTGTTGTTTCCTGCCATCAGCTTATTGTTGTTGGCATACACCAATCGATTTTTAGCAATTGCCAATTTGGTCCGCAAATTGTTTGACGAATACAACAAGGTAAACGATAAGCAAAACCTTGCTGCGCAAATCAAGAGCTTGCGAAATCGCCTGAATTATATTCGGTACATGCAGGGGTTTGGTGTGTTCAGTTTTCTTCTGTGCGTGAGTTCAATGTATTTTGTTTACAACATGTGGCCATCGATGGCAAAGGCAACGTTCGCTGTCAGTTTGATTTCATTGATGATCTCCCTGATATTTTCATTGGTTGAGATACTTCAAAGCACCTCTGCCCTAGAGGTTTTGCTGAGCGAAGTGGAAGGGCTGACGGATCCATCACTTCTTGATAAAATGTTGCACCGCAGAGAAGATTCAAAGGACTGATCAGATGCGCTTTCTTTCTCCGATCTGCTGCCTCCACATGGCATAGTAGAGTCCCTTGAGAAGAATCAGTTCATCGTGTGATCCGGTTTCCACGATTTCACCTTTTTCCAGTACATAAATTCTGTCTGCATGCATGATCGTCGAGAGGCGGTGTGCAATCAACAGGGTGATTTGTTCTTTCCTTGCAGAAATAGAGCGGATGGTTTCGGTGATTTCTTCTTCTGTGATAGAATCCAATGCTGATGTTGCTTCATCAAATAACAATACACGTGGATTTCTCAACAGTGCTCTTGCGATTGAAATTCGCTGCTTCTCTCCGCCTGAAAGTTTTAATCCTCCTTCTCCAATCACACTGTTGATGCCGTTTTCAGCTCTTTTCAACAATGATTGACAGGAAGCTTTCTCAAGCGCTTGCTGTATTTCTTCATTGCTGGCATTTGGATTAACAAACAATAAGTTTTCTTTGATCGTACCAGAGAACAACTGTGTATCCTGTGTAACAAATCCAATTTGTTTTCTGAGGTCCTCAAAATTGATCTCATTTTCGTCCAAGCCGTTGTATAGAATATTTCCTTCTTGAGGGCGGTACAATCCTACGAGCAATTTCATCAACGTTGTTTTCCCTGAGCCAGATGGGCCAACAAATGCAACGGTTTCCCCTTTATGGACGCTGAATGAAATGTTGTCAATTGCTTTTTGTTTTGCGGTGATATGCTGAAACCCTATTTGCTTGAATTGCAATGTTTCTATGTCACCTAGGTGGATAGGGACTTCTGGAACTTTCTCAGGTTCTTTTTCCATCAGTTTGTGGTAGTTGCCGATGGATGCTTCAGCTTCTCTGTAAGATAAAATGATGTTTCCGATTTCCTGCAGCGGGCCAAAAATGAAAAAAGAAAAGAATTGCATCGTAACCATTTCATGCGGCTGCATGGAATCTTTGAAAATGAGATACATCAACAAAAAAAGTATGACCTGTCTGAGTGTATTTACCAATGTTCCTTGCAAGAAGCTGATGCTTCGGATCCTTTTCACTTTGGTTAATTCTAGTCCAAGAATTTTATATGTATCCGCATTCAAGCGCTTTACCTCCTGCTCTGTGAGACCAAGACTTTTTACCAATTCAATATTTCTTAAACTCTCTGTAGTAGTTCCAGCCAGTGAAGTGGTACTGCTGACGATATTTTTTTGAATTTGCTTTACTTTTTTGCTCAGCAAATTGGTCCCAATGCTTAACAAGGTTATGCCAGCTATATATGCAATCGGGACTGACCAGTGAATGTATATGGATGCGTATACAAAAACAAATGTGATGCCAACCAAAATTGCAAACATTGCATTGAGAAAATAGTTGATGAATTTTTCTGTATCGGTTCTTACTTTGGTCAGTACGCTCAGGGTTTCTCCACTGCGTTGGTCTTCAAATTCCTGGTAGGGAAGTTTCATTGCATGCTGAAGTCCGTCGGTAAAAATTCTTGCACCAAATTTTTGGATGACAACATTCGCAAAGTAGTCTTGAAAATTTTTAGCAATTCTGCTTACCATCGCAGTTCCCATCGACATCAACAAGAGTGTGAGGGTCGTGGAAAAGAACAGATCCCATGTCATGACATTTCCCTCTTCCTGGCCAGTATTGATTTCTTGTGAGAGTTTGATGATCCTTCCGAAAATGATTGGATCAATCAACGAGAATACGGTGTTGATGGTGGCCAACAACAATGTAAGTGCGATCAGCCATTTATAGGGTTTGAGGTAGGTTGCCAGTAATTTCATGCTGTAAAACTACATCAAATTTGGGCGACGATGTTTAAACTTTGAATATCAACTTTTTCTGAATGTCCATTTTATCATTTCCTTCCAAGTAACTTTTTTGCCGTAAAGCAAAATACCTGTTCTGTAAATTCTACCTGCGAACCAGGTGGTAAAGATGAATCCTCCAACCAGGCTCAACATAGAAGCTGCCAATTGCCAGTATGGAACGGTATTGGGAATGCCAAATGGAATTCTACCCATCATGATGATAGGAGATGTAAAAGGAATGATGCTCATCCATACGGCCATGCTGCTGCTTGGATTGGCCAGCACTCCATTTAAAACAACAAATGAGAAAATGATGGGCATTGTGATGGGAAGCATCAACTGTTGTGCTTCTTGCGGGTCTTCATTGATCACACTTCCAACTGCTGCAAAGAGTGAAGCATAAAAAAGATATCCGCCAAGGAAGTAGAATAGAAAGAATCCAATGATCATCAGCCAATTCACTCCTTCGGTAAGAGTAGCTTTGGCTTCGAGAATTTTTGATGCCATGTCTGCATTTGCCATTGTTGCACCGGATACTTGCGATTGCTGCATCTGCTGTGCTTGTTGAATGGTTTCAGTTGGCAGAAACATCGTGAGTGAGGTTGACAATGCAACAATCAGTGCAATCCACAGCAACAATTGGGTGAGTCCCACACCTGCAATTCCAATGATCTTACCCAACATGAGTTCAAAAGGCTTGCAGGAAGAAACAATGACTTCTGCAATCCGATTTGTTTTTTCTTCTGCAACACCGCGCATCACCATTGATCCAAAAATGAACATCGTCATATATATCAATATTCCGCTGCCAAAACCGATGCCATAGGCAAGTCCTGCGTTGGATTCTTTGTTTTTTCCTTTTTCGTCCTCCACCAAGTTCTTCACAGTTACATTTTCTTTTGATGCATTTTTGATCGAATCCAGGGTGGACTTTTGTATTCCTCTTTCAAGCAATAAATTGTTTTCCACTGCTTTGTTCAACTGCCGATCTATGTAATTTGATTTTTCGAGTCCCAGTTGTTTTTTGGAGTGTATATTTCCGATGAGCTGCTCGTCTTCTATAAATGTATATAAAACTGCATCAAACCCTTTGCTGGTGTAGTTGTTTGTATCAACATCGTTGGTGAATTCAAATTGGAGATCACCTTTTTCTGAGACCAAATTTTCCTTTAAAAACCCTGGGTCATTTGCCACTGCAATCTTTGTTTCCTCTTTGATTGTTGCAGCAAAGTATGATGATCCAAAAATAAAAACTATAAATACCAATGGCATCAGAATGGTCATCAGCAAAAATCTTTTATTGCTGACTCTGGTAATATACTCTCTTTCTATGATGAGGGAAACTTTGTTCATGCTTGGATGTATTATGCTTGTTGAAATTGTCTGGCTTCAGGCGTACCCTGCACCAATTCAATGAAAATATCATTCAATGAGGGGAGTATTTCATTGAAGGATGTAATGTGTAAGTTTTTGTCAATGAAGTAGGATAGGACCTGGTTGTTACTGAATTCGCTGTTGATTTTAATTTTTAGTTTCTTATCGTTGAATGATTCAACATTGAATAGATGTGTTGCGGTGTTTTCTGCAAACAACGCTTGATCAAATTCAATTTCAAATATGTTTTTTTTGAATTGTTGTTTGATTTCACCCACTCCGCCGTCGAGAATCTTATTGCCCTTGTTTACCAAAACAATATGATCGCAAATTTCTTCCACTTGTTCCATTCTGTGGGTGCTGAAAATAATGGTGGCTCCATTTTGAGCCAGTTTAAAAATTTCATCTTTGATCAAATTTGCGTTCACCGGATCGAGTCCACTGAAAGGCTCATCCAAAATAATCAAATCCGGTTTGTGCAGCACTGTAGTAACAAATTGCAGTTTCTGGCTCATGCCCTTGCTCAGGTCTTCTACTTTTTTGTTCCACCACGATTCCATATTGAATTTGATGAACCATTCTTTGGTTCTTTCCTTTGCTTCTTTTTTGTCTAACCCTTTTAATTGTGCGAGGTAGAGCACCTGCTCTCCAGTTTTCATTTTTTTATACAATCCTCTTTCCTCCGGCATGTAGCCAATATTGGCAACATCCGTCAACGGATTGAAAGGGAGATTGTTCAACAGTATATTTCCTTCATCAGGATAAAAAATACCAGTGATCATTCTCAGCAGCGTTGTTTTTCCCGCGCCGTTGGGTCCCAATAGTCCAAAAATGGAACCTTTGTTGATGGTAAAGCTGATATCGTCAACAGCTTTTTGTCCTGAGAAATATTTTTTCAGGTGCTGAATTTCCAGAGCAGTATTCATTGGATAAAATTACGCTTCTAAGGGCTGTGTTTTGTAAATTATTGATGAGTGGCTTGAATTGCATGTGCTACCTTGATGCCGTCCATCGCCGCACTTACAATGCCACCTGCATATCCGGCACCTTCTCCGCAAGGGTAAAGGTTTTTGATCTGTGGGTGATGCAGTTTTTCCTGGCCCCTTGGAATCCGCACTGGAGAGGAAGTTCGGCTTTCGGGAGCAACAATGATGGCTTCTTCCGTTAAGTAGCCTTTCATCTTCTTGCCAAAAGACTTGAAGCCCTCTCTCAAGGTTTTTGATATAAATTCCGGCAGCACTTCATTGATATCAACCGAATGAACACCCCTTAGATAGGATGTTGCCGGCAAGCTATTGGATATTTTTCCATTGATAAAATCCGTCATTCTTTGTGCGGGGGCGACATATGCTCCACCACCGGATGCAAATGCTTTTCTCTCCACCATTTCCTGAAAATCATGTAAAACCAACCGCTCACTTGTCTTTCGTCTCCGGACACTTCGGTCCGGATCTTCGACCTTGTCCCTCATCCCTTTCATTACATCCTCCAACTCAACCTGAACCACCATTCCGGAATTTGCGAATGGGTTGTTTCTTTTCGAAGGACTCCAGCCATTCACGACCAGCATTTCTTGTGAGGTGGATGCAGTGGCAATGATTCCACCTGGACACATGCAGAAAGAAAAAACCCCTCGGTTGTTCACCTGATCAACGAGTTGATAGGATGCAGGGGGAAGATAATTTCCTCTTCCCTGCCAAACGGGGCAATGATATTGAATGGAGTCGATCAATTGTTGGGGATGTTCGATTCTTACACCAAGCGCAAATGGTTTTGGTTCGATCAAGATGTTTTTTTCCTCCAGCAGACAGAAAATATCTTTTGCAGAATGTCCGGTGGCTAAAATGACTTGATCTCCCTCAAACAAATCACCGGTGGCTGTTTTGACACTTTTGATGAGGCTGCGCTCAATAGAAAAGTCGGTCAGTTTTTGATTGAAATGAACTTCGCCACCGGATCCAATGATTTGCGATCTGATGGATTCAATGATGCCCGGCAGTTTATTTGTTCCGATATGAGGGTGTGCAGTATACAATATGGATGGATCTGCTCCAAACTGAACGAGCAGCTGCAGGATCTTATCAATATTGCCTCTTTTATTGCTGCGCGTATATAGTTTCCCATCGCTGTAGGTACCTGCACCTCCTTCCCCAAAACAATAATTGCTTTCTTCGTTTAAGATGCCTTCGCGGTTCAGTATTGCCAAATCTCTTCTTCTTTCCCGCACATCTTTTCCTCTTTCAAGAATGATTGGTTTGATTCCCTGCAAAATCAGTTCAAGTGCAGCAAACAATCCTGCGGGTCCCGCACCAATAATAATGGAACGGTTCTTGGAGCGACGCACATCGGGAAAGTTGAATTCAGGCGGAAAAATTTCCTGAAAAGCCTCGTCCACGAATGCCCTGAGCTTTAAATTGATTTTTACTTCCTGTTTTCTTGCGTCAATGGATTTTTTCAGAATCTGAAATCCACTGATTTTTTTCGGTTGAACTGCAAGATACCTGGCCAGTTCAGTTTGGATGGTTGCAGCATCGGCTGCATCTTTCGGAGAAAGTTGCAATTGAATTTCCTGCTGCATAATCAACTGAACAATTAGAACGGTAAATCGTCTGCGATGCCTTGCTGGCTTTCTGGATCAGGTGAGAATGCTGGAGGTGCATCAACGGGTCCGGCTCCGCTGCCCATGCTGACCTGTTCAATTCTCCATGCATCCAGGTTGGTGATGTAATTGGTTTGTCCGTTCTTCTCCCATTTCGAACCTTTGATATTGAACATGACTTTCACTCCATCTCCAATTTTGAATCGGTCCAGAATGCTGGTTCTATCTTGAACGGTTTGAAACTTAACAAAGTTGGTAATGGTTCGCCCATTGATATCTTCATTTGTTTCTACAACAAATTCTCTGGTTTTGAAAGTTGCGCTTCTCTGAACTGTTTCACCTATGCTTACTATTTTTCCTGAAAGATCGAATCCCATATGAATATAATTAATTTCCGCTAAGTTATCATATTCTGTACGGAGTTGGCAACAGAGCTGGATGAAAAATGATTGTCAGTAAAAACAACCCTTGTGCATTGCTCCTTTCCTCTTTCTTCGATGTGCCTTGGTTCTTTTAGTTGAGATCCGCCCCAAGGACTGCCGGTCAAGTTTCCAGCAGACAGTTGCGGTTGGGCGTATTTATTTGAGCATGATGTACTTATCTACAAAGCTTCTGGGTAACCGCTATAATATACCAAAAAAACAGGAGAAAGTGGTTGTCAATCAGGAAGTTTTGGGTAGACCATGATCATATTTGGAACTTTACAAATTTTCTCCTTGAGAAACAAAAAAATTAGAAAAAAATCAATCGATTTTGCCAGTGAAAAATATTGTGGAATAAAAAATTTTTTTTTCTCGAAACTGAATATATATTCGCCAACTGAGTCGGTTTTATCTGATGTGAATTGGAACATGAAAGATGTGGATAAAACAGGTTCAAAACCCAGACCCGAAATAATCAACAACATACGTGCTAGATTGGAATGGTGAGTAGAATTACAGTAACATTTTTCACTGTCATTGGTCCTGTGCATTGATGTTTTAGAGGTCGCTTTATTAACCCAAAAAATCTAAACCTCGTTAGGACTGATGGAAAAACCGTTTGAAAAAGTTTGGAGCAATTGTCTGGCGATCATAAAGGATATTGTAGAGTGGCAACATTTCAAAACATGGTTTGAGCCCATCAAACCGGTTGCATTAAAAGGCAACGTTTTAACCATCCAGGTTCCGAGTCAGTTTTTTTACGAATACATCGAAGAGCATTATATCAACCTTCTTGCTAAAACTTTGAAAAGAGAACTTGGTAAAGAAGCTCAATTGGAATACAGAATCATGGTTGACAGTGGCAATGGAAATGCAAAGCCGCTCACCATGGATATTCCCGGACAAAACTTCAAGAGTTTTTCGAACAATGAGATGGATTTTCCGCTTGTGGTCAACAACCATGTGAGAAACCCATTTGTGATACCCGGTCTGAAGAAAATGCAAATTGACTCTCAGTTGAATCCCACCTATACATTCGAGGCATTTATAGAAGGGGATTGCAACAGGGTGGCAAGGCGTGCAGGAAAGACCGTAGCTGAGAAGCCTGGGGCGACCTCTTTCAATCCATTGGTTGTATATGGAGGGGTTGGACTTGGGAAAACCCATTTGGTACAATCCATTGGAAATGAAGTGAAACGACTTCATCCCAACAAAGTGGTTTTGTATGTAAGCTCTGAAAAATTCATCAACCAGTTTCAAGATCATAGCAGGAACAATGCGATCAATGATTTTATTCATTTTTATCAGTTGATAGATGTATTGATCATTGATGATGTTCAGTTTTTCAACAGGGCAGAGAAAACACAGGATGCTTTCTTCGCTATTTTCAATCACCTGCATCAATCTGGTAAACAATTGATTCTTAGTTCGGATAAGCCTCCGAAGGATTTGGAGGGCATGCAGGAAAGATTGTTGAGCCGTTTCAGGTGGGGCTTGAGTGCAGATTTACAGGTACCTGATTATGAAACCAGAATAGAGATCCTGGAAAAGAAGATGAAGAACAACGGATTGGATCTTCCAAAGGATGTAGTAAAATACATTGCTTACAATATTCAGAACAATGTAAGGGAGTTGGAAGGCGCATTGATTTCTTTGTTGGCCCAGTCATCTCTCAACAAAAGGGAAATTGACCTTGACCTTGCCAAGAAAGTGCTGCGCAATTTCATCAAGACCTCCTCCAAAGAAATCACCATCGATACGATCCAAAAGATGGTTTGTGAATTCTTTGACCTTCCCTACGATCGCCTGTTGCAAAAGACCAGAAAAAGAGAGATTGTACAAGCCCGTCAAATCACCATGTATTTGGCCAAGATTTTCACCAAGAATTCATTGAAAACTATTGGCGAACATTTTGGTGGAAGAGATCATACAACTGTTATCCATTCTTGCCAAACCGTCAAAGACCTGATGGATACTGACAACATGTTCCGGGAAAGCGTCATGGAATTGCAGCAAAAGGTGCAGCTTGCTGCCATGTAATTGCCTTTTATCTTTTGCGGATTGAACAGTCTTTAGTAATTTCGCCCTCCCTGAAACTCAAGGTTTCAGACGGTGGGGTGGATGAGTGGCTGAAATCAGTAGTTTGCTAAACTGCCGTACGGGTAACTCTGTACCGCGGGTTCGAATCCCGCCCCCACCGCAGTTTAAAATATTCGGGGCGTAGCGTAGCCCGGTTATCGCGCCTGGTTTGGGACCAGGAGGTCGCAAGTTCGAATCTTGCCGCCCCGACGAAAGAAGAAGCTGGCCATTGTGCTGGCTTTTTGTTTTATATCCACTTTATAAAGCGAATGTTATTTCATCCTTTTCGAATTCAGTCTTTCAAAGTTTATACTTACATTCAAAAAAAATATTTATGACCAAAAGACTGTTGTTTGTCATACCCGCAATGCTGAGTGTTTTGCTCACACTGGCCCAGGAAAAAGTTGACCAAAATATGATCAATAAGATCCGTGAAGAAGCATTGAATAAATCAAAATTGATGGACATCGCCTTGCATTTGACTGATTTGAATGGAAACCGCTTGGCCAATTCACCTGGCTACAAAAAAGCTGCCGGTTATGCAGTTGATTTTTTGAAATCTATTGGCATTGACAATGCCCACCAGGAAGCATGGGGGGAATTTGGGAAGGGATGGGAACTGGAGAAAGCATATTTTGCAATGACGGCACCTTATTATAAAACGATTTTGGCTTATCCCAAGACATGGACCGTTGGTACCAAGGGGCTCAAAAATGCGGAAGTGCTGCTGATAGATATGAAAGATTCTGTTGCATTGATGAGTTACAAAGGAAAATTAAAAGGCAAAATTTTATTGCCCGATATCAACTACAATTACTTGCACAGTTTTAAAGCAGATGCTGAAAGGTATGCTGATGAAGATCTTAACAAGATGGCTGAAGCTGTACCAGGCCGTCAGCAAAGAGATACGGCACAAATGAGAAGAATGAGAGAACAAATGCAACGCGCCATGGCGCCTCAACGTATGTTGACCATTCTTAAAAACATGGCCAAAGAAGAGGGGGCAGTAGCGGTGTTGAGTTCATCTCTGCGCAATCATGATGGAACCATTTTTGCGCAAGGGGGTGGATCTTACAAGGCGACAGATCCGGATAATTTTCTGGACCTTGTCATTGGTGTAGAAGATTACAATACCATGCTTAGAATTTCAAAAAATGGGATGAGTGTAAAAGTGGATGCTGATGTGAAAACAAAGTTTTATACTGACGATTTAAATGGGTACAATGTAATTGCTGAGATTCCTGGTACCGACCCTTTACTGAAAGACGAAATTGTAATGATTGGAGCACACCTGGACTCTTGGCAAACAGGGACAGGTGCAACAGACAATGCATCAGGTTCCTCTGTAATGTTAGAAGTCATGCGCATTCTTAAATCGCTCAATGTTCAACCCCGCCGTACGATTCGAATTGGCCTGTGGAGTGCTGAAGAACAAGGCCTGCTTGGATCAAGAGCCTATGTTGCCAAAACATTTGGTGGAAATGCAGCGAATCCCAAAACAGCAGCACACGATCAATTTTCATCCTATTTCAATATTGATAATGGAACCGGAAAAGTGCGCGGCATTTATTTGCAAGGAAATGAAGCATGCAAAGATATTTTTACAGCCTGGTTAGAACCTTTCAAAGACCTCGGCGCAACTACCGTTACCATCAACAATACGGGCGGTACAGACCACCAGTCATTCGATGGTGTTGGATTGCCGGGATTCCAATTCATCCAAGATGAAATTGAGTACGATACAAGAACACACCACAGCAATATGGACGTATATGATCATTTGATCGAAAATGATTTGAAACAGATTGCCGCAGTTGTTTGTTCTTTCGCTTACCATGCTGCTCAAAGGGATCAAAAAATTCCAAGAAAAAAATAAATCACATGAAAAAAATATTCTTTCTAATAGGATTGGCAGCATTGGTTTTTGGATGCAAGCAATCAGCCCAAATCAATACCTCTGATTATTTTGCAAAACAGGATTCAGGTATTCAAACAGGCAATGAAAAAATCATTCAAATTGAAAGCTTTGGAAAAAAATTCAATGTATGGACCAAACGTTTTGGAAACAATCCAACAACAAAGATTCTGCTGTTGAATGGTGGTCCCGGCGGCACCCATGAATACTTTCAGTGTTTCGAAAACTTTCTCCCGCAAGAAGGCATTGAATTTATTTATTATGACCAACTGGGATGCGGGTATTCTGACAATCCCAATGACACTGCCTACTGGGACTTGGATCGTTTTGTGGAAGAAGTGGAGCAGGTGAGGGCAGCATTGGGGCTTGATAAAGATAATTTCTATTTGTTAGGGCATTCATGGGGTGGAATATTGGCGATGCAATATTCTTTGAAATACCAGCAAAACCTGAAGGCGCTGATCATTTCAAATATGATGTCCAGTTGTCCTGCCTATGATAAATATGCAGAAGAAGTATTGGCGAAGCAAATGGATAAAGCTGTATTGGACTCTGTTAGGGCCATGGAAGCTCGAAGTGATTTTGCGAATCCTCAGTACATGGGACTCTTGATCCCTCATTTTTATGAAAAACATATGTTGCGCAAACCATATGCGGAGTGGCCTGCATTGGTACAACGTGCATTTGCGGGCTTGAATCAGTCCCTCTATGTAACCATGCAGGGTCCGAGTGAGTTTGGTATTTCAGGAAGATTGAACAATTGGGATGTCAGCAAAGAGCTTTCAAAAATAGAAGTACCGACACTTGTGATTGGTGCAGAACATGATACGATGGATCCGAATCATATGAAATGGATGTCTACTCAGTTTAAAAACGGCACCTATGCTTATTGTCCGAATGGCGGACACATGGCGATGTACGACGATCAGGAAAATTATTTTAATGGATTGATTGGTTTTGTAAAAAAAGTTGAAAATAAATAAGTCTATATGAAAATTTTAGTGCCTTTCATGCTGCTGTTCAGTATTGGATACCTGCATGCACAACAACTTCCGCCACAGCTCCAACTTCCCAATGGATGGAAAATCAGTCCTGTCGGAAGATCATTTGATCTAGGAGATCTGCCATTGAATATGGCAGTGAGCAAGTCCAGTAAATTCATGGCTGTAACCAACAATGGGCAAAGCGTACAGACCATCCAATTGATTGATGTGCAATCGGAAAAAGTTATTGATCAGGTTGAAATTGAAAAGTCATGGTATGGCATCACGTTCACTTCTGATGAAAAATATCTTTACGTTTCTGGTGGTCATGACAATAGAATTTTAAAATACGAGATCAGCAATCAAAAGTTGAAACGAATTGATAGCATCTCACTGGATCGTCCATGGCCTGTGCGCGTCGGGCCAGCAGGGCTTGCCCTCGATGAATCAAATAACATGATGTATGTTGTTACCAGAGAGGACAAAATGTTGTATGTCGTAGATCTGCGCACAAAACAAGTTGTCCATAAATATGGACTGGATGCGGAGGCGTATGATTGTAAGTTTTCTCCAAAGACCAATGAATTGTATATCACCTGTTGGGGATGTGACAAAGTCTTGATATTTGATACCAAATCAAAGCAATGGAAACAACCTATAGGAGTTGGAGATAATCCAAACGAAATGTTGCTTACAAATGATGCAAAATATCTTTATGTATGCAATGCCAATGACAATTCAGTATCCATCATTGATCTTTCCAAAAAAGTTGTGATTGAAACCTTAGATGCTGCATTGTATCCCAATTCACCAAGCGGTTCAACTACCAATAGCATCGCGTTGGATCCCGTAACAAAGAGACTGTACATTGCCAATGCTGATAACAATTGCCTTGCCATATTCGACGTTGCAGTTCCGGGTAACAGCAAACCAAAGGGGTTTATTCCGGTAGGTTGGTATCCTACTTCTGTTCGATTCATCAATGGAAAAATTTGGGTAGCGAATGGCAAGGGAATGACTTCCAAAGCCAATCCATTTGGCCCATCACCGTTGAGAAAAAGAGAAGATGTGATTCACCATGGATTTGAGGTCAAGGATGGATCTCAGGTTGAATACATTGGAGGACTCTTTAAAGGTTCGATGAGCATCATCGATGTACCCAATTCTATTTTGTTGGATCAATATACCCGACGCGTCTATGAAAATGCAGCGTACTCACCTCAAAAAAGTGCAAATGCAGGCATAGCAGACGAAGGCAATCCTATTCCCATGAAACCAGGTGATAAGTCACCCATCAAATATGTTTTTTACGTCATCAAAGAAAATAGAACATACGATCAAGTTTTGGGCGATGTAGAGAAGGGAAACGGCGATACTTCACTTGTTTTGTTTGGCAGAAAATATACTCCCAATCAGCATGCGCTGGTTGATCAATTTGTATTGTTGGATAATTTTTATGTGGATGCTGAAGTAAGTGCAGATGGGCACAATTGGAGCATGGGGGCACTCGCGAATGATTATTTGGAAAAAACTTGGCCCACCAGCTATGGCGGGAGAGGCGGTACCTATGGTGGAGAAGGTGAAAGAGAGATCGCCAACAACAAAGCTGGATTCATTTGGAACAATTGCAACAGGTATGGCGTCAGCTTCAGAACCTACGGAGAGTTCATGTCGTTCAACAAGCCAACAATTTCTGTGTTAAACAATCATTTTTGTCCCGGCTTTCCAGAGTACAATATGAATATTGCAGATACAACGCGATTCAGAATTTGGAAAAGAGATTTTGATTCATTGCTTGCAAAAGGGACGGTTCCACAATTTAATACTGTCAGATTTGGGAATGATCATACAGAGGGCATCAAATTGGGAAGGCCCACTCCTTATGCACATGTTGCAGACAATGATTTGGCAGTCGGCATGTTTGTAGAGGCCTTGTCGAAAAGTCCTATTTGGAATGAGACGGCCGTATTTATCTTGGAAGATGATGCGCAAAATGGCGCAGACCATGTGGATGCACACAGAAGCACTGCTTATATTGCCGGTGGTTTTGTAAAGCGTGGATTTGTTGATCATACACTATACACAACATCTTCCATGTTGCGCACCATGGAATTGATTTTGGGGATGGGTCCTATGACACAATATGATGCAGCTGCAACTCCCATGTGGAGATGTTTTGACAAAGTAGCAAAACCATTTGATTTCAAGGCAATCATTCCGGATGTTGACATGAACCAGCGCAACACTGCCATCAATGAGTGGCAGAAAAAATCTGAAAAATTCAATTTTGCGAAAGAAGACGCCAACAATGATATTGAATTCAACAAAGTGCTCTGGCATGCCATCAAAGGCAACATCCCCTTCCCGGGTCCTAAGCGTGCAGCATTTCTCAAATTGAGTGAGGGTGATGGAGATGATGATTGATGACAGGTAAACATTTTAGCATTTCATGAAAAGAGGATACAGGTTATTGTATTTTATTCCGTTGCTGCTGATTCTATACCTGTTGCTGGATCAGTATGTCTTTTATACAAAGGCAGTGTTTCCTCCTGCAACGGTCTTTTCTGGGAAGAGTATTTACAATCCATACGCTCAACTCGATACCAGTGATGCAGTCGTTGCCAATTTTCATGCGCATGCAAAGGCATGGGGCGGATTGACCAATGGCAAAGGCAGCGCGCAGGATATATGGAGGCGTTACGACAGCATGGGATATGCATTCCATGGGGTATCGCAGTATTTCAACATCGATACATTCAACCATCGCGCCATCAATTATGTGCCTGTATATGAACATGGCATCAATCTTAGAAAAACCCATCAGCTTGTGATGGGTGCAACATCTGTTGCATGGAAGGATTTCATTTTCCCTCAGACCCTCGATAACAAACAATTCATCATCAATAAAATTGCGGAAGATCCCCACGCATTGATTGTTTTGAATCATCCAAACATGTTAAATGGCTATCAAGTGGATGAGATGAAAAAATTATACAACTACGACCTGATTGAAATCTTGAATCCCCAGGCTCAGTCGCTGCCACATTGGGATGCGGCATTGTCTAGCGGACGAGCAGTTTTTGGAATTGCAAACGACGATGTACACAATGTGTTGAAGAACAGTTTGATCAGCAGGTTCTATACCATCGTATACGGATCGGCCTCAGAGGCAGAGGGATTGTACAATGCGCTGAAATTAGGATCTCATATTTCTGTATGGGCTCCAAAAGTTGCTGCAGATGATTTGGCAGCGAAAAAAAGAAAAATTGAATCAGCTAAAAAATTGCTGCTATCTGTTAAAGTCCTCAATGAAACTGTCCATATTCAATTTTCAAAGGCCATTGATACCATTCAATTGATTGGAAACAACGGAAAGTGTTTGAGAATGGAACGCATGAAGAATGCCATCAGCTATCAATTTACTCCTTCCGATACATATATGAGGGTTGAGTTTGTAATTGAAGACGGAAGCAGATTCTATATGAATCCTTTTTTTAGGTACTGATGATTCAACCGATACTTCAAATACTTATCTTAGTTATCCAAAAATCTCAATCATGTTACATTTCATCGTCCGCATCTTAGGATGTCTTTTTCTCTCTGTATCTATAGGCCTACCTGTTTTTGCACAGAAAAAGTCTCTTGATAAGAGTGCTTTGCCAGCAACTCCAAGTATCAATTTGGAAGAATATTTTCAACCCGTTTATTGGAGAAATATAGGCCCCACCCGCGGAGGCCGTTCAGTTACCTCTTCGGGCATCAAGGGTGATCCATTGACTTATTATATGGGCACAACGGGAGGAGGAGTTTGGAAAACGGAGGATGCCGGACAAACATGGAAGAATATTTCAGATGGTTTTTTCAATACAGGTTCAGTTGGAGTCGTTGCAGTTGCTGATTCTGACCCCAATGTGGTCTTTGTTGGAATGGGAGAACATGCACCCAGAGGGGTAATGACTTCCTATGGTGATGGCGTATACAAGTCGACCGATGCAGGAAAAACATGGAAGCATCTAGGATTGGAATTGACAAGGCATATTTCAAATATCCGCATACATCCAAACAATCCAGATATCGTTTATGTAGGCGCCCAGGGTGCATTGCATGGTTCATCAAAAGAAAGAGGTATTTATAAATCAGAGGACGGAGGAAAAACATGGAGAAATGTTTTGTATGTAGATGAAAATTCTGGATGTGTTGATCTGAGCATGGACATGAACAATCCACGCATACTATATGCCGCGATGTGGGATCACAGGCGTTTGCCTTGGGCCATGCAGAGCGGTGGCAAGGGAAGTGGATTGTACAAGAGCACAGATGGCGGTGAAACATGGACAAAAATTCAAAACGGATTGCCAAAAGAATTGGGCAAGATGGCCATTTCAGTTTCTCAGGCAAATGCCGATAAAGTATATACTTTGATTGAAAGCGATACCGAGAAAGAGCAAGGCGGATTGTTTGTTTCCAATGATGCAGGTATGAACTGGACTCGAATCAGCAAAGACCATCGATTGGTTTCGCGTGCATGGTATTATATTGAAGTATTCGCTGATCCACAAAATGAGAATACGGTGTATGTTCTTGGAGCGGCTGGACTCAAGTCGACCGATGGTGGAAAGTCATGGACCAATATCAGAGGAACACACGGAGATTATCATCAATTGTGGATCAATCCAAAGAACAATCAGAACATGGTTATCTCCAATGACGGAGGGGCTGCTGTCACATTCAATGGCGGCAATGTTTGGACTTCTCAGAACAATCAGCCAACTGCGCAGTTCTACCGCATCAATGTCGATAATTTATTTCCTTATAATATCTATGCAGGTCAACAGGACAATACTTCCGTAAAAATTGCCAGCAGGAATACTCAGAGTGGAACCATTGGTGAAAGGCAATGGACTTATTCTGCAGGCGGCGAATCCGCATTCCTGGGTTTCGATCCAAACAATCCACGATATGTAATGGGGGGAAGCTATCAGGGCACCATTGAATTATTGGATACGCAAACAGGTGAGGGTGTTGGTGTAATGGTATACCCTATGCAATACCAGGCTATGCAGCCAAAGGATATGACGTATCGATTCAATTGGAATGCACCAATTGCATACTCCAAGCATGAAAAAAATGTGTACTACCACGCAGGCAACAGACTTTTCAGAACAAGAGACATGGGTAAATCATGGGAGGTAATATCTCCCGATCTGACCACCCACGATACAACCAAAATGGGCATCAGCGGATATCCTTATACGAATGAAGGCGCAGGCGGTGAAAATTATTGCACGATTGCTTATTTCATGGAATCGGATAAAGAGAAAGGTGTCATGTATACAGGCAGTGACGACGGATTGGTATATGTTACAAAAGATGATGGGAAAAACTGGACCAACATCACTCCTCCAGATCTAGGTGAAGCATTGATCAATGCAATAGAAGTTTCCCCACATGATCCCGCAACTCTTTATATCGCCGCAACAAAGTACAAGTTCAATGATTTTACACCGTTTGCATTTAAATCAAACGATTATGGCAAGACCTGGACCAAAATTGTTAAAGGGTTGCCTTATGGTGCTTGTGTGAGAGTAGTAAGAGAGGATAATGTAAGAAAGAACTTGTTGTTTGCTGGGACTGAAATTGGATTGTTCATTTCATATGACGGGGGCAATTCATGGAATAAATTTCAAAGAAATCTTCCCGTTACTCCCATCACGGATTTAAAAATTCATCAGAATAATTTGATTGCCTCTACACAAGGAAGAGCATTTTGGATCTTGGATGAATTGCAGCCTCTAAGAGGATTTGACAATCAAAGCAATGTCAAGTTGATGCCTGTAAATGAGACATACAGAATATCCGGATACAGCATTTTTGACAGAAACGATGATGATACTACCAGGTTTCCCAATACAACCTCAGCCAATCCAGCCACTGGCGCGGTAATATATTACCATCTTCCAAAAGACAGCACCCAATTGCTTACAATACAAGTGAAAGATGCCCAAGGAAATGTGATCCGCTCTTTCAGCAATAAATTGGTCGAAGTTCCTTCCACCAATAACAGTTTAAAAGAAGAGCCTGTGTTGAGTGCCAAAAAAGGACTGAACAGATTTGTTTGGAATTTGCGTCGTCCCAACATGCCTACCATTGACAATGTATATATAGAAGGAAATTACAGTGGTGGTAAAATCACGCCAGGCGATTATACTATTGTTTTGACAGCAGATGGAATTGAACAGACGGCCTCCTTGAAGTTGAGTCAGGATCCGAGGCTTCCATATTCAAGCAAAGATTATGCAGTGCAGGATGAATTGTTGAAAAAGCTTGAAAAGGACATGGTAGATATCCATGTTGCTGTCAATCAAATGAATGCACTCTCTAAGCAAATCTCAGCCCTCAATAAATTGATTCAGCATGATGAAACCAAGAAAGAGTTGGTAAATAAGGGGAAGGCGTTGATTGAAAAAATAAAGCAATGGGAAGAGAAATTGATACAGCCCAAAGCGCAATCATATGACGACATCATCAATTTTGTAAAC
>SXYR01000073.1 GCA_005788265.1 Bacteroidota bacterium | reverse complement strand
TCCAAAAATCAGGATATGATTTGGAGCCTTTTGGGCTTTAATCTGGGATTGGAAATCGGGCAAATTTTCGTAGTATTGTTGGTGCTCATGCTAAGTTTCATCGTTGGAATGACAAAGCTTTTCACTGCAAGAGAATGGGTTTTGGGGTTTTCATCATTGGTACTGGTATTGGCAATTAAACTCACCATAGAAAGATATCCGTTTTAATGTTTAAATCTCCCATCATGAGAAAATTTCAATTTTTCCTTTTTGTTGCTGTCATTGGCATCTCATTTGCATCGGCACAGCCATTGAGGAATGCAGGCTCCAATCACGGCAATCGTTTTGAACAACTTGATTATCTTTTACAAGACCCGAATGAATACCGCACTGCAAGTGGTGCGCCAGGTCCGAAATACTGGCAACAGCGTGCCGATTATGACATCAATGTAGATATCAATGAAGCAGAAAATATGTTGACAGGTGCCGAGACCGTCACCTACTTCAACAATTCCCCTGATGTACTTACCTATCTGTGGTTACAGGTGGATGAGAATTTCCACCATCCCAACAGCAATAACAATTATGACAAGCCCTCCACGATGAGGGATGGCATGACAGATTTGCAACTTCGTCAGATGGACCCTGCAGAATACATGAAAGGTTATGGGGTGAATATTACTTCTCTGACCGATGCGGCAGGAAATGCATTGAAGTATACTGTCAACCAAACCATGATGAGGATTGAATTGCCCATTCCGTTGAGATCAGGTCAAAAATTTGTTTTCAAGGTAAGCTGGAATTATAAGATCAACGATAAGTTGACCAGATACGGAAGAGGTGGGTATGAGCATTTTGCAGATGACGACAACAATCTTTATTCCATTACACAGTGGTATCCCAGAATGGCTGTCTACAGTGACTTTCAGGGCTGGCAGCATCTTCAATTCACTGGTGGTGCTGAATTTGCACTGACATTTGGAAACTACAAAGTCAACATTACTGTTCCAGAAGATCATATTGTTGCTGCAACCGGCGAATGCAAAAATTACAGCACAGTACTTTCTCCAACGCAACTGAGCCGTTGGCAAAAAGCACAAACTGCATCCGATCCTGTTGAGGTTGTTACGCTGGATGAAGCCCTTGAAAATGCCAAAGAC
This sequence comes from Bacteroidota bacterium, assembly GCA_005788265.1. GTDB lineage: Bacteria > Bacteroidota > Bacteroidia > Chitinophagales > Chitinophagaceae > Pollutibacter. Next base: position 4,115 of record SXYR01000073.1, on the reverse strand, counting down.
AAATCAACCAAGAAAAAAACATGGGTATATGAAGCCATCAACGTACGTGATTTTGCTTTCAATACTTCTCGTCGATTAGTGTGGGATGCCATGAGTGCAGATGTTGACGGTAAAAAAGTAATGTGTATGAGCTATTATGGAAAAGAAGCCTATCCCATCTACAGAAAGTATTCTACCAAGGCAGTGTATCATACCATAAAAACTTATTCAAACTTCACGATACCATATTCTTATCCAGTTGCCATTTCAGTGGAAGCAGCCATTGGTATGGAATACCCTATGCTTGCCATGAATTTTGGAAGAGCAGAAAAGGATGGTTCATACAGCGAAGCAACCAAATACGGAGCAATTGGAGTGATCATTCACGAAGTGGGACATAATTTCTTCCCTATGATCATCAACTCTGATGAGAGACAATACTGGTGGATGGATGAGGGCCTGAATACGTTTGTTCAATTTCTGACCGAACAGGAATTCGACAACAATTACCCTTCCAGAAGAGGTCCCGCACACCTGATCACAGATTACATGCGTCTTCCAAAGGATTTGTTGGAGCCCATCATGACCAAGGGCGACAATGTTGCCAATGTGGGATCCAATGCATATGCAAAAGCAGCGACTGGATTGAATATTTTACGTGAGACCATAATGGGCAGAGAATTGTTTGACTATGCATTCAAAGAGTATGCAAAAAGATGGGCCTTCAAACACCCAACACCAAACGACTTGTTCAGAACCATGGAGGATGCCAGTGCAGTTGACTTGGATTGGTTTTGGAGGGGTTGGTATTATGGTACTGATCCGGTTGATATTTCATTGGACAGCGTGAAGTGGTTCAAGTTGGATGCTGAAAAAAATGCCGCAAGTATGCAATCACCTGCTTTTGAAAGCATCAGTAAAATCAGAAACCGTGAGGAGAAAAAAATTAATTTCTATACCGATCGAGATACTACTTTGAGAGACTTCTATTACTACAATCGCAATGCGGATGTAAAGATGTTCCAGGAAATGGCACAACAACGTGTAGAGGGAATCAAGGATAAGGAGAATTATCCCAAATGGGCGGATAAAAATCTTTATGAACTTACATTCAGCAACAAGGGTGGCATGTTGATGCCCATCATTGTGGAATGGACATTTGTAGATGGTAGCAAAGAAGTAGACCGGATTCCTGTTACCATCTGGCGTTTGAACGAAGACAAGGTTTCAAAGGTCTTTATAAAAAACAAGGAAGTGAAATCCATTCAATTGGATCCCATGAAAGAAACGGCTGATATTGATGAAGCCAACGGTAAATGGCCGGTAAAAGAAATGCCTAGTAAATTTCAGCTCTTTAAAGCAGCAGCTGCTTTGACTGGACCAGGTGCTCCGAGAACCGGCCCCTCTCAAAATGCCATGCAAAGGGCTAAAAAATAAATTATTTTAACCAGTCGTTGAATTCTTCGCGACTTACGAGGCCTTGCTTTCTTTTGATCTCTTTACCATCTTTGTAAAGGATAAAAGTTGGCAGGGCTTCCACTTTTAAGGATAGCATGAGAGCTGTTTCGATTCCACCGTCCATTTTTATCAATGAAAGCTTGCTTTTGTTTTCACTTACAAATGATTGTAAGATGGGTTCCATTTTTCTGCAGGGCGGGCACCATTCAGCACCAAAATCAACCAGTGTCAACGCATTGCTGTTGATTTGCCCATTGTAGGCTTCCATGGAGGTTTGTTTGGCATTGGGATCTACTCCTTCCAGTGCAATGCCATTGGCTTTCCATGCGTTGATGCCTCCTTCCAGATTGATCACTTCATATCCCTGCATTCTCAGTTCACCAGCTGCTGCACTGCTTCTTCCGCCACTCAAGCAGTAGATATAAACAGGCTTGGATTTATCAAGAGATGCAGTCCTGTCTTTGAATTCAGATTTATTCATCCAGTTCGCTTGCAATGCAAATTTGATGTGTCCACTTTTATATTCATCCGCAGTCCTTACATCTAAAATCTGGGCACCCTCTTTTTGAATGAATGCATTGAATGCTGTAGGTTTCAGGGACTGTTGTCCGTTTGAACTGCAAGACATAAAGATTAAAAAGGAAAAATATAAAAGGAATCTCATGATGAATATTTTTTCGAAGTTAGGATAAGCTTTTCATTTCTTACCTTGCTGGTATGTTGGATGGTAAGCTCTTGATGTTTGAAAATCGCCTGAAAAAGGTGTTGAAAATCCGATCCAAAGAGGCATCCAGACAAAAGGTAAGTTGCTACAGATTGTACGACAGAGATTTACCTGAGTTTCCCCTGATCATTGATGTGTATGAAAATGAACTCTTGGTAACTGAATACAGGAGTCAACATCGCCTTAGTCATGATGAATACATTGCATGGCTAGATGGAAGTCTGCTTGTGGTTAAAAAAGTGCTCAATAAGACAGATGATCAAATTCATATAAAGGAACGCAAGGTGAAAGAGAGCAGACAAGATCAATATGCAAAAACAGCTTCTGTCAAGGATTTCATGGTTGTACACGAAGGGGGACTTGCGTTTTTGGTGAATCTTACAGACTATCTGGATACGGGACTATTTCTGGATCATCGCATCACGCGCTCAATGGTGCGCGAAAAATCTAATGGGAAAAAAGTACTCAATCTGTTTTGCTATACCGCATCTTTTTCGGTGTATGCTGCAGCAGGCAATGCAACAGAGGTAGTGTCTGTTGATCTTTCCAACACATACATTGATTGGGCGAGGCGCAACATGGAACTGAATGGCTTTGAGGGGGATAAATATTTATACACGCGTGGGGATGTCTTGCAAATATTGCCTACAATAAAGAACAATTATTTCGATATCATCATCCTGGATCCACCCACTTTTAGCAACAGCAAATCAATGAAGGAGATTTTTGACGTGCAGCAGATGCATGTTGAATTGATCAATCTTTGTCTTGACAAACTAAAGTATAGTGGTGAGTTGGTTTTCAGTACAAATGCACGGAAGTTTCACTTGGAGGGTGAAATGATCAAGGGGGCTGTAAAAGAAATCACCACCTCAACAGAGCCTTTTGATTTCAAAGGGAAACTATTGAGGTGGTGTTACAGTATTGTGAAACAAGCTTAAGACACAATCTCAACGAGTTCAACGTCGAACACCAGGTCTTTTCCAGCCAAAAAATGATTGGCATCCATTACAATAGTGTCATCTTTGATTTCAACCACTTCAACAGGAACAGGCTGGCCATATTCATTCTGAAGATTCAGTTTCATGCCAATTTCGATGCTCATTCCCTCTGGAATATTTGATTTCGGAAAATCGATGATGGCTTCTGGATTTTTCAGTCCGTAACCATTCGCTGGATCGATGTTGATTGTTTTCTTTTCACCAATTGCCATTCCCAGCACACCTGCATCAAAGCCCGCGATCATTTGACCAGCTCCCAATGTGAATTCCAGAGGCGCGCGTCCCACCGAACTGTCAAACTGAGATCCATCGTTCAATTTTCCCGTATAATGTACCCTTACAATATCTCCTTTTTTTGCTTGCATAATTCTGGATTTTTAATTTAAAATAAGGGCCGAAACTAACTTTAATCTTTTACTTTTAGGTTAATATTTTAGTTAAATGAAAAAAATTATTTACCTGCCTTGTATTTTGTTGTTTTCATTCCTTGCATTGCAACTTAAAGGCCAAACAAATATTCAACCAGGAGCAGCAAATACCAATGAGTATATTAAGTTGCTCAAGGGAAAGCAAGTTGCGGTTTTTGCCAATCAAACTTCCGTGGTTGGCAATAAGCATTTGGTTGATATTTTACTTGAAAACAACATCTCAATCAAAACGATATTTGGTCCCGAACATGGCTTCAGAGGCGTAGCAGATGCAGGAGAAAAAGTTGGCAATTATACAGACCCCAAAACTGGCATACCTGTGATCTCTTTGTATGGAACAAAGCAGAGGCCATCTGAAGATGACTTGAAAGATGTTGACATTTTGGTATTTGATATACAGGATGTAGGGGTGAGATTTTATACATTTATATCTTCTCTCCAACATTTCATGGAGGCTGGTTTTTCTCAAAAGAAATCTCTCGTTGTTTTAGACCGTCCGAATCCAAACGGACATTATGTTGATGG
>SXYR01000072.1 GCA_005788265.1 Bacteroidota bacterium | reverse complement strand
CCGAATTCACATGCTGGTCTGGGATGGAATCAATTCACGGATGCAGTGATTCAAAAACTGAACCAAGAAAAAGAACACCTTGTTTTTTTGCTATGGGGAAATTTTGCAAAAGTAAAAGGATTGCAGATCGATCAACAAAAACATTTGGTGTTAAAGGCTGCGCACCCCTCTCCCTTTGCGGCTGACAAAGGATTTTTTGGCTGCAAACATTTTTCAAAAACAAATCAATACCTGATCGAACATGGCTTAGATCCGATCGATTGGTTGATAAACCTACCACATGATTAAAAATATTGTAGCAAGAATTTTAGCAGTTTGGACTGCCATCGCTTTCGTTGGAACCATGCTGATTTTTCTACTTCCTATTTGGACTGCAGGTATTTTCGGAGAACCGGCAAGCACAAAATGGATGATCCGATTCAGCAGAATGTGGATGGCTTTGTATTTCCCACTTAGTTTTATCAAAGTGAAAATCACAGGAAAAGAAAATTTCAAACCTGGTGAAAATTATATTGTTGTCTGCAACCACAATTCTTTCATGGATGTTCCTCTTTCAAGCCCAGGTATACCCGGAGCAAACAAAACCATCGCTAAAATTGAAATGTCGCGCATTCCGCTGTTTGGCATCATTTACAAAAGAGGAGCAGTACTTATCAACCGCAAAGATGAAAACAGCAGAAAAGATAGTTACCAACGGATGAAAGATGTGTTGAACATGGGCATTCACATGTGCATTTATCCAGAGGGCACAAGAAATAAAACGGATCAGCCACTGAAATCCTTTCATGACGGGGCTTTTAGACTATCAATCGAAACAGAGAAAAAAATCATTCCCGCCATCATCCGTGGCACCAAAGAAATGCTGCCCACCAAAAAAACATTGTATTTCTGGCCAGGTAAGATTTCAATGCAATTTTTAGAGCCGATTGATCCGAATGATTTCAATGATCTAACTGCTTTGAAAGAACATGTGTACAAAACCATGTTACATGCATACACAAGCTACTGAGTATAAAAATACCGTGTACGATTGATCTTGAGATCGCGTAATATACCTGACTTAGGACTGATGCTGATGTTGAAGAATTTATAAACGCCTACGGGTGTAACATTGATAGACAATTGCCAACAATGCAAATCCCTCGTAATAAATGTAGTGAGTGATTGAATCTTCATGGTATTCAAATCATAATAACCATTCGCTCCCACTTTCCATTTGGGCGTTAAACTGAAATCACCATTGAAATTGATGCTGGATGCAAGCTCGGTTTTAAATGTATAATCTTTCTGCAAGAGTTTTGTGAATGTCAATGAATAGCTCAAGCTCAAGGTCCACGGAATGGTAAAATCCGTGAACTCAGCAGGATTCCTTCTCACATAATCCAACTGCTGTTGAATTTGATCATTGGTGAGATTTTCGTTCTGGCTTATTTCTGAAACCAAGGGCTTCTTGTCATCTTTTTTCTTGCTCTGCAAGCTTGTTGAAATATTGATGTTTCCATTTACAATTCTTCCCATGTTGAACTTTCCACCATTCCATGCAAATTGATTGATTCTGAATCCAGTGACTGGATTGGTTTTGTATGGATCCAATGTTGCATTGGCCGTTATATTGATCTTGTCAAACAGACTACTCCGGGCATAAAGACTCATCGTAGATAATTTGAAAGAATCTGCCAACAAATTGTATCCACCTGAAATTCCAAAACCATCCAACAATTTAATTTTTTTGATTTCAGCTTCTCCTGTGTCAGATTTTACCCTGGCTTTCATTTCCAAATTGTTGTCTATGCCAAAACCCATTCCACCATATCTTTCTGCGCTGAAGGGGCCGAAAATACTTCCATCAAAAACCGAAAGCGGTAACTTGTCTCCACGTTGATTGATTTGTTGATTGGAGTAATAGGGTTTCATCAAATCAGGCTTGTAATTGATAGAGAACAAGGGGCGCATAACATGTCGGATGGCCTGGACCTTTGCAGTTGCCTTTTTTGCCTGATAGGTTCCGAAAAAAGCGGTACTTACTGAAAATCCCATGGTAATTTCTCTTGCTGCAAAGAATCCTTTCTCAATGCTCGTGTCAAGTTTATTGGTTGTGTTGTTCCAGGTTCTGTAAAATTTTTGTGCGTACCAATTTTCCTTGAATGAAAAATTGGGTGCGGCCTGAAAGGGGCCCAAAGATGGCAGCGAGAGAATAATGGGCACGTTGTGTGATGCACCCCATTGAAAAGTATCGATCAATTGTTTGAACTTGAAAGCAGTATCGTAAAAAGTAATTTGTCCGCGGTAATTGCCTGTATATCCAACACCTAATTTTTCATACCATTTTGATTGCCCAACAGATTCTTTGGGCTGAAATGGATATATGGTATTCATCACAAATGTTATGTCAGGCAAGCTCAAGTTGACAATTTTGGTGGATGTATTTTGGTTATGACTCAAATTCATCGCAAGATTAAATGGTGTACCATTCCAAATTTTTTGATACGAAATGGTGGAAGTCAACTGATTGGTAAAATTCATTGGCTGCATATAATTCCCCGCTCCTGCAATGTTTCCGGTGAAACCCGGATTGACCAACGCGCCGTTGGGAACCAACCGCAGGTATTTACTGCTTCCCGCATTTACACTTGCATTGAAGGAAACACCCGGACGTGCCTTGCTGTCCATCGAATGGGTCCATGTTACAAAAAAACTTCTGCTGTTGCTGTAATCAGGATCGTTTTTAAACGCAAACTTGGTGTTCTGCAAACTCAAATTGAAAGTTCCGTTGTATTGATATCTTTTTCTGTACGTGGGAGAAAAATTGGCCCTCCATGAACCGTAAGAATAAACATCAAACCAAACTTTTGCGTCCACATAATCGTTGATGGCTCTGTAATAACCCAAGCCTTCTAGACCCAATCCAAAATTTTCATTCACTGTAAACTGCGGAGGAAGAATACCAGATTGCCTCCCCTTTTGCATCGGGAAAATACCAAAAGGCAGGTAAATAGGAATCGGAACATCCTCAAATTCAGGATGCACAGGACCCGTTACCACGAGTTTTTTATTGATGAATTTTGCCTTGCTGAATCTGAAGGCAAAGTGTGGAGTATCAAGGTTACAGGTTGTAAATCTACCTTTCGATGCAAAAAAAGTTTCTGCATCATACTTCTTAACTTTTTCAGCAAAATTGAAAAAATCAGATTGTTGAAAAAACGAAGCATATGTCATTCCACGTTGTGTCTTAAAATTGAATCGAATGCTGTCGCTCACCGTGGTGGATTCCGCCTGTTTGAGTTTTGCCATCCCCTCCACTTGTCCGGTTGAATCCCGCCTCATTTTTGCATATACATATTGGGTCTCCTGATCAAACTCAATCAGCGGCGCATTCAATAACACATCTTCGTATTTGATCTGCGTCTTCCCGAATAAAAAAATCTTTTTGGCATCCACATCCAATACCATGGAATCTTGTGCTTCATAATCAATTTGTGCTGGAATGGAATCCTTGGATATTTTGAGTAAGACGGTGTCTGCCTTGTTTTTTTGATATGCCGTATCAACTTTGGATACAAGTAGAATGGAATCTTTCCTCGGTGAAGCAGTTTGTGCTTGTGTTGAAAACGTTAAAAAGCTACATGCCCCTGAGCATAAAATCAAGAAAAAAAGATATTTTAAGCTAAATTTGCTAACGACCTGCAGCATAATAGTGGCAGACAAATTTAACTAAATAATGTGGTAAGGATATGTGAAGATTCCTTGAATGCTTCACATCAATTTTCCTGAATATGAATAGATTATCTTCTTCGGTTTTGGTTTTCCTGGGTGTAGCTGTTTTGCTGACGGGTTCAATCCATGCTCAGCAAATGCCAACCAAATCACCCAAAATTAAAACGATCATTATTGATGCCGGTCATGGAGGAACGGACCAAGGAGCAAAAGGGGTCTACTCTACAGAAGCACAGATCACTTTACAGCTTGCTTTGAAATTGGATACCGTCCTGAGAAATGAAATGCCTGATATCAGTTTTGTGATGACGCGGTCAACTGATATCTACCACAATCCGAAAGAAAAAGCAAACATAGCCAATAGAGAAAACGGTGATTTGTTTCTTTGCGTCCACGTAAATGCTGCCCCCCCAAAAAAAACCATAACCGGTTACAAAACCGTCGCCACGTATAAAAAAGTAAAAGGGAAAAAGAAGAAAATCTATAAGAAAGTTCCGATTTACAAATACAGCCCCAACCCGGTATATGGAACATCCACCTATGTTTGGGCTGCCGATAGATCGGATGAAAAAACCAAAGGCATCATCGAAGATGAGCGATACGAATCCTCTGCAGAAGTCATGGAAGTGCCAGATGTAAACAGTCCGGAAGCACTGATCAAAGCAAGACTTTGGTCACAAAAATTTTTCAAAAACTCTGTTAGATTGGCCTCAATGATTGAGGATGAATTTGTAGGCCAGAATAGAAAAAGCTGGGGCGTGTTGCAAAGAAATCATATGGGAATATGGGTATTGCAGGCTACCAACATGCCTGCCGTATTGATTGAAACAGGATTCATCACCAACAAAGAAGAAGAGGATTATTTGAACAGCGAGGCCGGACAGCAAGAAATTGTACGATCTATAGCAAACGCGGTTGTCAAATACAAACAAATGATTGATGGAAAACCGCAATAACCAACCAACATGAAAATATCCAACGAAACGAAAGTAGGAACACTCACCGCCATATCCATCACGCTGCTGGTACTGGGTTTTAATTTTTTGAAAGGGAAAAATCTTTTCAACAAAAAAGCGACCATGTATGTAACTTTTATTAAAGTCGAAGGGCTCAATATTTCAGACGCAGTTAAAATTAATGGATTGAGAGTGGGTTCTGTTGAAGGAATGCAGGAAGGTGATAAGAATCTTGACAATGTCGTAGTTGGATTTCAACTCACCAGAGATATCAATATACCGGTTGATTCTTACGGGAAAATTGAAGCTGCACCACTGGGTGCGGCATACATTGTTGTCACCATGGGATCATCGAAGGATTATTTGAAAGATGGTGATACTATCAAGGGACTCGAATCTCCCGGACTGGTTCAGGATTTGAAGGCCTACCTTGTTCCAACCATTGACAATGCAAATCACACCTTGCACACCATTGATTCCGCGGTAAAAAAAATAGGATCGGTATTTGATCAGGAAAATAAAAAAAATCTCGGCGAACTGCTGGCACATCTCAATCAAACACTTGAATTGTTGAACAATGAACTAACACCTGCCACTGGTGATTTGGCAAAATCAATCGACAATATCAATTCATTTACGCTGAATCTCAAAAAGAACAACGATTCTGTATCTGCCATCATCAACAATACAGCCAAACTGACAAGAGAACTTTCCAGTGGACAGATTGGTACAACATTGGGTGCACTTGAAAAATCAATCAACCAGCTCAATACGATTGTTACTGAAATCAAAAATGGAAAAGGCACGGTTGGTAAACTCGCTACCGATGACCAGCTCTATAAAAATCTCACCAGTACAACCAATAGCTTGAATATTCTATTGCAGGATTTGAGATTGCATCCCAAAAGATATGTTCAAGTTTCTGTATTTGGTAAAAAAGACAAGACAGGTCCTCTGATGCAGGCACTTCCCGATTCAGCTAAACAATAAAACAAATGCATTCGATGCGTGTATATCTTGTCTTGATGACAACAATATGCTGTTTCCTTTTTACAGAGGGACAGGTTGTTGGTTATGCAGATAGCACGAAACCTGATTCTACAAAATTCATCAAAATCATTGCTGCTGACAAATTCAGAAGGATCAAACAAGACAGCGCAGGTGATTTGAATTTACTGATTGGACACGTACAATTGAAACAGGAAAATACATTTTTCTATTGTGACAGTGCCATTCAAAACATGCTCAGCAATACCATTGAGGCTTTTGGAAATATCCATATCAATGACGGAGATTCTGTACACACCTACTCTCAATACCTCAAGTATTTGGGGAATACCAAAATAGCTGATCTCAGCGGGAAAGTAAAACTTACGGATGGAAAAGCAATATTGACTACAGAGTCACTCCAATATGATGTAAATGCAAAAATTGGGACTTACCTGAACAATGGGAAATTGGTCAACAAGCAAACTACGCTGATAAGCAAGGAGGGCTATTATTATGCTGACACCAAAGAGGTCTACTTTCAAAAGAATGTCAAGGTGGTTGACCCAGATTTCACCATGCTGACAGATACACTGCTCTATAACATCAACAGTGAAATAGCGAGTTTTATATCCCCCACCTTGATCTATGATACAACATCAAGTATTCGGACAAGATCTGGATATTACGACATGAAAAAAGAAATCGGCAGTTTTTTAAAGCGTCCCATTATCAAAGACAGTACGCAAACCATCATCGCAGATCAAATTGATTTTGATAAAAAAAGTGGAGAGGGACTGGCAATGGGAAATATGCTCTATCAGGACACCTCCAATGGCATCAGTGTAATAGCAGGACAAGCAAGATTCAATAAAGAAAAAAAGATCGTCAAGGCGTATCAATTTCCATTGATGATCATCAACCAGGATAATGATACACTCTATGTTTCATCCGATACTTTGTACTCGGGATTGTTGAAAAAAGATTCTTCCAATACAAATCAAAAGGATTCTCTCCGCTTCTTTTCTGCTTATCATCATGTAAAAATTTTCAGTGACTCGTTGCAGGGAAAAAGCGACAGCCTCTACTATTCAGCAGCTGATTCCATCTTCAGGTTTTACCAGGATCCTGTATTGTGGACGAAAGAAAGCCAAATCAGCGGCGATACCATTTTACTCAGAACGAAAAATAAAAAGGCCGATACGGTATTGATTTTAGAAAATGCATTTTCAGTCAACATGACCAAGGAAGGAATGTTCAACCAACTCCGGGGAAACAATATGACAGGGGCTTTCATCGAAGGCGAAATTGACTATCTCAGGGCGAAGGGCAACAGCGAAAGCTTGTACTACTTGCAGGACGATGAAGACAGTTCATACATGGGGTTGAACTACGCCATGGCGGATGTCATTGGCATGAAATTCAAAGACAAAGAGTTGAAAAGAATATCATGGATCAATGCAGTGAAAGGCATTACGTATCCCATGGATAAAATTCCAGCAGACAAGAAAACATTGAAAAATTTCAAATGGATGGAGGCAGAAAAACCTAAAAGTCTTGCTGCAATGATCGCATCACCGCTAAAAAAATAATTGTATGCTCATTGCAGTCTTTGTCAT
>SXYR01000071.1 GCA_005788265.1 Bacteroidota bacterium | reverse complement strand
TTTCTCCAATTTTATCATTTCTGATCGTGAGGGGTTTTGAAAAATATTTCTCTGTATGATACCTGGCCAGTGCTCTTTTTGCCTCATTGACGTATACGATGTCTACCCCGTTCATCAGCATGATAACCCCATATGGTTCTTTTGCATCAAATTGAAATGTTGAAGGAACAACTGTCTTTTGATCAGGTTCTTTTAGGATTTTTGACGAATCTACTTTCAGTAAGTTATTGTCGTCGCGGATCATTCTTTTAGGGGCGGTTGTAGGTTTAAGATCAACCATTTCAACTTCATCATCTTTCATTCTAACCACTTTCATGGCTTTTAATTGGGCCTCAATGGAATCCCTGTTTTTAAGTACTTCCTTCAACACAGTAGCTTTTGATGCCAGCGGGGATTGGGAAGCAATTTTTTCAATATTTGTGAGCGTGACAATTGCTATACTGTCTTTTCGCTCTTTGATGTAGTAAACTGATTCAATATAAAGCAATTGGGGTGTCCAATAACTTTCGCCATAAATTGAGTCGGCCAGTTTTTTATTTGCCAATGCTTTGCTAAAATCACCGCTGATAAATTGATTGTAGATTTCATTGTAAGATTTTTCAACCGCAATTATTTTTGTTTTGTCTTGTTTGTCTGTTGTGGCAGGATTCAGCAACATTGTTGTCAGCGGACCATTCGGTGAGTATTTCACCAATAAGGTACGATAAAAGTTTGCTTGATCAATGCTATCGAGTTGTTTGTAGCAGAAAGCCAGATCAAAATATGCCTGTATGAGACTTGCTGAATCTGTTTCAATTTTCAATAGTTGCTTGTTCCATGAAATCGCTTCTCTGTAATCACCCAGTTTATCTTTGTAAATACTGCTCAAAATTTTTATTGCACCTGATTTTTTCGCATTCGACTGAAGCATCTTTTCGGTTGTGTTGGGCAGGTTACTTGCCAGGGATTCATAATTGATTTCTGAAGGTGTATTTTTATCATTCGGATCGTCCAAAAGGGTATTCCCCTCACTGCTTTGTTTTTTTATTCCTGCCAATCCGTTTCCTGCTTTGCTTCTTCTCCAATTGTCTTCATTGCCTCTGTTGCCCCATTTATTTTTGAATGCAATACTACCCTGTGATTTCAGCGAAGGATTGTTGAAGTACCAATCGCCAGATTTATTTTGTGTCTGAAAAAGATCTGCTCCCTGATCCTCCAGTAAATTGTTTTTTCTTGCAGTTAATCCTGCATTGTTCATGTCAACTTTCAGGCCTTCTTCTTTTTTCAGTTTTTTCAGTAATTCTTTGATGTATACCTCTTGTTGTTTTTCAGGCAACGACGCTATCATTTGAAGGCTATCTTCTTTTTCTATGATATCAAGTGCATTGGCAAGATCCGTTACGATTGATTTTTTTAATTCCAACTCTTTGGTAAATCCGGGCTGCGTGTTGGAAGTGCTGTCAAAATATTTCTTTGCAAGGACATATTTTTTATTGGCAAATGCAAGTGTCGCAATGGCCAGGTTATTTTTTAATCTCAAATCTTGGTCATTCGTGTTGTATTTATTGCTCAATTCAAGCAATTGTATTGCCCTGATTATACTGTCTCTGGAAAGTTCCATTTCTGAAGCAGCTGCGAAAATAATTGGTCTGTAGGAGATGTACTTTTCTCTGCTTGCCAGCTTCACCAGGGCTTTCACATCCTCTTCAATTTTTTCGTTTTTGTCTTTTTTGTCAGACGCCAAACTTATTTGATAAATCTTGGCATATGCCGCCATTACAGGATCTGTTGTCAATCCGATTGATTTTTCAAATGCCATATTAGAGGCCTCTCTGTTATTTGCTCTGGCATGCATTTGAGCAATCAAAAAATACATTCTTGCCTCTTCTTGTTTGTTGACACAAACCGGAATTGCATTTTCTAGAAATCTTGCAGATGAATCATATTGCTGGATTTTATAAAACCAATATGATTTTAATTCGTATAAAAATGGTTGAAGTCTCTTGGGAAAATCAATATCCCTGACCAGTGTTTCAATCATTCCCCTGGCATCATCATCGTTGTTCTGCTCCATGAGTGTTCTGATGATCCAAAGCAGTGTTTCGTTTCTGATTGGCTTGTGCCCAACCATACCAGATTCTTTGGATGAGATGGTGTATACATTTCCGCTATTATTGATGTTAGAGCCAATTGTTTTTTCAAATCCTCTTTCTGACTTGTCCTTAGGTTGAAAATTGTAATTGATGTACTGAAAAACATCGTATGCGGAGTCAAATTTATTTTGGAAAAAATAGGATTGACCCATTAAAAAATACAGATCATCCACCCAGTCATTTCTAAGGTCATGCAATAGTACACCGTTGTTCACCTTGATGACAACGGAATCCAATTCTTGCTGTTGTTGTGCAGTTGCGCTGAGGTCATAGTTAAAAAAGGGCAACAAGGCATTGAATGTGTCTTTATGCGATTGCTTGGCTGAGGCAATTATTTTTTGAATTTTTTGATTGGAGTTAAAATAGAAATTATAATGCGAAAATGTATTCTCTTTCAGCCGCTTGATGGGTCCTATTTTTTTATCCGGGGTAAGCTCTGAAGGAAGCTTTCTGTTTTCGTAATTCTTTGGTTTCTTCAAGTCAAATGTGATGTTGACTTGCGAAAGCAGGCCATTAACAAACAGCATGCCAATTAACAGCATGCATGCGCTTCGCCATGGGTTCCATTTTTTTTTGAAATTCAACATCCGATGGGTAAAACTAAGATTTCTGAATTGAATAGAAAAGTTACCTATTGCGGAATTAACAGTAACTTTGTGGCGTAATTCACGACAAAATTGTTGAATGGCAGAAAATGAAATAAAACAGAGTACTTTCAAGCGTTTGACCAACCGCTACAGGCTCATCATCATGAATGATCACACCTATGAGGAAGTGGTTACCTTCAAGCTGACACGGTTAAGTGTTTATGTACTTTCCTGTTTTGTATTTGTTTTACTCGTGGGTCTCACAACTGCTTTGATTAGCTTTACTCCATTGAAGTTTTATATACCTGGATATGGAAGCCAGGCTGAACGAAAAGAGCTCACTGTTTTAAAGATAAAGTCTGATTCCCTCGAGACGTATATTAAAAACAGGGAAGTGTATTGGGACAATGTCCGCAATATCATTTCTGGGAAAGCTGACATGGATTTAGATACTGCTGTGATTACAATTCCTAATTTAGAGCAAAGTCCTGAGTAAAAAATTTCTATTGAAAAATGATCAATCTCCCAATACTGCTTGGGCAAAATATTTAGGCTTGGGCGGGCAAATTTTCGGAACTGTATTGCTTATGCTGTTATTGGGAAAAAAAATGGATCAGTGGTTAGGGTTCAGCACTTCACTTTTTATCTGGATTCTTCCTTTGTTTTCAATCATTTTAATTTTGGTTAAAACTGTTTTTGATACCAATAACAAAAAGCAATGATTCCGATACCTCTTCGTCCCATTCTGTGGTTGTTCCTCTTGGTAAACATTTTTACGGTAGTTTTCTATCGGACATTTTTATCCATTGAAACAGACCCCAATGTCTTATTGATCGGCAATGCATACATCTGTATACTTACCCTTGTTTCTTATTGGTTTATGGCAGCTGGTGCTCAATCGAAGTCAACTGTACAATTTACTTCTTCTGTTTATGGTTCATTTCTCATTAAAATGGTGCTTGCAGTTTTAATTGTGGTTATTTATTCTAATTTGGCTGGCAAAAAAATGAATTCAAATGGAATCATCGGTTGCCTATTTATATATTTAATTTATATGTTTCTTGAGGTAAGGGGACTTATGTCATTGTTTCGAAAGGACTAAAATGTCAAAGAAAGAAGTTGCCATATCTGCATTGTCCGAGTTTTTGCCATCCGGCACATATCAAATGGTTCAGCCTTTTTTATTGCACTATAAAGTGCACCTGACCATAACCAAATCACGCACTACAGTATTGGGAGATTACCGAAATGCAATGCCTGGTAAATCCCATCGGATTTCAGTCAATGGCAATCTAAATCCTTATGCTTTTCTGATCACTCTTTTACACGAATTGGCGCATCTGATAACATTTGAAAAGTTCGGACATCGTGTGCAATCGCATGGGAATGAATGGAAGATGCAGTTTACTGAGTTGTTGAAGCATTTTCTGCAGAGTAATGTATTTCCTTCAGATATTAAACTGCAATTGTCTGCGTCGTTGAAAAGTCCTGCTGCAAGCTCCTGTGCTGACGATGCATTGATGCGGGTACTCAGAAATTATGACGAAGTCAAAGAGGGCCATTTTTTGGTAGAGCAAATTCAGCTGGGAGGAATTTTTCAAACAAAAAATGGTCGACAATATAGACGTGAGGAGCAAATTAGAAAGCGAATCAAGGCGGTTGAGATTGAAACCGGAAGGGTCTACTTGTTCAGCCCAATTTATGAGGTGATCAAGGTGAGCTGATCAAATATTTTTTGTCATCCATACATCACATCCATGATGTCCAGTTTCACCAATCGCCTCATGGATGTATTCAAATCCAAATTTTTCATATACGCTGATTGCTCTTTTGAGCTCAGGCATTGATTCTAAATAAATTCTTTTGAATCCCTGTTGTTGTGCAAATTCAATTGATTTGTTGATGATTGATGCACCCAATCCTGTTCCTCTTGCTTCCGGAAGTAAATACATCTTGACCAATTCACATGTATCGCTTGGAAGTCCCTTGCTTGGAAAAATTCCACCACCACCTACTAGTTTTCCATCTACTTCAGCGATGAAATAGATTGATTTTGGGGTTTGAAATAGTTCATAGAGGTGGTCTGTTGTTTCATCAAAATAAACAGTACCGCATTTATTGGCATTGAATTCTTCCAGACAACTTCTGATGATAGATGCTATTTGGGGATTGTCTTCTGGCGCTATCTTTCTAAGATGTGTCATAAAAGATTTTTAAATATCTGCTCTGAAATTTACATGTAAAATTAGCAACCGTTCCACTAAATTTTAATTAATTTAGAGACATTTCATTCAAATTCACTTACAATAAATATTCATGAGCGGACTTTCGTCTAATGAATTAGCAAAATTTACAAAGGAAATTGGTCTCAAATACCAGCTGTACAACAGTTTATTCACTTCTTTGCCTTTTCACCGCATTGAGAAAACTGGTATTTTACTTTCATTGTTGCAATCCAATTGCGAAGATGGGTTCAAAAAGCGGATGAATCCAACCCAAATTTTACAGGACTTCTTTTCTCGTCATACAACATACAATACAGAACAGCAGCAATTGGATCTATTGTTTCGGATGGTGCAGTATGTAGAAAGACAGGTTGTTTTGTTTGATGCACTCGAGGATGCTGCATTTTCAAAAATAAATGACATGCAGGGAGTGGGAACGCTCAAACACCTTGAAACAGAAGTTGTACAATCAAAGCGGCAGGCCCAGCTTCAAAAAAAGTTGAAGGATTTTAGTGTTCGACTTGTTTTGACAGCTCATCCTACCCAATTTTATCCAGATTCGGTCTTGGGTATCATCAATGACCTCTCCAAGGCCATTGAAGAAAATAATTTAAATCAAATCAATATTTACTTACAGCAGCTAGGCAAAACCCCATTTTTTAAAAAACAAAAACCAACACCCTATGATGAGGCCATTAGCCTGATTTGGTATTTGGAAAACGTGTTTTATCCTGCCAGCGGAAGAATCGCCCATGTTTTATCTGCTCAATACCCTGACTTGTATGATGCAGCCAATAAAGTTATCAGGATGGGATTCTGGCCGGGGGGTGATCGAGATGGCAATCCTTTTGTTACAACTGAAATAACTGCTAAAGTGGCAAAAGCATTGAGGGGAAGCATCATCAAGTGTTATTACCTGGATGTCAGAAAGCTAAAGCGAAGACTCACTTTTGAGGGAGTTGATGCAAAGCTGACATCATTGGAAAATAAATTGTATAATAATATTTTTATACCAGGATATGCAGCTGATTTATCCAAAGATGAAATTCTTGAAACACTTTATTCAATCCGTGAAATCATTTTGTATAACCACAATGGATTGTTTCTAAATCTTGTTGATGGATTGATCAATCGTGTGCAATTGTTTGGTTTGTATTTTGCTTCGCTTGATATCCGCCAGGATAGTTCAGTGCATTCAAAAGTTATATCTGAAATCTGTACATTTTTGAAGGCAGGCGATTATGAGTCGATGACAGATGAAGCAAAAATTGAATGGCTTTCATCTATTGAGGTGCCCATCGAACTTCCCGATAATGCAAGTCCTATTGCGAAAGACACGCTGTCATCCGTAAAAATGATCAAGCAAATACAAACCGAAAATGGTAAGCCCGGTTGTGAGAGATATATTATTAGTCAATGTAACGGCGCAGTAGATATTCTGGAAGTTTTTGCACTTTTTGTATTGGGTGGATGGAGGCGTGAATCAATTGCAGTAGATATTATACCGCTTTTTGAAACAATAGGTGACCTGAACAATGCAGTACATGTAATGCAATTGCTTTATACTTTTCCCTTGTACAAGGAGCATCTAAAAAGGAGAGGAAATAAACAGACTGTAATGCTAGGGTTTAGTGATGGAACAAAAGATGGTGGTTATCTTATGGCCAACTACAGTATTTTCAAAGCCAAGCGGGAGTTAACTTCTGTATCTGCAAAATACGATGTAGATGTAGTCTTTTTTGATGGAAGGGGAGGGCCTCCTGCCAGAGGTGGAGGTAAAACGCATAAGTTTTATGCCTCCATGGGAAGTGATATTGCCAACAAGGAAATCGAACTGACCGTACAGGGACAAACTGTTAGTTCAAACTTCGGTACGGTTGAAGCCGCTCAATTCAATATTGAGCAATTGATTCATGCGGGGCTGGGCAATGAATTATTTTCCGATGGTTTGAGTACATTTAGTCAACAAGAACAGGAGTTGCTTCATTTGTTGGCAGAAGAGTCTTATAAATCATATGCAGCCTTAAAGGCACATCCATATTTTCTGGAGTATCTCTACCATGCAAGTCCACTTCGATTTTATGCTGAAACAAATGTTGGAAGTCGTCCTGCCAAGAGGGGTACCTCAAATCAACTGACACTGCAAGATTTGAGAGCCATTCCTTTTGTTGGTGCGTGGAGTCAGATGAAACAAAATGTCACCGGATATTATGGTGTGGGTACTGCACTTAAGACAATGGAAGAAAAGGGGATGTTTCAGGATTTGAAAAATTTATATGCTCGTTCAGCTTTTTTCAAGACATTGATTGATAATTGTGAGATGGCCATGCGAAAGTGTTTTTTTCCACTCACTTCTTTTCTATCAGACCATCCTAAATATGGTGAACTGTGGAGAAACATTGAACAGGAGTTCGAGCTTACAAAAAAATACATTTTGCTGCTTACAGGCAAGTCAGATTTAATGGCTGATTATCCCATTGAGCAGATCTCCATTCAAACAAGAGAGCGAATCGTATTGCCCATAGCAACCATTCAGCAATACGCCATTACAAAAGTGAGAGAAATGGAGGAAAAAAACATACCATCTGAATTGCGAAAGAGCTATGAGAAATTGGTGATGCGTTGTTCTTTCGGCATCATCAATGCTGGTAGAAATTCTGCTTAATCTTGCAATGCAGCTTTCTTCATTTCTGAAGCTTTGCTTTTACCAAGATATTCTTCTATCAAGTGGTGGATGAGATAAATAATAGGTGTACACAGAATGGCAACTGCAAACTTGTATATGTATCCTGTTAGTGCAATGGCTGTTACCCTGGGGAAGGAGAATCCCAGTGAAAAATACAAATATATATAGGACACACAAATGGTATCAATCAGTTGTGAGAAAAGGGTTGATACAGTCGCTCTCATCCATATTCCTTTTTCACCAGTTATTTTTTTAATTTTTTTAAACACTGTTGCATCCGCCAGTTGTCCCAAAAGGAATGCAGTCAAGGAAGCGAAGATAATGTTCATGCCCTGACCCAATACCTGCGAAAAAGCTGCCTGCATATCCGGCACACCATTTTCTTTTTGAGACCCCATCCAATAATCGTCTGGCGCAAGATGAATGGCACCATAGAATACCAGAAATGCAAACATGATGATTATACTTGTCAGTATAGAAAGAAACCTGACTCCCTTTACTCCATAATACTCATTGATCAAATCTGTCATGATAAAGACAACAGGCCAAATGAGAACACCCACGGTAAGCGTGAATCCCAATCCTCCTTCTCCCAGCATTGTCATATTTGCCGGGGCAAGATGAAGTGTTTTTTCCAGAGAGAAGAGTTTAACGCCTATCACCTCAGCCATCAATGTATTTGCTACAAAAAATCCACCCAGGATTAAAAACAGCCTGGTGCCCTTGTCTTTTATAATGTTGTGTATCATGATAGGTATACTCCTAAGTTAAGTATTTATTATTTGGCATTTTACATTTGTATTACAATTCCGATCTCCAATTCTTATTACCTTTGAATAAATAATTCCCCATGAAAATTTTTGTTGCTGGTCTGCCTTACGATCTGGATGACGCGGAATTGGAAGAAATATTTGAGAAGTTTGGAAAAGTTGATTCTGCAAAAGTTGCGATGGATAAAATGACTGGTAAGAGCAGGGGATTCGGATTTGTAGATATGCCGGTAGAAGAAGAAGCCAAAGATGCCATTGAAAACCTCAACGATATTTCATTAGGGAAAAAACCTCTTGTTGTAAAAGCTGCGGAAGAAAGACAGCCAGGTGCAGGCAGCTCTAATTTCAATAGACGTCCGGGTGGCTTTCAGCAGGACCGCGGACCAAGACGCTTCTAAAGATTTCCTTTTTTCAATTCTTCGATTGCATGGTTGGCTGCTCTTGCAGTAAGTGCCATGAATGTGAGTGAAGGATTTTGAGTGCTGGTTGAAACCATGCTGGCTCCATCCGTTACAAAAACATTCTTGCAATGGTGCAGAGCATTCCATTTGTCCAACAATGATGTTTTTGGATCGTTCCCCATTCTCGCTCCTCCCATTTCATGTATATCCAGTCCAGGCGCTTGCTTGCTGTCACGCTGCTTGATGTCTGTGCAACCAGCCACCTCCAGCATTTCTGATGCAACCTGCAAGAAATCATCTTTCAATTTGATGTCGTTGTCGTCATAATCAATAGATGTGATCAGAAGTGGCATTCCCCATTTATCTTTTTGGTCTTTGCTGAGTCTTACATGGTTGCTTTCTTTTGGAATGGTTTCTCCCTGCATCATCATGCTCACACGCCATTCACCTGCTTCCGTATAACTGTTCTTCAATTCTTCTCCAATATTTTCACTTGTTCCCCTTCCTCTGCTGGATCCATAAAATACCATATAGCCCCTTAGAAAGTCCATCTCTTGTTTGTGCACATTCCTGAAATTTGGCATCATGGGTTGGGTTGGCCTTCTTCCATAATAATACTTGTCATCCGGACCATCATAGGCTGCACTGACTGTGCCTCTGTAATTATGGAAGGCAATATATTTTCCAAGCAATCCGTTGTCATTTCCAAGTCCATTGGGGAATCTGTTGGATGTTGAATTCAACAAGATCAGGTTGGTATTGAGACAAGCAGCATTTACAAAAATGATTTTTGCATAATATTCTTCTTCCTTGCCTGTATTTGCATCAATGATTTTAACGCCTTTTGCTTTGCCCAATTTTTCATCATAGATGATGGAGTGCACCACTGCATCTGTCCTCATGCTGAGGTTGCCGGTTTTTGCAGCCCATGGAATGGTGGATGAATTGGAGCTGTAATATCCTCCAAATGGACAACCTCTTTCACAAAGTGTTCTTGCTTGACATTGTGAACGTCCCTGTTCAATATGAATGGGATTGGGTTTTGTAAGGTGTGCACATCTGCCTTGTACAACTTTTCGGTCTTTATAATGGCTGTTGATTTTTTGCTGGATTTCAGATTCAACGCAGGTCATTTCCCATGCCGGCAAGAATTCGCCATCAGGCAGGGTATCCAGTCCATCATAATTTCCACTGATACCTGCAAAACGCTCTACATGTGCATACCATGGTGCCAGATCATCATAGCGGATAGGCCAGTCAATTGCAAATCCATCCCTTGCGGGTCCCTCAAAATCATATTTACTCCAACGCTGGGTTTGTCTTGCCCATAAAAGGGATTTGCCTCCCACTTGGTAACCGCGAATCCAGTCATAGGGCTTCACCTGTACATATGGGTGATCAGTATCTTTTACAAAAAAATGTTCTGTAGCCTCATTGAATGCGTAGCATCTGGAAACAACGGGATTCTCATCCAGTATCTTACGAGGCATTTTGAGGTGATGTGGAAATTCCCATGGATGCTTGGTAGCGGTGGGATAGTCTTTCAGGTGAACGACATCCTTTCCCCTTTCGATTACCAATGTTTTCAGTCCCTTTTCACACAACTCCTTGGCAGCCCATCCACCACTCATTCCTGAGCCGATGACGATGGCATCAAATGAGTTGGTTTTGATTGATTTGATATTCAAGTTGGGTGCACCTGATTCGTTGTTCATGTGGGAAATTTTGTTTGATGAATGTACAAATAATAATCATTTGTTGGACTTGCGTCCAATCGATAGATTGCCTACTTTTGCCACCCCAGGGGAATTAGCTCAGTTGGTAGAGCGCTTGCATGGCATGCAAGAGGTCAGCGGTTCGAACCCGCTATTCTCCACAAAAAGTCTTTGGTTAAGTAGTTATTGCAATCTGATGGGAGATCTACATGAATCCCAGTTCTAACTTGGCCTCTTCACTCATCATATCCTTGTTCCAGGCTGGTGTCCATGTAATTTCAACAAATACATCATTGACGCCTTCAATTTCTCTGATCTTTTGATCCACGTCATGCGGCAACGTCTGTGCAGCGGGACAACTTGGAGCAGTCAACGTCATGATGATCTGAACATTGTTGATGGGAACAACATTTACTTCATAGATCAAACCAAGCTCCCATATGTTTACTGGAAGTTCAGGATCAAAAACGGTTTTGATCTTTTCGATTACTTCTTCTTTCAGTTGTTCTTCAGTCTTCATTTATTCTGTTGACAGTTGACGGTTGACAGTTAACTGTTAACCGTCAACTATTTGATTTATCCCTTCAGCTTGAATGCTGTAGCATCCAACTTCATCTGTTTGATCATCGCACGCAAGCCATTTGATCTTGTTTGCGCAAGGTGTGAACTCAATCCAACTTCATCAATGAATCCAAGCGGGGCATCAATGATTGCTTGAGGAGTATGCCCACTGAGTACATGAATCATCAAGCTGACGAGTCCCTTTACAATCACCGCATCGCTGTCCCCTTCGAAATACACACGTCCATCTTTTTCAAAAGAATGGATCCATACGCTCGATTGACATCCTTTTATTTTATAATCATCTGTTTTAAAAGAATCATTGAGGGGTGCGAGTTTTTTCCCCATGTCTATGATGTATTCGTATTTATCCTCCCATGTTTCGAACATGGAAAAATCCTCTATGATTTCTTTTTCAGTAGCTGATATGGGTTGGTATGATTCCATTTATTTCAACATCCTGATTGACTTGTTCAATGCTTCAATGAGCACATCAATTTCCTCGATGGTATTGTATGCTGCGAAGGATGCCCTGGTGGTGCCGACAATTCCAAGGCAGCTCATCAATGGTTGTGCACAGTGATGGCCTGTCCTGACTGCAATACCTTGGTTGTCGAGCAGAATGGCAAGGTCTTGCGGATGAATACCGTCGATCGTGAAAGAAACGACACTGACTTTCTCTTCAACATCTCCTCTGATTTGCAGGCCCTCTATCAATCTAAGTTTTGTACTGGCATATGCAAGCAAGTCAGCCTCATGTTTGCGGACCGCAGCTTTTCCTATTCTGTTGATGAATTCGATGGCAGGATGGATAGCTATGACGTCAGCAATATTGGGAGTGCCTGCTTCAAATTTGAAAGGAAGTTCATTGTAAGTGGTTTTCTCAAAGGTCACTTCTTTGATCATTTCTCCACCACCCAAAAAGGGCGGCATCGATTCTAGCAAGTGTTTTTTCCCATACAATACGCCAACACCTGTTGGTCCATATATTTTGTGTCCGGAGAAGACAAAAAAATCACAATCCAGCTTTTGTACATCGATGTCAAGGTGGACTGCAGACTGTGCGCCATCAACCATCACCAACGACCCATGCTGATGAGCCAATTCGATGATGTCTTCTACAGGATTGACCACGCCCAATGCATTGGACGCATGAACAACCGACACCATCTTTGTTTTGGGAGACAGCATTTTTTTAAATGCTTCCATGTCCAGCCTGCCATCTGCGTCAATGGGAATTACTTTGATGACCACGTCTTTTTTTTCTGCTATCATCTGCCAGGGAACAATATTGGCGTGATGCTCTAATGTGCTGATGATGATTTCATCACCCGAATTCAAAAATGCATTTCCCCATGCAAGCGCAACAAGATTGATGCTTTCAGTTGTGCCCTTGGTGAAAATAATTTCTTCGTGGTGCTTTGCTTGGATAAAAGTTTGAACTGCTGAACGAGATGCTTCAAAGGCTGCAGTGGCCTCATCCGCGAGTGTATGCAGTCCGCGGTGAATATTTGCGTTGTAATGCGAATAGTAGTGGGTAATGGCATCAATTACCTGTTTTGGCTTTTGAGCGGTTGCGGCATTGTCGAAATACACAAGGGGCTTTCCTTTCACCGTTCTTTGAAGAATGGGGAACTCAGTCCTGATTGCTTGTACATCATATGGTAAAGTAGATGCCATGATGTTATGCTTCAAAAGATAATCTCTCTGAAATGAGCTGCTCCACATGAATCCTGATGGCTTCATTTTCAATCTGTCCGAGGATGTCACTAGCAAATGCATGCAGCAACAGTGCTTTCGCATTTTTTTCAGCAATGCCTCTTGCTCTCAAGTAGAAAAGTGCGTCTTCGTCTAATTTACCGATGGTGCAACCATGCGAGCATTTTACGTCGTCAGCAAAAATTTCAAGTTGTGGCTTTGTATTGGCAGAGGCTTGATCACCAATCAAAATATTTTTGTTGGATTGATATGCATTTGTTTTTTGTGCATCCTTGCGCACAAAGATTTTTCCATTGAATACCCCCGTCGATTGACCATCCATGATGCCTTTGTACAA
>SXYR01000070.1 GCA_005788265.1 Bacteroidota bacterium | reverse complement strand
TTATCGCCCCAATAATTATCATTTTGAAGACATCATTGAAAGTCTAAAAGTGGTCAATGGGTTTGGTGGCTGGAGTTCCATCAACTACTTCGTATTTCCTGGAATGACTGACACTGCTGCTGAATATGAGGCACTCAGAAACCTGATCAAAGAGACCAATTTGAAAATGATTCAATGGAGAAATTTCAATATTGATCCTGATTGGTATCTCGGAAGAATGGGCATTGTAGAGGAATCGGAGAAAATCGGCATCAGACATATGATGCAATTGCTGCGTGATGAATTCCCTGATTTAAAATTTGGTTATTTCAATCCACCGATGGAGAGGATTAGAGGGGATTTTGAGATGGATCTAGCGCAATAGGTTGTAATCGTTGTAGTTGTTGTAGTGGTTGTAATGGTTTGAAATCAAATTGTGCACAACTTCGTTTATTTTCTTAAATAACAACTTAAACAATTACAACAATTACAACCACTACAACAACTACATCATCAACAACTTCCTCCTGCAGTATTCATTAAACTCCTCATCCTCCACATCATACTCTTCATCTTCTTGATCGTCTGTATATGCTTGAAGAAGGGTGTTGTTTTTGAAGTCCATCGTTAGCAAATCATCTTTGATCATTACGTTATTGAGTTCACTCCAAGCATATGTTTTGGTGGTAATGCCTTTGCGAACGATCTGCTGATCTGAAAATCCGATTTCAATGTTTGATGATAAAAATCTTTCACTGATTCCTGCGATCACATAGAGGATACCGAGCAATAAATTACCGGAAACAGAAATCAGGCCTATCCCAATACAAATGAGCAGTGAAAGGAACTGAATATGTTTTTTCTTTCTTTTGTCCATGTAAAGACTGACCATCAACATGGCAACCACTAAGAGCAGTAAATAACTTAGAAACGATCCAGGAGCTTGGTATATCATGATACTGATGGGCAGCAATGACATGAATGAAAGCATCCATCCGGTTTTCTCAATGACTGATTTGTTGTTGTTTTTAAGCACCACAACATAGTCATGTACCTTGGCTTTTGGCATTTGATTAATTTTGGCTCAGCATCAAGTTACATAACTTGAACAAAACCCTGGCACCAACGTTCTCATCCCACCCATCCTTGCTTACACCTGTTTCGCTGAGATCGAATCCGATGATTTCTCTGCCACTGTTGAGAATTTTTTTAAATAAAAAGCTGAGCTGTTCCAATTCGAATCCACCAGGAACCGGGGTTCCTGTATGCGGACAGAGTTTTGGATCGAGTCCGTCTACATCATAGCTGATATATACTTTCTGGGGAAGTTGTTCGATGATTTCATCACTGATATGCGCCCAGGTTTCACCTTCGAACTGTCTTTCTTTGATTTCTTTTTCGAAATACGTAGCTATTCTTCTATCGCTTTCGCAAATGTATTTCCATTCTGACTCACAATAATCACGTATGCCCAATTGGATGAGTCGCTTCACTTGAGGGAAATCATTCAATAAATTGTACATGATGGATCCGTGTGAGAAATCCAATCCCTCATATGATTTCCGCAAGTCGCAATGGGCATCAATTTGAAGAATTCCAAAATCATCTACTTTTTCAGAGAGGGCTTTGATCATGCCATAGGCCAAACTGTGGTCTCCGCCCAACAATCCAACTTTTTTACCCTTGCTGATCTGTGCTGCTGTTTGCTCATAGACCCAATTGTTCATAAACGCACAGCCCTCATTCACTTCTTTGAGTGTTCTGCACATGAACTTGTTGGTTTCGATCTTTTCGCCAGAATTGATGAAGTGGAGGTAGAGTTCATTTTCCTTTCTCAGGTAATCATTTTTGAGAAGGATTTTTTTGTCAACCGGTTTCATGAAAACACCTTTTTTCCAGCTGTTCTGAAACTGGCTGTCGTAGAGATCAACTTGCAAACTTGCCTCTAAAATATGCTCAGGAGACCTTGCGGTGCCAGATTTGAAACTTACTGTCACTTCCCAGGGGACGGGAATGATGATCAGGGATGCATTGTCTTCTGTAAAAGGCAGTCCGAATACGTTGTTGTTGGCCACGCTTACCCCATTGGGGTCGAATCTGGATAGGTCTGCGATCATTTGATCTGGGTGAATTTGGGATCGCAAGTTAATAAAAAACTAAAGTCTCGCACAACGATTTTGAGGATTAATTTGGCGTAATTTTGCGGATCATACTGCTATGAAAAAAATACAAATCGTTGGACTCGTTTTGGTGGCGCTTGCCATTGCTGCGTTGATCAGTTTGATGGGTGACATGAGCACCTATGATTCCATTGAATCTGCTCAGCGAAAAGAGGGAAAGTTCGTACATATCATTGCAAAGGTGGATACGACAAAGCCCATTGTGTATGATCCAATCAAGGATCCCAATTATTTGGCATTCACCGCTGTTGATTCACTCGGTGCTTTTGCGGAAGTGGTATATAAAAATGCCAAGCCGACTGATTTTGAAAAAAGCAGCAGGGTGGTGATGAAAGGTGCCATGCAAAATGGCAGATTCGAATGCAAAGAAATCGTGCTTAAATGTCCCTCTAAGTACAAGGACGAAAAGTCAAATCAATTATGATTAAATTTACGGATGAGCATTTGCTGATCGGGCAGATCGGTACTTTTTTCACATTGCTTGCTTTTGCTGCTGCCCTGGTTGCGTTTTTCTCCTACTACAAAACAACCCGTTCAGCAGATACATTGGATGAAAAGCCATGGAAATCCCTTTCTCGTGCCGCATTTGTCATCAATGCCATTTCTATTTTGGCAGTTTTTGTCACTTTATATCTCATCATCTACAATCACTTTTTTGAATACAAGTATGCCCATCAACATTCTAAAAGGAGTTTGGATGTGCAGTATTTGCTGAGTTGTTTCTGGGAAGGACAAGAAGGAAGCTTCATGCTCTGGGGATTTTGGAATGCAGTGATAGGATTGGTGCTACTGAAGTTTTCAAAAAAATGGGAAGCTCCGGTGATGACTGTTATCAGTCTGTTGCAGATTTTCCTTGCAAGCTTTTTAATTGGGATTTACTTTTTCGATTTACGCATCGGATCGAATCCATTTGTATTGATGCGCAATGAATTTCCTGATGCACCGATTTTTCAGGATCCTGATTATCTCTCCAAATACCTGACGGATGGAAATGGATTGAATGTATTGCTTCAGAATTATTGGATGGTCATTCATCCGCCTATATTGTTCCTTGGATTTTCATCTGCTGTTGTTCCTTATGCATATGCAGTAGCCGGACTCTGGAAAAAGGATCACAAGGGATGGGTTCGTCCGGCGATGCCATGGGCGCTGTTTTGTGCAGGTATCCTTGGACTTGGCATCATGATGGGTGCAGCATGGGCATATGAATCACTCACCTTTGGAGGTTACTGGGCATGGGATCCTGTGGAGAATGCTTCAATGGTTCCCTGGTTGCTCTTGGTTGCTGGCATTCATACATTGTTGATTTTTCAGAGTACCGGGCATTCATTGAAGGCGAGTTATGTTTTTATCATTGCCTCCTATTTGCTTGTTCTCTATTCAACATTTCTTACCAGAACAGGCGTATTGGGAGACACATCGGTTCACTCCTTCACTGGAGAAGGAAGTACACTCTATTGGCACTTAATTGTAATGATGCTGGTATTTTTATTCGCTCCAATAATTTTTTATTGGAAGGATAAAAAAAATATTCCTGTTGAACTGAAAGAAGAGAATTTAGACAGCCGTGAATTTTGGATGTTCGTTGGTTCTTTGTTGTTGTTCATTGCAGGATTGTACATCATCATACTTACTTCACTTCCTTTCTTCAATAAGCTGTTTGGAACAAAATGGGCAATCGGGGAAGATGTTGAGTTTGTTTACAACCGCATCATGGTATTGGTTGCCATCATTCTTGGAGTTCTTACTGCGATGACACAGTATTTCAAGTACAAGAATACGACAAGAAAATACATTTGGTCAAAGCTGTGGATTCCAACGCTGCTCACATTGATTGTCTCATTCAGCATTGGCTTTTTTGGAAATATTGATTACGACAAATACGGAATTGGATACCTGGCGGCCATACATCTGGCGCTCTTCTCATCTGTATATTCCGTCATTGCCAACTTCCATTATCTGGCTGCCGTGATCAAGTGGAAAATGAAAGCAGCTGGCTCTTCCATTGCACACGTTGGATTTGGCATGATGCTCGTAGGTATTTTGATATCATCCTCCAAAAAAGAATTGATATCAGAGAACCGCACAGGAATTGCCGTAGCCGGACTCAAAGATGCAAAGGGCAAGGATGAAGATCCACGTGAAAATGTCACGCTTATATACAATGTGCCTACCCCAATGGGAAAGTATACCGTTACGTATCTAGGTGATTCAGCAGTTGAAAAAGATGACAGGGTTTATTTCAAAATCAAGTTTCTCAAAACCGATACTGCCGACAATAACATCGTGGAGGAATTCGATGTACGTCCCAATGCTTTCTTGATGAAGTCAGGGGAAGGAACAAATCTCTCTTCCAATCCCGGCGCCAGACATTATTTGTCGAATGATGTATTTGTTTACATCACTTCATGGTTGAATCCGGACAATATCAAAGACACGGCAGCATTCAGTTACCAAAAAGTGAGTGCAGGAGATACCGTTTTCTATTCGAATGGTTTTGTTGTGGTTGATCGATTGCTCACTGCGAATAAAAACGACAACAAAGATTTGCCAGTGGTTGACAGCGCTTGGTTGTCTGAGTTGAGTGTGTATGCAAAGGATGGTAGAAAGTTTAGTTCAACACCTGCTTTTTTTGTGAAGGATGGAGGAAGTTCAGTGAAGACGGATACCATTATGGAACAGAACCTGATTTTTGCTTTGGAGAGAAATGCCCAGGGAGTAAAATTGGGGGTGAAGGAATCTAATGCAGTGATGCGTTATATCACACTCAAGGCATACCGTTTCCCTTGGATCAATCTATTATGGCTGGGTACCATCATCATGGTATTCGGATTTTTGTTAAGCATGTGGAATAGGCTGAAATCCAAATTATACGTAGTTTAGTATACATGCGTAAGTTGTTGATCATATTGTTGATTGGCATTGTGACCAGTGCAAATGCCCAATGGAAATCAGGGCAAAACGACACATTGTGGGTGCCCTATATCATTTACGAAGGGGATACCATGACTTACAAAGTTATGGACCAGGTAAATGTATTTGGGAAAATGACCGATGAGCAGCGGGCATATTTAAAGAAGTGGACCCGCCTGCGCAATGCAGTATATGTTACTTATCCCTATGCAAAAAAAGCAAGCTACATCATCAATGATGTTGTAAAAAATTTAGACAAAATTCAGGACGTACAACAGCGAAAAAAATACTTAAGTACACGCGAAAAGGAATTGAAAAAAGAATTCACCGAACCGCTTACTGCTCTGTCAGTATACCAGGGGAAAATTCTCATGAAGCTGATCAACCGGGAAACCCATAATAATTGTTACGATCTCATCAAAGAATACCGCGGTGGATTTACCGCAAGGTTCTGGCAAACCGTTGCCTGGGTTTTTGGCAGCAGCCTCAAGCAGGATTACGATCCAAAGGGTCCAGATGCTGAAATGGAAAGCATCGTTTTGGAAGTTGCCAGGATGTATGGCCATGCCTAGCTAGATAGGTTTCAGCATCATTCAAAAATGTATCTTTGCGC
>SXYR01000069.1 GCA_005788265.1 Bacteroidota bacterium | reverse complement strand
TTTGCCAGATTCCTTGAGGGCATTGAAAAAGAATGCATACCAACTTTCCAATATTGCGGTATTCAGCGATGATCTTAGGGATGCCATCAAAGGAAGTGTATTTGAGCAATTGGACCGCGGATTCGCAACTGGGAAGGCTGGTATGGAGGAGTCAATCAAATTCGGCATCACCGCTGCCTGTCAGCATCCTCAAATAGAATATTCCAAGGTCAATTATTCAAAAGGGCCCTATGCTAAAAATCCATCACAGGTCATCAGTTATGTCGATTGCCACGACAATAATATATTATGGGACAAACTTGCCATCTCAAATGCAAGTGATACAATGCTTGCCAGAAAAGAAATGCAAAAACTCGCATTGACCATTGTGTTGACCTCCCAGGGAATTCCATTCTTACATGCAGGAACAGAATTTTTACGTTCAAAAAAAGGGGTGGAAAACTCTTTCAATTCATCCGATGAAATCAATAAAATCAATTGGTTTGACAAGGCAGACAATTTTGACGTATATCAATATGTCAGGTCACTTATTTCCATGCGCAAAGACCATCCAGCATTCCGATTGACCACCCAAAAAGAAATCGCTGCATTGATTGATTTTGAACAGGCGGAAAACGGACTCATTGGATATGCGATAAATGGGAAAGAAGCAGGCGATGAATGGAGTAAGATTTTTGTTGTGTTCAATGGAAGTGCCAAGGAGCAAAAAGCAAAAGTTCCCGAAGGCAACTGGTCGGCTTTTGTATGGAACAACCAAGTCTCCGGTAATGGATCAACCGTCAACGGTGAAATTGCATTGCATCCACACGCAGCAGCGATTTTGTATCAAAAATAGCGGCAATAAGAGGCGGACTTCTCAAATTTGCAGATGTCCCCATTCTGCAATATTTTTGCAACTCTTTTAAACAGATTTTATGTCAAGAATCATTGCGTTTCGCGAAGCACTCAGGGAAGCCATGCAGGAAGAAATGAGAAGAGATGAGAGGGTATTCCTGATGGGTGAAGAAGTTGCAGAATACAATGGCGCATACAAAGTCAGTCAGGGTATGCTGGATGAATTCGGTCCAAAGCGTGTGATTGATACCCCCATCGCTGAATTGGGTTTTACAGCTGTTGCAGTAGGTGCAGCTCAAAATGGGTTGAGGCCAATTGTAGAATTCATGACATGGAACTTTGCCGTATTGCCTCTTGATCAAATTTTAAACACCGCATCTAAAATGTTGGCCATGAGTGGTGGCCAGGTTGGTTGTCCGATTGTATTTCGTGGTCCAAATGGATCGGCCGGACAATTGGGTGCACAACACTCAACTGCATTTGAAAGTTTATATGCCAATATTCCTGGATTAAAAGTTATATCCGTTTCAAATCCATACGACGGAAAAGGATTGTTGAAAAGTGCAATCCGTGACAATGACCCGGTTATTTTCATGGAGAGTGAAGTGATGTATGGTGAAAAAGGGAAGGTTCCTGAAGAAGAATATTTGATTCCGATTGGCAAAGCAGATATCAAAAGAGCCGGAAGGGATGTTACCATTGTATCCTTCAGTAAAATGATGAAGGTGGCATTGGGTGCTGCCGAAGAGCTTGAAAAAGAAGGCATCAGTGCCGAAGTGATAGATCTTAGAACCATTCGCCCACTTGATTGGATGACCATTTTGGAAAGTGTGAAAAAAACAAACCGACTTGTCATTGTTGAAGAGCAATGGCCGTTCGCTTCTGTGTCATCAGAAATTACCTACAAAATTCAAAAAGAAGGTTTTGATTATTTGGATGCGCCGATCAGAAGAATCACGGCTGCTGATGCACCCATGCACTACGCACCAAATTTGGTTGCTGCATATCTTCCAGATGTTGCAAGAACTGTGAAGTTGATCAAAGAAGTGATGTATATCCAAAAGTAGATGACAACCTTGAAAAGAATATCATTCCTCTTTTCAATCATTTTATCTCTCAACACTGTCTCCCAGGAAAAAGTTGATACTGCATCCTTGAATGAAGTAGTTGTCAAGGGTTTTGAATCTAATAAATCCCTTATCAATACACCAGCTTCCATCAGCTTGTTAAGTAAGGCAACACTGAATGCATCCTCGGCATTCTCCATGCTGCCAGCGCTCAATACATCCAGTGGTGTCAGGATGGAAGAAAGATCGCCAGGCAGTTACCGATTGTCAATCAGGGGCAGCTTGTTGAGATCTCCTTTTGGAATCAGAAATGTAAAAGTCTATTACGACGATTTTATTTTAACAGATGCAGGCGGAAATACCTACATGAATTTGTTGGATATACATTCGATCAACGGACTTGAATTGATCAAGGGTCCCGCTGGGAGTGTATACGGCGCAGGTACCGGAGGTGCAGTTTTATTGAATGGATTCGGTGCATTGAAAGACAGCAATGATCTGAAATTGAGATTGTTGGGTGGAAGTTTTGGAACACTCAATCAATCACTTCAATATCAGCATCAGTCAAAAAATATTCAGTTGAATGTTGGACAGGGGCATTTTCAATCAAATGGATTCAGGGTGCAGAGCAAAATGCGTAAAGACAATGTTCAGTTGAATATGCGCATCAAGAGCAATGAGCAGATATCTACTGATTTCATGTTGTTCTACTCAGATCTTTTTTACCAAACGCCAGGCGGGCTAACTTTTGCGCAGTTCAATGCAGATCCCCGTCAATCCAGACCTGCCACTGCCACATTGCCTTCTGTAGTTGATCAAAAAACTGCCATATACAATAAATCAGCATTCATTGGTTTTTCAAATACCTATAAAATCAATTCAAGATGGAAGACTGTAGGTTCGGTGACAAATGGATTGACACAGTTCAAGAATCCTTTCATCACCAATTATGAAAAGCGAAGAGAATTCAATCTTGGATTTCGTTCAAAGATTGTATACGAAAACAATTTGCCAATACCCGTACAGTGGGTAAGCGGATTTGAAATACAGAGAGGAGAGTATGCCATAGACAGCAGTGGAAATATCAAAGGTGCACCAGATGGAAACAAGGTATCGGACGAAGTCATTGCAAGGCAACAATTTGCATTTACACAATTGAACATCCAACCATTGCGGTTTTTACAAATCCAATCAGGGTTGAGCATCAATCGATTTTTTTATTCCATTCAAAGAACCACAGGCGCCCCTGCCAATGGAATAAAAAAATTGGATTTCAACAGACAGCTTTTACCGAGGATTGCATTGCTGGCGGCTCCTGGAGCAGGAATTTCTTTGTATGGTCAATTGTCAAAGGGGTACTCCTCTCCATCTATTGCTGAAATACGACCATCAGCAGGCGGCGTTTATTCCGGACTCCAAGCAGAGTATGGCTGGAGCAAGGAGATTGGCATAAAGCTCTCAGCATGGAGGAATAAACTTTACATGCAGGCCGCTTTATTTCAATTTGATTTACGAGATGCTATTGTGCGCAGGGTTAATAACATTGGAGCAGAATATTTTGTAAACGAAGGAGATGTCCAACAAAAGGGCATTGAAATAGAGTATCAATACAACCTGGTGAACTTGCCACGGCAAAAATTTTTCAAATCACTCAAGTGGTCGCAGGCCATCACACTCAATGATTTTCGTTTCGTGAACTATAAAAACAACCAAACCAGCTTTGCGGGCAATCAATTGACAGGAATTGCTGATAATGTCATCGTATCGAGTTTGGCGATGGATCTAACAGCGCATTTTTATTGGAACGTACAATTCAATTATGTGGGTAAAATGCCTTTGAATGATGCGAACACATTTTTCAGCAATCCCTACAGGCTCTGGCAATCAAAGATAGGATGGAGGTCAGGTCATACAAGACCGATTGAGCTGTTTCTGCTGATGGACAATATCGGAAATGAAAACTATTCATTGGGATTCGATATCAATGCCTTTGGAAACAGGTTCTACAATCCAGCCCCCAGTAGAAATTACCAATTCGGATTGATCATCGATCTCAAGTAAATTATTTTCCTGTGTTCAATTTCTGAGCAAACAGCCATTGGAGGAGATTCGGTTCTGCGAAAGCACTCTTCCAGCTGTCGTGGTTCACACCTGCATACTCGGAATATTTTGCGTTGGGATTTGTTTTTTTGAGGATGCCGTATATCAGCCTGCTGTTGGAAACATTGATGACTGCATCTTTATCACCATGAAAAATCCAAATCGGAAGATTTTTTCGATAGTCTTTTAGTTTATTCGGATTGGTTGCTCCGCATATGGGAAATGCAGCTGCAAATGTTTGAGGTCTCCTCCATAACAATTCCAGTGTTCCAAATCCACCCATTGACAAACCTCCGATGTACACTCTTTTTTTATCAATTTGATTTGATTGTAGCAGGGTATCAATAAAATCACTTAAGAGTTTGAGAGGTTTTCTGATGGCAGCAGCATCAGAAAATGCATACCCGGTGCTGTCATTGAGAGCATTCTTATTGTATTCGGACCATTTATCGTTTGGGGGGCATTGAGGGAAAATTACAATGGCAGGAAATTTTACTCGATTCAATGAATCAAGAAATAAATCTGCTCCCCATGTCAGTTGGGCTTCATTGTCATTTCCTCTTTCTCCTGCTCCATGTAAAAAGATCAGTAGTGGATATTTTTTGGTTGCATCAAAGTTGATCGGAGTCAGAATTCTGCATGGGAGGGTGTCTTCACCTGAAATGAATAATTGCTTTTCAAAAAGATCTTTGTCTTGTGAAAGCGCTGGGGTGAAAAGAATGGTAAGAAAAAAGACAATGGTGTAAGATATTTTCATTTCAGAATTCTTTTTGTGAATTTAATGAAAAGAGAAATTATAAGCGTCTTGTAATAACAGGTAAAATACTTTTTTTCCAACTTGAAAAACTACCAGCATTGATTTGATTTCTTGCTTCTTTGACAAGCCATAGATAAAATGCCAAATTTTGAATACTCGCAATGGTCAGTCCTAATATCTCTTTGCTTTTGACCAGGTGTCTCAAATAGGATTTGGAGTAAAAGTTTGAAACATTGTTATCCAGCACAGGATCGATGCAGGTGTGATCAAACTCCCATTTTTTATTGTCTATGTTGATGATTCCTTCGGAGGTGAAGAGCATAGCATTTCTTCCATTTCTGGTTGGCATCACACAATCAAACATGTCCACGCCATACGAAATACATTCCAGTAAATCCTGCGGAGTACCAACCCCCATCAGGTACCTGGGTTTGTTTTCTGGCAGGTGTTCACAAGACCACGCACACATTTCGTAAATTAAATGCGTGGGCTCTCCAACGCTCAATCCCCCAATTGCATTTCCAACAGCATGTTTGGATGCAATGTATTCGCAGGATGCTTTTCTTAGATCTTTTTCTGTTCCTCCTTGTGCAATGGGGAAAAGATTTTGATCGTATCCATAGTGTCCCTCAGTTTCACTGAACCGATTGAAACAGCGATCCAGCCATCGGTGTGTGAGTTCCATCGATTTTTTTACATATGTATATTCGCTTGGATAGGGAGGACATTCATCGAATGCCATGATGATGTCTCCTCCAATTACACGTTGGATGTCCATTGCTTTTTCTGGAGTGAACAAATGCTTCGATCCATCAATATGACTTTGAAAAACCACTCCCTCTTCGTCGATTTTTCTGTTGGCTGCGAGAGAGAAAACCTGGTATCCGCCACTGTCGGTAAGAATTGGTTTTTCCCAACCATTGAATTGATGCAATCCTCCGGCTGATTGCAATGCTTCCAATCCAGGTCGCAAGTAGAGATGATAGGTATTGCCCAGAATGATTTCTGCTTTTATATTTTCATGAAGTTGCTGTTGGGTAACTGCTTTCACGGTCCCTGCAGTTCCAACCGGCATGAAAATGGGGGTTTCAATGGTGCCATGATCTGTTGCGATGGTGCCAGTCCTGGCATTAGAATGAGGGTCCTTTTTATCAATCTGAAAAGAGAGAGGAGGCATGCTGCAAGTTACTCAGAAAGCTTGATCAAAATTGAACAGGTTGTTTTACATTTGGTCAAATAATGATCAGTTTATGGAAACAGGTTTGTTGCATTTGCATAATTTGTTGCGCTGGGTTATACTGGTGCTGTTGCTTTTATCGGTTTTAAAATCATACAGCGGAATGAAGTCCAATAAAACTTTCACTGCAGGTGACAAGAAGATTTGGTTGTTTACCATGATATCAGCACATATCACTCTTGTATTGGGATTGTATCAGTGGACGCTCGGAAGGTTTGGACTGTTTACGTATATTAAACCTGAGGGAGTATCC
>SXYR01000068.1 GCA_005788265.1 Bacteroidota bacterium | reverse complement strand
TCACATTGTTGAGCAAATTGTCATGATTGAAAAAATCATACAAGATGGGTATGCATATGTAGTCAACGGATCTGTATATTTTGACGTAGAAAAGTACCACAAAGATTTTGGAGCAAAGGGAATGCAGTATGGCATCTTGAGCGGCAGGGTATTGGATGAACAATTGGAAACAACCCGTGCTTTGGAGTCACAGGATGAAAAAAGAAATAAAATTGATTTTGCTCTTTGGAAAAATGCAGCACCGGAACATATCATGCGCTGGCAGAGTCCATGGGGCGTTGGATTCCCCGGCTGGCATATTGAGTGTTCTGCCATGAGCACCAAATACCTGGGTGAAGAATTTGATATACATGGTGGTGGAATGGACTTGCAGTTTCCGCACCATGAGTGTGAGATTGCACAAAGTGCTGTGTGCAATCACAAAATTCCTGCCAGGTACTGGCTGCACAACAACATGATTACCATCAATGGCAAGAAGATGGGAAAGAGTTACAACAATGTGATCAAGCTGAGTGAACTCTTTTCAGGCAATCATGAAATACTGACGCAAGGGTATTCTCCAATGACTGTCCGCTTCTTTATTTTGCAAACACATTACAGAAGCACGCTTGACTTCAGCAATGAAGCTTTGCAAGCTGCAGAGAAAGGGTTAAAAAGGATCTGGGAGGCATTTTCCTATTTCCGAAAAATAGATTTCTCACAATACAACCATGATGCAGTGGATAAGGATTTGGACGCCAGGGTCGGCGAAATACTCAATGGACTTGAATCAGATATGAACGATGATTTGAATACGGCCAAGGTGATGGCTGGGTTGTTTGAGTTGGTTCCCATCATCAATTCCATCAAAGATGGAAAAATTCAAGCAACATCGCTTTCATCCACTTCATTGCAGCTGATGCAAGTGAAATTCAATGTTTATCTGATTGATATATTTGGACTCACTGATGAATCCAAGCGGGACGATGATAAACTTTCTGCTGCTCTTCAGCTGATTGGTGAAATCAGAAGGGATGCCCGTTCCAGAAAAGATTTTGCAACCTCCGATAAAATCAGGGATCAATTGCTGGCAGCAGGAATTCAGTTGAAGGATGAGAAAGACGGAGGAATGAGCTGGGAGCTGATTTAGTGACTGATAATTTTTCTTGTCAACTCTTTCAAGTCGTCATTGTTTTTAAGACGCTGGTTCATTTTATCGAGTGATTTCGCAGATACGGACCAGTTCATTGGAAAAAAATCTGTTTCTCCCTTTTTGTATAAGTTGATGGCGTGGAAAGTTGAATCAGTCTTGTTGAGTTCTGACAAGTATAAGCTCAATCGAATATTATTGAAGTCGGTCTGACTTTCATAGGATCCCAAGATGGTTTTGATTGGAGCTGCAAGATCATTTACCAATGGATGCGTTTTACTGATTTTATCTTTCCCATCTGCCTGGTTGCTGATATGGATAACATGAAATCGAATCTGCTTATAGGGATGATCAGGGTGCAATCGCAAGGTATCCTCCATCATTGCATGCAGGTCCAATATCATCTCATGCACTATTCCTCCACCTGAGTTGTCGAAATATCCGCCATCAACAAAATATTGATTTTTGATTCTGCCTGCTGGACTGAAATAGGGGAACCGTGCACCCAATACAACCGCTGTAGAAAGATTCATGGTTTCTTTCTTATCTAGCAGTTTAAGTACGTCGATTCTTTTTCCTGATATTTCACTGTTTAACTCAATATTGCTTACATAGCCTGGAGTTCCATCCTGCATCCTGGTCGTGTTGACAGCAATAACTGGACTGAAAGAGGAGCCTTCAGCATGCATGATGGCAGATAGATCCTTTTGCATAAAAGCACTGATTGAATCATGGTTGCTTGTTTGCTCCATTGATATTTCCAACGCCTTGGCTCGGTCAGCTGATGTCAGCCCGGGTATAAATGGAATCACCAAATCTGGTCCCAATAGCCTGGCCAATGGAAAACTCAGGAAATCAGTTGACAGGTAAGATTGTAAACCTGCAAGTCGGTTGGAGTCTTTTTGGCGCATGCTTCCATAAAATGCCATGTTTCCAAAACTTCCACCTGATGCTCCAGAGAGGCAGAACAAATGTTTGGAGAATTTTCCATTCGAATTTTCTTCCAGTGTTGACAGAACCGATGCAGTCCAGTAGGCCGACCTGGATGCTCCTCCATCTGCAATGACAAAATAAACCGGCATTTCTTTTGCAGGATTCATTATGGAAGTCTGGTAATTGTTCTTAAACCAATCATTGAATTTTTCTCTCAGCTTCGGACGTTGGCTAAAGTCAGTTGTTGCGCCATCCATCTTTTGAATGGAGACATGGTGCGTTTCCACAAAATAGCCTGCAATGACCAGTGAGAGGATAAAGAGGAAGTGAAAGTTGATTTGCAGCTTGATGGACAAGAGTGAAAGCATGTTCCCAGCGCCCAGGAGCACTGCAAATGAAATCAAAATGATAGGCAGTGGGCTTACAAATCTGGCAAATGAAATATCAAAAATAAAATTCAAGTATATCAGAAAGGCCAGGAATGAAAAAACCATGAACAGGAGAAAAATATTTTTTTCTGTTTGCATGGTCAATTCTTTGTTCAGTGTATCTTTTTGTCTGGTTGGATCTGTAAAAATCCAAATGATCAAGCGTTTGTATTGTTTTCTTGCTTTTTCAATTAGGTGATCAGGGTCTGTGTTTTTTTCTTTTGCATGCGCCACACTGATTTTTCTTCTGGTGATCACCAAGTATAGGTATCCCGATTGTAGGATGGGCAAAAAGCTTATGTATGTAGCGAGGGAATTGACATATACCATGCATGCAATGCTGCCAATGAAAATCATCCAGGTAATCATTCTGATCTTTTGCAACAAATCGGGATTCGATGCATTGTTGAATTGTACGATGCTTCTGTGCAGCAGCAAATAAAGGGTGAAGTTCAACGCAAGGATAAGTGCATGAATGTATAATTGATCATATCTTGGTTGCAATGAGGTCAATGCCATGAAAACAACAGTGAAGCAAAAATATCCCAGCAGCCTGGGGGAATGGTAGAGTTCTTTTTTTGCTACCCGAAAAAGTCTATCGTGGTTGTATGCCAGCAATCTGGAGGTATACCATGTAATCAATACCCAAAAAAGCAATGCGATCAGGAAAAAAAATCCAGTTTGTTTGGACTGCAGCCCAGTGATGATAATATCTTTCCCCTGAACGAAATCTGTGAAAAAGATATAGACAAGCGAGATCAGCAAAATACTTGGGAAGAACGCTCTTCCCAATTGTATTAAGATGGCAAGTTGCTGAAGCATTTTTTTGATCATATCCCTTCTTGCTGATTCAGGGTTTTCCAGAGCAGGTCTTTCAATTCTTGTAAACCCGTATTGGAAACCGAAGAAATAAATACATGCGGGATATTGGATGGAAGTTCTTTGTTGATGGCTTGTTTCAGTTCATCATCCAGCATATCGCTTTTGCTGATGGCGATGATGAATTTTTTATCAAGCAATTCCGGATTGTATTGTTCGAGTTCGTTCAGTAAGATGTTCCACTCTTCTTTGTGGTTTTTGCTATCGGCAGGGATGAGAAAGAGCAAAATGGGATTTCGTTCGATATGTCTCAGAAACCGGTGTCCAAGTCCCTTGCCTTCTGCTGCTCCTTCGATGATTCCCGGAAGATCAGCTATGCAAAAGGATCTTCCATCTCTGTATTCTACCATGCCCAGTTGGGGAGTCAGGGTGGTGAATGCGTAATCAGCAATTTTTGGTTTTGCAGCAGTGATGCTGGACAACAATGTTGATTTACCTGCGTTGGGAAAGCCCACCAATCCAACATCAGCCAATACCTTTAGTTCTAGTATTTTCCAACCTTCTACCCCTGGCTCGCCGGGTTGTGCATATTCAGGGGCTTGTCGTGTTGCGGTGGCAAAATTTTTATTGCCCAATCCGCCTCTTCCTCCTTTTACCCATACAAACTCTTGGCCGTCTTCCAGTATTTCAATTTCTTTGTTCCCTGTCTCTTCGTCCACTGCAACAGTTCCGAGGGGAACTTCGATGAAGATGTCCCTGCCATCTTTACCCGTCATGTTGTTTTTATTTCCACCTTGACCGTTTTCTGCAACCACATTTTTATAATAACGAAGATGCAGGAGTGTCCATAGGTTCTTGTTTCCTCTGAGGATGATATGTCCTCCTCTTCCTCCGTCGCCTCCATCCGGACCCGCCTGTGGATTGAATTTGGTACGCATAAAATGCTTGCTTCCCGCTCCGCCGTGTCCGCTTTTGCAAAACACCCTTATCTGATCTACAAAATTTGATTTTTCCATGTTTGCTGCACCAGCTGATGGAGGTGCATGCACAAAGTTAACTTCATCGTACCTAGCCAGCAGTAATTTTCCTAATTTTGTTTTGCTGTTATGAAAATTATCAAGTTTTTCAAGAACAAGTACATCATTGTCTCGGTATCCTTTCTCGTTTGGATGCTTTTCTTCGACCATAACAATCTTTTCCTTCATATGCAATACAGGACAGAGTTGAATGCCTTAAAGCAAAAGAAAAAATACTACCAGGGGGAAATTGAAAAAACACGCAACGACGTAGAGATGATGAAGGCAAATCCATCCTGGAAAGAGAAGGTTGCCAGAGAGCAATATCTGATGAAAAAGGACAATGAAGATCTCTACCTGATCAAAGAGCAATGATCTTTATCTTTCACACAATATTGTTGAGCCCTTCTTCGTTATTGTCTTGAACACCCCTTGAAAAGGAATTCCTAAAAGATTGATTATGAACGAGGTAATGATTCGTGAAATGCTTAGGTTTTTTTATCATGAACTTTCTCAAGAGGAAGAGGCCAGCTACGAACACTTTTTAAAAGACAATCCATATCTAATGCAGATCTACCACACCTATATAAAATCTTTGGATAATTTATCAACCGTGCAATATGCGCCCTCACAGATTTCATTGGACAGGATCATGCTTTATGCACAGAAGGGCCACCTGTCAACCACTTAAATCATTTTCGTTGTAACTTTCTTGCCGATTCATATGAGGCTAAAGGAGCGTTACCAATTCATCATTGATTATTTCAGCAAACAGATTCCGGAAGCAGAAACGGAACTGATCTATGACAATCCATTTCAGCTCTTGGTTGCTGTGATTTTATCTGCGCAGTGTACTGACAAGCGGGTGAATTTGACAACACCCAGGTTGTTTCAGCAATTTCCTGATCCAGCAGCATTGGCGGAAACTGATTTTGATACATTGTTTCCCCTCATCAAAAGCATATCATATCCCAACAATAAAACAAAGCACCTGATAGGCATGGCCAAGATGCTGTTAGAAAAATTCAATGGGGAGGTTCCGATGACAGTTGATGAACTCGTATTGTTGCCGGGTGTGGGCAGAAAAACTGCCAATGTCATCACATCGGTGATTGACCAACAACCGAATATGGCGGTAGATACCCATGTGTTCAGGGTTTCAGCTCGCTTGGGACTCACAAAAAATGCCAAAACGCCGCTTGCAACTGAAAAGCAATTGGTAAAAAATATTCCAGATGAACTGATTCACAAAGCACATCATTGGTTGATCCTGCATGGAAGGTATACCTGCCTGGCAAGAAGTCCCAAGTGCAGCCAATGCGGATTGAAGGAAGTATGTCTTTACAAAGGGGATAAAAAATAGTTTTTTCACTATCTTGAAGGATAATCTTGCTTATGAAATCTAAAATCAACATTCAGCTTTCTTTGATGATGTTCATGCAGTTCTTTGTTTGGGGAGCTTGGTATGGACAAATGAGTAAATACATGACCGATCAGTTGCATGCAACGGGTGACCAGGTTGGCAATGCATATGCAGCATTTTCTATCGCCATGAT
>SXYR01000067.1 GCA_005788265.1 Bacteroidota bacterium | reverse complement strand
TATCCTTCGGCAACTGCGAGCTGATAGCTTTTGCCAAAATTCAATTCATCCTTGATGCGTTCGAAAATGATTACGTTCGTGTCAACCGCCATACCGATGGTCAATACCAATCCCGCAATACCGGGAGCAGTCAACGTTGCACCCAATGCACTCAATACGCCCACCGTAAACAACAGGTTTAAGATGAGTGAAATATTCGCAACCCATCCACCTGTGTTGTAGTAAACCATCATGAGGATGAAGATGACGATGAACGAAATGCCGAATGACATTGCACCGCCTTCAATGGCTGAAGCACCGAGTGTTGGTCCGACAACCTGTTCTTGAACAATTTTAGCAGGAGCAGGGAGTTTACCAGACTGAAGAATGTTCGCAAGGTCTTGCGCTTCTTCAATGGAAAAGTTGCCGCTGATTTCAGTATTACCAGTAGTGATGGGATTGATTACATTGGGAGCTGAGTAAACAACATTGTCAAGTACAATAGCAATGGCTCTTCCAACATTGTTGGTGGTGAATTCGCCCCAAATTCTTTCACCTTGTTTTGTCATGGCCATTTTGATGGCAGGACGACCGCGGTCATCGTAATCTTGAGCGGCTTGTTGAACAGCATCGCCTTCCAATCTTGCTTTATCACTTCCTTCAATGGTTTTCAAACCATATACAGGAAGGATATCGCTTTTTTGTCCCTTGTCGTTTAGCTCAGGTACACCAAATGCAATCTTTACATTGCCCGGGAATTGACTTCTTACGCTTTCAATAGCCATGTATTCGCTGAAAGTTGCCGTATCTCTCGTTGCGATATAACCGAGGTTTGGCGAATAGGCTACTTTTCCAGAAGCATCTTGTTGAGGAGGGATGGGTTGGAAAATGGCGAAGAATGATTTTACAGAAGCGGGACTGCTATCGGCTTTTGCTGCCGGAGCAGTTTTTACCAATTCGCCAATGGTGGCTGCTTTGGTGGTATCTGTTTTTTGTGTGGCTTGTGCTGTTGAAGTAGATGCTGAAGTATCTTTTGCGGTTGCAATGCCGGCTCCATCATAATAGGCTTTCAATGCTTTCTCAGCATCTTCAAATGGCTTGCTCAGTTCTCCAATATTGTAAACTTCCCAGAACTGAAGGTTCGCAGTTGCCTGCAAATATTTTCGTACACGCTCGGGGTCATCTTTTACGCCAGGAAGTTCAACGGTAATGATGCCCTTTGTTTTGTCAAGTTGAATATTAGGTTGCGCAACACCAAATTGGTCGATACGCTTTTGAAGTACGTTGAAGGTATTGCTGATGGCACCGTCGGCAGATTGCTTCAATTTGTTGATTACATCGTTGTCACTGTCATCAATTTTCACTGTACGTCCTCCTGTGCCAGCAAACAATGCTGCCAGCCTGCCGTTTGGATTTTGTTTTTTGTATGCATCTGAAAACAAGGTGATGAAATCGGCATCACTGCTTGCTTTCTGGGCAATCGCTTCGTTGATGGCATTGTTCAATGCCGCATCTTTTGGATTATTGGCAAGTGACCTGAGCAATCCTTCCAACTCCACTTCCAATGTTACACTCATTCCACCCTGCAAATCGAGTCCAAGGTTCAATTCTTGCTCTTTGGCTTTTTGATAGCTGATTTCTCCGGTGATTCCGTATGTAACAGTCACGTCTTTGGTGCTGTCCAACAACCTGCGGTATCTTCTGTTGAATTCCAGGTCCTTTGTCTCGGTCTCTGCATTCGGAAAATTGGCTTTCACATAGGCCAAAGCTTTCGATTCCTGCTTCTTTTCGTGGTTGCGAACAACCAGCGTAAAATGAAGCTGATAGATTGAAATGAGGATCAATGCAATCGCAAAAAAACGAACCAATCCTTTCAGTTGCATATCTGTTTTGGTTTAGGCTTTTAAAATA
The DNA here is from genome assembly GCA_005788265.1 of Bacteroidota bacterium. Taxonomy (GTDB): domain Bacteria; phylum Bacteroidota; class Bacteroidia; order Chitinophagales; family Chitinophagaceae; genus Pollutibacter. The sequence goes on along the minus strand of SXYR01000067.1, from coordinate 1,982 downwards.
AAACGCCCCCGACATCCGTCGGGGGCGGCAAAGATAGGGATTTTAGCCTCAAAATCAGGGTAAAATGAGGTTTTTTGGAGCCCCGAAATATGGCTGAACTGTGACTAACTTTCTCCTGATTTTTGTGCTGGTTTTTTAACTTTGCGCAAATTTTATTTATGAAACTCTCCTCAAGATTGGATTTGTTCGCTGAACCGGAAACCCTCAAGATGGCAAAGCTCGGAAGAGAGCTCAGGGGCAAGGGGATAGATGTGATTGATTTGTCGCTTGGAGAGCCTGATTTTGATACACCCATTCATATCAAAAATGCCCTCAAAAAGGCAGTGGATGACAACTACAGTCACTATACCCCTGTTGCAGGTTATCCCGATCTGCGGGAAGCTGTTTGCACAAAGCTGAAAAGAGACAACAACCTGGCCTATAAGCCTGAGAATATTTTGGTTTCGACAGGTGCCAAACAAAGCCTGGCAAATGTAGTAATGGCAGTGGTAGACAAAGGTGATGAAGTGGTGATTCCAACACCATATTGGGTAACCTATTCAGAAATTGTAAAACTCGCAGAAGGCAAGGTTACGCTCGTGCGCACTTCCATCGAAAACAAATACAAGCTCACGGCTGCTGAATTGGAAGCTGCCATCACACCTTCAACCAAATTGTTTATTTTCTCATCCCCTTGCAATCCAAGTGGGTCTGTATATTCGAAAAACGAACTTGCTGCATTGGCTGAGGTGTTCAGAAAATATCCGAACATTTTTATTATTTCAGATGAGATTTATGAGTATATCAACTTTGTTGGCAAGCATGAAAGCATTGCTCAGTTTGAAGACCTGAAAGACAGGATCATCATCATCAATGGATTGAGCAAGGGTTATGCGATGACGGGATATCGTTTGGGTTATATCGCTGCACATCCTGATGTGATCAAGGCATGCGAAAAATTGCAAGGGCAATATACCAGCGGAACAAATGCAGTTACACAACGTGGTGCAATTGAAGCGTTGACCGGAGATTTGAAACCAAGTGTTGAAATGAACAAGGAGTTTGGCAGGAGAAGAGAACGCATGCTTCAGTTGTTGAAGGCCATTCCAGGCATTCAAATCGCTGAACCTGATGGAGCATTTTACGTATTCCCTGTTGTTACTGCCTACTTTGGAAAGAAGAATGGTGAAGAACTCATCAAGGATGCAGATGATCTCTGTATGTACTTGCTCAATACTGCGCATGTTTCAACCGTTACCGGCAGGGCATTCGGAGAACCCACTTGTATCAGGATCTCCTTTGCAAACAGCATGGAAAAAATTGAATCAGCCATGCAACGCATCAGCGACGCTTTGAAAAAGCTGTCTTGATTTTTACCAGGCTATTCCATAGTCTTCGCCGTGATTGCTGGATCCTCCCCAAAGGCTTCCGTGTTTCCAATCAAAGTATATGGCATTGATGGGTCCAGATGTTCTGTCGTCAAAACTCAGTATGTATCCCATCTTTTTCAATGTATCTCTGACTGATTGAGGTGTGCGATCATGCAAGAGAATGCTTCCCGGTTTTGGTTTGCGGTCATCTATTTTCATTCCGCCCAAAGAAAGCCAGAGTTGATTGCTGTTGATATTGGCTGCCTCGGTTGCCTGTTGTACGGTCATGCCAAACTCAACCATGTTGAGGAAAAATTGCAAGAGGTTTTGATCTTGTGTATCACCTCCCTGTACTGCAAAAGCAAGATAAGGTTTGCCGTCTTTCATGGCAAGACTTGGTGTCAATGTAACTCTTGGACGCTTGCCTGGCGCAACAACATTGAATGGATTTAAACTAGAATCCAATACAAAACTTTGCATGCGCTGGCTCATCCCTACACCTGTCTTTCCTGCAATGCATGCGGGTATCCAGCCGCCGCTGGGTGTAATGGATACAATCCATCCCTCTTTATCAGCTGCTTCAACAGATGTGGTGCCTCTCCACAACCTGTCCTGGTATTCCATATCAACCAT
>SXYR01000066.1 GCA_005788265.1 Bacteroidota bacterium | reverse complement strand
TAACGGTAGTATTGCAAACTTTAAGGGTATATAAACAAGCCAGCACAAAATAGAGCCCCCGGATAACTTATAAAATCAGTAATTTCATCTCAAAGATTTTTCTATGAAAATTCGTTTCTATTTTCTTGCAGGTTTTTTATGTTTAACCCTCATGGTTGCTCATGTGTCGGCTCAAAAAAAACCATTGGATCATACTGTGTATGATGCTTGGGAGACGCTGGGAGAGAAGAAAATATCTGACAACGGCGATTGGGTCTGTTATACCATTGAACTGCAGGAAGGAGATGGGAAACTGGTTGTTAAAAATCCATCTAAGTCACTCGAATTGATCATTGACCGTGGCTACAATGCCAGCTTTTCAAATGACAATCATTTTTTAATTTTTAAAATCAAACCCCACTACAAAGATGTCCGTGATGCCAAAATAAAAAAGAAAAAATCCGATGAGATGCCTAAGGATTCTCTAGGTGTTTTAACCCTTGAAAACTTGTCTGTAGAAAAAACCCCTTCCGTTATTTCTTATAAGCTAAATGAGGATAACAAGTTCTTGGCATATTTATCAGCATTGAATGCAGTTGATTCCACTAAGCCATTAATAAAAAAAGATTCTGCATCAGTTAAGTCTACTGATTCATCTAAAATGAAAATACCAATCATCATAGAGCAAACGCCCGATAAAAAGCAAAAGCGAAAATTGACTGCCAAGGAAGGTGATGACAATTGGACAGAACAAGATGCTGATAATGGCCCTGATGAAAACACCATGTCCAAAGAGGGAACAGATCTTGTCATCATTCAGTTGGGAACCGGGTATAAAAAAGTTATCAAAATGGTGTCGGAATATACCTGGAGTAAAAAAGGAAAAATCCTTGTGGCAGCTTCAACGCATTTGAGAAAAGACAGATCAATCCATCCCCAGGTTATTGTATTTAGATCCGCTGAAAAAAAGTTGGATACGATTTTTCGAAAAGCAAATATCATTAAGAATATAGCAGTTGATGAAAACGGCTATCAGGTTGCCTTTCATGCGGAAGTTGATACTGCGATCCGATCTTCGCAGAGATTTTTTAAATTATATTTTTGGCAAAATGGAGACAAAGAAGCTGCTGTTATTGCTGATAAATACACCATTGGTATGAAAGCCAATTGGACCATCAGTGAACATGCGATGCCTTATTTCAGCAAGTCTGGTAAAAGATTGTTTCTGGGTACCATGCCTATTCCCCCTGTAAAAGACACATCATTGGTTGAAATGGATTTGGTAAGGCTGGATATTTGGCATTACAATGATGATTATTTACAGCCTTATCAATTGAGAAATCTCGATCTGGAAAAAAAGAGATCCTACCTGTCCCTTGTTGACATCGAGACGAAACAATTTATGCAACTTGCCGACAAAGATGTTCCTGCTGTTATGGTTTCTAAAGAGGGCGATGGTTCTTTGTTTCTTGGAATGACAGATAAAGGCAAACGAATTGCGATGCAATGGGAGGGAGGAACGAAGAAGGATTTTTATGCAGTAAATCCTGTAAATGGTCAACGGGCAATTGTTGCATCTAATATTTCGGGACAAGCACAATTGTCTCCAAATGGCAAGTACATCTACTGGTACGACATGATTCAAAAAGCTTACTTTACGTATGCGGATCTTAAAGTAGTTCCCATCAGCAAAAAAGTATCAGTTAAATTATATGATGAGGAGTATGATATGCCATCTGAACCTACACCATACGGAATTGTAAAATGGATGGAAAATGATGATGCATTGTTGGTATACGATCGATTTGATATTTGGAAATTGAGTCCAGACGGAAAACAGGATCCGGTATCCATCACCAAAGGATTGGGTCGAAAATCAACCATTCGATACAGGTATATTGAAACCGATGCGGATAAAAAATATCTTTCCAATGGTCAGACTATTTATTTGAGTCTATTCAATGAAAAAAACAAACAATCCGGTATAGGAAAATTAACCATTGGTTCAAATGATCCCGTTCAACACATGGAAATGGGTTCATACGCTACTGGGTTTGTAACAAAAGCAAAAGGTGCTGATCAATTCATTTATACAAAAGAAAATTTCAATCAATCACCTACTTTGTTTCATACGGCCGATTTTAAAAGCAACAAGCAATTGAGTGCAATCAACTCACAGCAAGCTGTATACAATTGGATGACAGCTGAGTTGTTTAAGTGGAAAGCATACAATGGGAAAGAAGCTACGGGTATTGTGTACAAGCCAGAGGATTTTCAAGCTGGAAAGAAATATCCATTGATTGTTTATTTCTATGAAACACTTTCAGATGGTTTGCATAATTACCTTGCACCTGCACCTACACCCAGCCGTTTGAATATTCCCTTTTTTGTAAGCAGAGGGTATATCGTATTGGCGCCTGATATCTATTATGCCAATGCCTTACCTGGTAAATCAGCTTATGACTATATTGTAAGTGGAGCAAGAGCGTTGGTTAAGAAAGGTTGGGTAGACAGTACGAAAATGGGATTGCAGGGACAAAGCTGGGGTGGATACCAAGCTGCTTATATCATTACAAAGACCAAATTATTCGCGGCTGCATGGGCTGGTGCACCAGTTGCCAATATGACCAGTGCATACGGTGGTATCAGATGGGAGAGCGGAATGAACCGTCAGTTTCAATATGAAAAAAGTCAGAGTAGAATAGGAGCAACACTATGGGAGAATACCAAATCATACCTCGATAACTCTCCTCTATTTTCTTTGCCTAAAGTCACAACACCACTTGTTATTATGGCAAATGATGCAGATGGTGCTGTTCCCTGGTACCAAGGAATTGAAATGTTCACTGCCATGCGGAGATTGGGAAAAAAAGTATGGATGTTGAACTACAATGGAGAAGCGCATAATCTTGTTGAAAGAAAAAACAGAAAGGATATCCAGATCAGAGAGCAACAGTTTTTTGATTGGAAATTAAAAGGTGAGAAGCCTCCGATTTGGATTACAAAGGGTTTGCCTGCAGTTGAGAAAGGAATCAGTTGGGGGTTGGAAACAGACCTTGATGAGCAATAGCTCAAATGTCTCTGGAGGGATCAAATAACTCCAGCGCTTTCACAAATTCATTCAAGAAAATGGATCCAAGGGAACCATCAATAATTCTGTGATCGTATGACATGGATATGAACATCATGTGTCTGATTCCCACACTGTCACCTTGCTCAGTCTCGATCACTACAGGCTTCTTTTTGATTGCTCCAATGGCTAGAATTGCAACCTGGGGTTGATTGATTATAGGAGTGCCCATGATGCTTCCAAATGTGCCAATATTGGTAAATGTGAATGTGCCGCTCTGAGTATCTGAAGGTTTAAGATTGCTGCTTCTTGCAAGGTTTGAAAGTCTATTTACCTGCTTTGTCAAACCAATGATATTGTATTGATCGGCATGATGAATAACAGGAACGATCAAATTTCCGTTGGGTAAGGCAGTTGCCATGCCAATATTTATCTCTCTTTTCACGTGAATCTCATTTCCGACAACACTTGAATTCAACAGCGGATATTTCTTCAGACATTTTACAATTGCTTCAATGAAAAGGGGTGTGAAAGTGATTTTTTCACCTTCTCTTTTTTCAAATACTTTTTTATTTGCTTCTCTCCATTGAACCAGGTTGGTTACATCGGCTTCTGCAAAGCTTGTTACATGCGCACTTGTTGACTTGCTTTTCGTCATGTGATCAGCTATCAAGCGCCTCATGCGATCCATCTCAATGATTTCAATATTTCCTGGTTTGTTAACAGCAGAAGGAATAGATGAACCGGGTTGATTGCCGGACTCGATGGAAGCAGATGAGGAATGTCCAACACTTCCTTTCTTACTTGCCACATAGCCAAGAATATCATTTTTGGTAACCCTGCCATCGGCACCTGTGCCTGTTATATCCTCCAACTCACTCAATTCGATTCCTTCACTGCTCGCGATATTCATCACAAGGGGGGAATAAAACTTTGCACCCTCAGTTCTTTTTACAGTTGGAGATGGGGTATAGGGGATAACCAAATCATCATCCGCCTTTTGGTGCATTCCATTCACCTGAATGGGATGATTTTCAGGCGGAGGCAACTTTTCTGTGAGGGGTATTTCTTTGTTTGTTTTTATCTTGGCTAAGACCGTTCCTATTTTGACGATGTCGCCTTCTTTGCAGAGCATTTCTTCAATGATTCCTTCTGTTGTTGAGGGAACTTCACTGTCAACTTTGTCGGTGGCAATGTCCATCAAAGTTTCATCAACGCTGATTGCATCTCCGACTTTTTTGTGGATTTTCAGAACAGTAGCTTCCACGATGCTCTCACCGAGCTTGGGCATTATGACATTCGCTATTGCCAATAGAAAATAATTTCAGTACAAAGTTACTCTTTAATTGGATGCGTAAAACTATCTTTCTGAAGTACTTATCCCATATTTTTCCTCAGAAAATCAAGTGCGCTGATCGCGGTCAATTCAATATTTCTTCTTCTGTCAAAACGGAACTGAAAACTTGTGCTGATTGTTTTTTGCTTGGAGCTAAAACCCACGCAAACAAATCCTATTGGCTTCTCCTCAGATCCACCTCCTGGCCCCATGACACCCGACGTGGCCAAACCGAAATCCGCCTTTGATAATTTTCTCACACCTTCCGCCATGGCTTCGACGGTTTGCGTGCTGACAGCTCCAAATTGGTTAATGGTTTCATTGGGGACCTGCAATGCATACTGTTTCATTTCATTTGAATAGCTCACAACACTTCCCAGGAAATATTGACTGCTGCCTGCCATTTGTGTAATCAACTGTGAAATATAACCTCCTGTACAACTTTCAGCTACTGCAAGTGTGGTGTTCGATTCCAATAATTTTTTAGCAATGACTTCTTGCATGGTTAAATCATCATTGACAACCATGAACTCCTGCACCTTTGATTGAAGTATATGAAAATATTCATCTATAACATTTGCATTGTTTGTTGGATGCAGATTCGTCAGTCGCAATCTTACCATACCATAATTGGGCAGGTAGGCGAGTTTAATGTTTTCTGGAAGTTCTGATTCAAAATCTGTCAGCTTTTCTGCAAGAAACGACTCGCCGATTCCTGCGGTAAGCAGGGTTCGATGTTCCACGGGACGCACATTGAATTTTTTCAGCAAAGCAGGGATGATAAAGTCATCCATCATGCCTTTCATTTCATGAGGTACACCAGGCATGCTTACGTAGATTACTTCATTTTTCTCAAACCACATTCCTGGAGCGGTCCCTCTCTTGTTCTGTATGACAGTACAATTATCAGGTACCTCGGCCTGTTTTAAGTTTCTCTCCAACAGTGGCCTTTTTAATTTGTTGGTAAAAATATCTACTACATTATCCAGCGCACCCTGATTGGTTACGAGGGCACCTCCAAAAAATTTACATAAAAGCGGCTTGGTGATATCGTCAGATGTTGGTCCCAATCCACCCGTGATAAGTATAATTTGTACATGCTGCCCCTCATCTTCCAGCGTTCGCCAAATGGCATCCCAATCATCCCCAATGGCGACCCTTCTTTTAATGTTGATACCTATCTTGTTCAGAGAGGATGCCATCCATGCACTATTGGTGTCAATGGTCTGTCCAATTAGCAACTCATCACCAATTGTTATGATCGTAGCTTGTATGTGATTGTTCACATTCATTGTATAATGTGTATAACTCAATGTTAATATCGAGGCTACAAAGCTACAAAATGATTGATTCTGATTATTTAAGGTTTATTTTTGGTAAGTATATCATCCCGAAGAGCATGATTCACCTCCAACGTTCATTTTTTTCTGTGTTGGCCCTGCTTGCCCTCGTTTTTTTAAACATCTCAGGCACTGCTCAGGAAAACAAGGGTCATTTGTTGCAGAACAGATGGTTGAAACAGCTGGATGAACTGATTGCCCATCAGCAATACATTTCTGCCGTAGATTACATTGAAAATATTCAGTCCAAAATTGACAAGTTTGCATCAGGCGACATAAAGGAGGCACTTGATTTCAAGCGAATGCAAATTGGAATTATTCAACGTGAATCTTATTTTATAAACAATGGCATTGCATACGTTCAATCATCCTTCCATATTCCATATAAATCCCAACTGGCTTTTCTTCTGGCAGATTATTACTTTGAATTATCCATGTTCAATGAAGCATTGTCATATCTGGAGAAGATAGATCTGGCTTATATGAACAACATACAGCAAGAACAAGTCCAGTTTCAAAAGGCTGTCTCTTATTTTTCTGAAAAAAAGTTTGACAATGCCAAGCCATATTTCAAAAGTTTGGTTCAGTTGGAAAATTCACTTTACAAGACAGATGTCCTATATTATTTGGGATTTATCGCTTTCTCTGAAAACAACTATGATGAGGCATTGACTCATTTTACCGCTATTGAAAAAGATCTTCAGTATGCTAAAGCCATTCCTTTTTATCTGGCTTATATCTACCATGACAAAGGCATGGAGAGCAAAGCACTTGAATACGGCGAGGCATATTTAACCAATCCTGAGGCGCTTCATTTGGTTGAAATGATGCAATTGCTTTCATCGATATATTTCAATCAGGATGAATATTCCAAAACTGCATCTCTGTATGAAAAAATTATATCCAGTGGCGTTTCACTGAATCCTGTTCAACGATTTGAGTGGGGGACCAGTTATTATCATCTCGAGAAATATACAAAGGCAATTGATCAACTCAAACCTTTGTCGGTTGGAAAAGATGATATTGCGATTGAATCCATGTTCGTACTCGGACTCTCATACCTCGACCTGGGTGACAAATCCAATGCCAGAACTTCTTTCCAATATTGTACGGTATCCAATCTGGATCCGGATAAAAAGGAGATGGCAGCTTTTTTAGATGGCAAGTTATCATTTGAGTTAGGTTTCGAAGACCAGGCCTTTAAAACAATGGCAGCTTTTTTGGACGAGTATCCAAATTCAAAATTCAATCAAGAGGTAAAAGGGATTCTGCTACAATACTATGCCAAAACAAATAACTTCAAAGCTGCACTTGAGATTTTAGATAAAGTAGATTTATCAAATCCAGTTGTGAAAAATTTAATTCCAAGAATTTATTACGGACGCGGACTGGAATTGCTTTATGATGTGCAGTATGAAAGCGCAGAACAAGTGCTTAAATATTTAAGCGCTTATCCGTTGTCAAATTATTATCGTCTTTCCATTTTTTGGCTGGGAGAAATCTCTTTTAGGAAAAATAGTTTTGGAAGTGCTGCTAAGTTTTTTCAGCAATACTTATCGAATCCATCTTATGCAAACGGGGATGCCAATGAAATCAATGCAAATTACAATCTTGGTTATTGCTTTTATGAATTAGAAGATTATAAAAAAGCACATGCTTATTTTGAAAAGGTCTTTTTGATCGACAATGATATCAGTGATCAAAAGATACGCGAATCAATCCTTCGTGCTGCTGACTGCAGTTTCATGGATAAAAACTTTTCCAAAGCAAAGGCGTTGTATTCGCGTGTTGTTGAATCCATTGGATTTGGAACAGATTATGCCGTTTTTCAGTTGGCAATGATTGAAGGTATGCGATCACCCGTATCGAAGATTAACTTGTTAAAAGATGCGGTCACTCGATTCGCACAATCGTCCTACATCTCTTTGATGTATATGGAATTGGCAGATACCTATATGTCTGAGGAAGATTTTGAAAATGCCATTCTCCTTCTGAAAAAAATGCTCGATTTGACTGATCAACGTGATGAACTCCGTCCACAAATCTTTTTAAAGATGGGAATAGCTTATTTCAATATTGATCAGGCAGAGGATGCCATCAAGCAATACAATATACTCATCAAAGAATACCCAAGCACGCCTCAAACCTCTGAGGCGATGGAAAATGCCAAATTGATGTTTTTGGAAAATGGTAAAATCAATGATTACCAACAATTCCTGGAATCTGCTGGAAAATCAATCACACAGGTCGAAAAAGATTCTTTGATGTATCGGTTTATACAGAACGCATATTCCATCGATCCCTCCCTGTCCATTGTCAACACGTTGGATGGATACATTGCACAATTTCCCAACGGTTTGTACATTGCCAATGTCCTTGCCCTCAAAGGAGACGTCTTGTTAAAATCGAAGCAATTCAAGGAAGCTGCTACAGTTTTTGAATCCATTGCAACGAAGGGAGTTACTGCTTTACAGGAAAAATCACTTCAAAACGCAGCGAAAATCTATTACAATGAATTGAGCGATTATGTTTCTTCATTGAGGTGTTATTTGCAGCTAAATGAAATTGCTGCTTATCCAATTGCTCAGTTGGATGTATTAAGAGGTATTGTAAAGTCATACTATCATCTTGCTCAGTTCACTGACGCACATCCTTGGGCTCAAAAATTAATCGATCAATCATCCGCAACAATAGAAGACTCCATGTTGTCGTATTCAATTTTTGGCTATGTTGCCCAGTTGAATAATGATTATAAAAAATCAATCGAATATTTTCAATTCGTGTCGTCGTCTAATTCCAATGCAATTGGGGCAGAGTCGAGGTACCAGGTCGCCCGAAACTATTTTTTAATGACCGATTATCAATATGCAGAGAAGGAAGCAATTCGTACAATTGAACAATCTGGTTCCTATGAAAAATGGATTACCAAATCCTATTTACTATTGGCCGAAATATTCATTGTTCAGGAAGATTATTTCAATGCGAAAGCCACCCTGAAAAGCATCATTGAACATTGTTCAATTACCTCATTGACGACGGAGGCAAATGAATTGTTGAAATCGGTTGAGAACAAAGAAAAATCCAATAGCAAGAAAAAGTGAAATTTCATTTACACATAACATTCATCATTCTCTTTATCCAATTGGCATTGGAAAATGTACATGCACAAATCAATAAACAGCAAAAAGAGGAAATCAATATTACTTCTAGTTTTAAGCCAAGCATTGTTAAATCTCCCAAGTTGGAATTTCGTCCAGATGCAATTTTACGCGATACCACACGTTATAAATTTTCATACGAACCTGTTAAACTATCATTTTCCACACCAATGAGTGGATTTACAATCAAGCCCCTGGCTTATGCTGCTCCAACAAAGGAAATTGACGGCAATCAATTTATTGCCCAAATAGGATATGGTAATTTAAAATCACCATTTGGTTCGCTGTCTTACGCATCAAGCAATGTTGATCAATTCCTGCAGATCAATGCTGACTATTTTTCAATGAAAGGCAAGTTGCCTTATCAACAACACGCCATAGGCACCATTGGGGCATCTTATAAGAAAAGAATTTCCGAAAATTATCAGTACAAGTTAGGAGCCAGGGTAGAGAATTTTAATTACAGGAACTATGGCTATGACCGGACGATCTATGTCAATGTTCCGTTAGAGGAACTGAAACAGAAGTATACCAATTTCAATGTAAATGCAGCACTTAATAATGTTGCTGGTGAAGAGGGAAAAATCAATGTCAATCCAACTTTTGCATTGGATTTTCTCACAACCAATCGCAAGTACAATACCCTCAGTTCTTCGATAGAGATGCCTACTTACTTTAATTGGAAAAAAGGGTTCACATTCAAATCAGTTCCTTCATTTTCTTGGCTGCACGTGAATGCTGTTCAGCGTTCATTTGTTGATGATATCTTTCTACTAAAACTACCGGTTAGTGCTGAAATGATTCATCAAAATTGGGTTTTTAATTTAACCGCATTGCCTGCTTATTTTAACAAGCAATTGAAATTCATGCCAAATATCTTTTTGAAACATATATTGAATGATGGGAAATGGCACCTAAAAGGAGGATTTCAATCCATATATGAAATCAATTCACCCTATAAAATTTTACTTCAAAATCCATTTGTCCACCCAGTGCTCAACTTGATATCTCCGGTATATGAGCAACATTATTTATTTGCCGGGTTCGATCTGCACAGCGAAAATGGATTTTCTATTGATATTGAAACCGGGGCAACACAACATAAAAACATCCCCCTTTTCATCAACAATGGGTTGATTGGTAAAGATTTTTTGACAATTTTTGAATCATCTCTTAGAACCATTGATGTAAAATCCAGCTTCACTTATTTTCTCAATCAAAGACTAACTTTTTCATCAGATTTGAAATGGACATCTTTTCAACGACAGGTGATGTATGAAAAACCATTTGGCATGCTCCCATTTCAATGGGGGGTAAAAACAACCTGGAAACCAATTGAAAAGCTGACTCTTCTGTTCAACAGCAGCTTTTGGACTGGTTCATATGCAACTAACTCAGTTTCTAACGTCAAACTAAGCACTGTCGCTGATATCAACTTATCATTCAAATATAATTTGAATGATAAGTGGGGATTTTGGCTTGATTTGAATAATATTGCGAATGTCCAATACCAGCGATGGAACCAATACACTGCATATGGATTTAATTTTATAGGAGGCATCAAATATGTATTGGGTAAACCGGTAAAACAATAACGATGAACAGTGATTTTTCTAAATATTTATACAAATATTTTTCAATCAATGGCAATATTGCTTTACCTGGATTGGGTGTATTGTCCTTGATCAGGATTCCATCAACCAATGATTTTGCAAACAAGGTATTGTACTCGCCAGTATTTCGATTTCATTTTGAACCAACCGACGAAGCCTCGGATGAGTCCCTCAATGTTTATTTGAAATCTCAATTGAATATATCCGACAATGAGTTAGATGAGTTGTATCGAACATTTTCCGTTCAAGCGAATCAACTGCTTCAGTCCAACGGCAAAGTAGAGTGGGAAGGTGTTGGCTCTTTTTCATTGAATGAGGCAAAAAAAGTTGAATTCATACCCCTAAATGAACTGGAAATATTATCTGGGAAATTAGGTTATGAACATGTTGTAAGAGAAATTTATTCGCATGATGTATTGACGGGCGATAAGCTACAGTCATCTGATGATTTGCACCAATATTTTGTGGATCAGCGAAAGGGACAAGCATGGCAAAGGTGGAAAATCGCCTCTGTCCTTTTGATTTCAATTGCTGCGACATCCATTGTTATTCGTTTCTTTTTGGGAAGTTTCTCCTTTTTGGATGCACGCTACGATCCTGTTCATGTGAAACATGCCATCAGCACATATACTTTGCAAAAATAATACCTGTGAATTGTACAATTTGTTCGCATGACCATGCCAGTTCTTTTCTTCATGTGAAGGATTACACTGTATCCAATGAGACCTTTCATTTAATGCGTTGTGATCATTGTGGGTATGTCTATACAGATCATCCTCCCACCATGCAGGAAATAGGCAGGTATTATGATTCATCTGATTATATTTCACATACTGACAGCAGCAAAGGTATTTTCAATAAGGTATATCAGTTTGTCAGAAATATTTCAGTCGCCCAAAAATTCAACCTCATTGGTTCTTATTCGAATTTGAAATCCGGTCATTTGCTTGATTATGGTTGTGGTACAGGCGCTTTTCTAAAATTTGCAAAACAAAAGAAATGGACAGTAATGGGGATGGAACCCGATGAAGCAGCCAGAGCAAAAGCTTCTGGTGCTATTGGATCATCTGTTTTATCCCCTTCGGCCTTAAATGAACTTATTCCAAAAACATTTGATGCAATTACATTGTGGCATGTATTGGAACATGTACATGCGTTGCATGAAACGCTGGATGCTTTCAAAAGCATCTTGAAGGAAAATGGAATTTTGGTGATTGCAGTTCCCAATCATACTTCATGGGATGCGCAACATTATCAGCAATTTTGGGCAGCATACGATGTGCCAAGACATTTACATCATTTTACACCCCAATCCATGCATCAGTTGTTAACCGAGAAAGGATTTTTCAAAATTGCAATGAGGCCAATGTGGTTTGATTCTTTCTATGTAAGTATGTTGAGCGAGAAATATAAAAGCGGCAGCATCAATATGGTTCCTGCTATTTTAAACGGCATAATCTCCAACTTTTTTGCATTGTTTCAACCTGGAAAGTGCAGTTCTCAAATTTATATTTATAGGCAAAACACTAATTGAGAGATTGGACTGCTTTCAGATATGTTTCATCTAGTGTATTGAGCACAAGGGTTGATGCTGATTGACCCCATTCCATTTTGCCCAGCAAAGCCTTGAATCGCTGTTTGATAAACTGCCGTTGTACATCATTGAACTGGGCAGTTGATTGAGCGCTTTTTATCAGCAGGCTCAAAGTATTTGCATCTAAATTGAATTGGGCATTGAATGTTTCGGCATTGCCAAATGACTTGATTTCTTCACGATGATTCATGTAATAATTGTATGCAAAAAAACCAAGGAGGTTGTTTTTATACAATACATTCAAGTTGGTGTCAAGTAAGAATCGATTGAATGGAATGACAATGTCTGGAGTTATTCCACCTCCTCCGTATAACTTTTTTCCTTTGGAAGTAGTGTATACTTCTAAGTTATTATTTTTGCTGCTATCAGCATTCCCAGAAAGATGGAAACGATTCATGACTTCTGATGCATATGCCTCAATTCCCCTGTCATAGGGCTTTTGGATGCTTCTTCCCAATGGAGTATAATACCTTGCTGTTGTCAGCCGGAGTGCTGAACCGTCTGATAGAGAAAATTGTTCCTGAACCAGGCCTTTTCCAAAGCTTCTTCTTCCAACGATTGTTGCCCTGTCAAGGTCTTGCAGGGCTCCAGCAATGACTTCGCTTGCAGATGCTGAATTTTCATTGAGCAAGACGATGATTGTGCCTTCTTCAAAAATACCTTTGCGTTTTGCCTTGTATTCTTTTTTAGGGTTTTTAAGTCCATTGGTATACACAATCATTTTGTCACCGCCCACCAATTCATCTATGATGTCAATGGCCTCTTCAAGAATGCCTCCGCCATTGTCTCTCAGGTCAAGGATGAGTTGATTCATTCCTTTTTGGGTCAGGTTTTCCAATGCATCGAAAAATTCTTTGTAGGTATTATTTGAAAACCTGTTCAATTTGATATATCCTTTGTTTTTATCAATCATGTAAAAAGCATCCAAAGAGGGCAGTGGTATGAAATCACGTTTTATTTTTTTAGATATTTTTTTCCCCCCAGTCATGATTTGGATTTCAACTGTTGTGCCTTTTGGACCCTTGACCCATTTTTTGAAGTCTTCGGTATTTTTTATTCCAACAGCATTGTACTTATCTACTTGTAATATTTTATCTCCGGTTTTGATGCCAGCTTTTTCCGATGGACCTCCTTCTACTACATGCAGTACATGAACGGTATCTTTCAATATGTTGAATTCAATGCCAATCCCTTGGAAGGAGCCATCCAGGTCTTCATTGATTTCATTTAGTTGTTGACTGGGAATATACATGCTGTGGGGATCGAGTTCATTCAATATGGCATCGATGGATGCTTTTGATAATTTGGCATTGTCAACAGAGTCAACATACCGTTGTTGAATGATATGCAATATTTCGTTTTGCGGTTGAGTGGCAATTGCTCCAAAAAAACTTTTCGTATTTGGCATATTGCTGTGTAATTTGTATCCAATAAACATGCCCATGATCACGGCAACAGAGAATAAAATCGGAACAAAAACCTGTATTTTTTGCTTGTTCATATTGGTATGCAATAAATCCTTTTCACAAAGTTCCTGAATTCAAACGAGATATGGCAATTTCAATTTTAATAGCTGACAGTGGTGCAACCAAAACCGCGTGGAGGTTATTGGAAAATGGTAAGAAGTCAACTTTTTATACCAGTGGCATCAGTCCTTATTACATGACCAAAGATGAAATTCAGCGGTTGATTCAAAAGGAATTCCCCAAAAAAATGCGCTCCAAGTCAATTGACGAAGTGTATTATTATGGTACAGGCTGTAAAACCACCTCCAAGGCAAATATTGTTTTGAGGGCCATCAAAGAAATATATCCAACATCCTCCATACATGTAACACATGATCTAATGGGTGCCGCCATAGCTACCTGCGGAAACAAAAAAGGAATTGCATGCATATTGGGAACCGGATCAAACTCTTGTTATTTCAACGGTAGCAGACTCATGGCCAACTCGCCCGGGCTTGGATATGTATTGGGTGATGAGGCCAGCGGTGCTTATTTTGGGAAAGTACTGGTGCAGCATTTTCTTTACAAGAAGTTGGATAAAGCACTTGAGAAATCATTCATACAGGTTTTCAATACCAACAAGGAGGAAATTTTACATCAAGTATACAAGGAGCCCTTTCCAAACAGGTACCTGGCTGGATTTGCAATATTTTTATCTATGCACAGAGGTCATTACATCATTGAGAATATCATAGAGGATGGACTTCGTGAATTCATGGGCACACACCTGTTGAGCTATCCCCAAGCGAGGGAAGTTCCCATCCATTTCGTAGGCAGCATTGCATTTCATTTTAAGGATAAAATTGACGAACTTTGTAAGGTATACGGATTCCATTTGGGTCAAGTTTTTCAGAATCCCATCGATGGACTCACTCACTTTCATCTGAAGAAAAGTGCAAGAAAAAAGAAATAAGACAACAGAAGAAGTTTCGCTTTACCGTCATTTGGAGAAGATGCCGGTTAAGGACATCTTATCCAATATCAACAAAGAAGATCGGAAAGTACCAGAGGCGGTAACCAAAGCCATTCCCCAGATTACATTACTGGTTGAGGCCATCGCTGATAAAATGCTGGCAGGTGGGAGGTTGTTCTATATTGGGGCCGGAACCAGCGGAAGATTGGGTGTGGTAGATGCTTCTGAATGTCCACCAACATATGGTGTTCCAGAAGGAATGGTGGTAGGCATCATTGCAGGTGGAAGAAATGCCATGTTCAATGCTGTAGAGTTTGCAGAAGACGATCTTCAACAGGCATGGAAGGATCTCAGAGAATATGATATCAATGTCAATGATGTGGTTGTAGGCATCGCAGCGAGCGGATCAACTCCATATGTAATAGGCGGACTCAGAAATTGCAGAGAAGAAGGGATTGTTACAGGATCTATATCCTGCAATTTCAACGCAGCAATATCAAAGGAAGCTGATTTTCCCATCGAAGTGGAACTGGGGCCTGAGTTTGTAACAGGGAGTACAAGAATGAAAAGTGGTACTGCCCAAAAATTGATTTTGAATATGATTTCTACCGCTGTAATGATTCAATTGGGCAGGGTGGAAGACAATAAAATGGTCAATATGCAATTGACAAATGAAAAACTGATTGCACGCGGAACCAAGATGTTGATGGAAAAGATACACCTGGATTCACCCGAGGAAGCAAAAAATTTGTTGTTGAAACATGGCAGTGTGAAAAAGGCTATGGATATGTGGTTGAATCGCAACAATGCATGAGATAGAACCATATTACAACTGGAGGCATCTTTATACAGCCGAAGAAGATCCCAAATCTCCTTTTTTTGGCAGAACCTATTCTGAATTTGAATTTACCCAAACAGTATACAACTATTACATCCATCCCCAGTGGGATGATATTGGATCTCAAACATTGTACCTAAAGGTGCTTTATGCTGATTACGAAATCGGTTTCGCAATCATTGAGTTTATTGGTGAATGGAACGATGCCATTGAGAATGACATCATGACTTTGAAAAGGGAGTTGATTGACAAAATGTTGGTTCATGGCATCAGCAAATTCATCTTAATTGGAGAAAATGTATTGAATTTTCACAGCAGTGATGAGTGTTATTATGAAGAATGGTGCGAAGATGTGGAGGAAAAAGGGGGGTGGATTGTCATGCTGGGACTGCCCCAGCAATCAGCCTATGATTTCAAAAGGACGGGTATTCACAGGTTTGTTGAACTTTTAGACCTGAACAACTGGAGGCCTTTCACACCCATCAACTTGTTCAACAAAGTCGACAATCTGATAATCAAACGTTTGGGTGAATAAATAAAGTTTGTAACGTAACTTTGCACCTATAAATTTTGAAAACCCTGTCTATGAATTGGAGTCAAATTTTCACCTCTTCTATTGGGAAAAAATTGGTGATGGCAATGACCGGTTTTTTTCTTGTTGTCTTTCTCTTGGTGCATTGCTACATAAATGCCAATGTACTCTTTTCAAATCCTGAAGAAAATTTCAATCGTGCCGCTCATTTTATGGGAAGCAATATCTTAATCCGCATCATGGAGATTGGATTGTTTCTTGGATTCATTTTACATATTGTTCAAGGGTACAAATTGGAATTGCAAAACAGGTCATCTCGTAAAAGTCGTTATGCAGTGACAGCTGGCAATAAAACCTCCAAGTGGTATTCAAGATCCATGGCCCTTTTGGGGACATTGATTTTATTGTTTTTGGTTTTGCATCTGGTTCATTTTTGGGTTCCTTCACGCTTTGGCGGACTCACAGATGTTCAATACGATGGAAAGACTTACCACAATTTATATGCGCAGATGCAAGATATCTTTGCTGTACCCTGGGTGGTAGTTGTTTACCTGCTCGGTTGTTTTTCACTTTCGTGGCATTTGCTCCATGGCGTACAAAGTGCCGCTCAAACTTTGGGGATTAGCTCCAAGAATTATTTTGGAACGATCAAAACGATTGGAATCGTTTTCTCCATTGTAGTACCACTCCTATTTGCGTTGATGCCTTTGTTTGTTCATTTCGGATGGCAAATCAATACTGGCGGAGTATCATTGTTATTCTAAACATTTTTAAATCAACATACCATGCTTGATGCAAAAATCCCTCAAGGCTCTTTATCAGAAAAATGGACCAAGTACAAAGGTTCAGTCAAATTGGTAAATCCAGCCAATAAAAGAAAACTTGAAATCATCGTTGTTGGAACAGGTTTGGCTGGTTCTTCTGCTGCAGCCAGTTTGGGTGAAATGGGATACAAAGTAAAAGCATTTTGTTTTCAGGATTCTCCCCGTCGTGCGCACTCCATTGCAGCACAGGGTGGAATCAATGCAGCGAAAAACTATCAGAATGATGGCGACTCAACATACAGGCTGTTTTATGACACCATCAAAGGTGGAGATTACAGGGCACGTGAAGCAAATGTTCACCGTCTCGCGGAGGTAAGTACCAATATCATAGATCAGTGTGTTGCTCAAGGGGTTCCATTTGCCAGGGAATATGGCGGATTGCTCAGCAACCGCTCCTTTGGAGGCACACAGGTTCAAAGGACCTTTTATGCTGCCGGCCAAACAGGTCAGCAATTATTGATAGGTGCGTATCAGGCATTGGAGCGTCAGGTTGCATTGGGTACTGTTCAAATGCATGCAAGACATGAAATGGTTGAATTGGTCATCATCGATGGCAAGGCAAGAGGAATCATTGCCAGGAACCTTGTTACCGGTGAATTGGAAAGACATTTTGGACATGCAGTACTTCTGTGTACGGGTGGATATGGCAACGTTTTTTATTTGTCAACCAATGCAATGGGTTCTAATGTTACCGCAGCATGGAAGGCACACAGAAAAGGAGCCCATTTCGCCAATCCATGTTTCACCCAAATTCATCCAACCTGTATTCCAGTTTCGGGAGATCATCAGTCCAAGTTGACATTGATGTCTGAGTCACTCAGAAATGATGGAAGAATATGGGTGCCCGCAAAGCAAGGAGATCAACGTCCACCCAACGAAATTCCCGAAGAAGAAAGAGATTATTATCTCGAAAGAAGATATCCAGCTTTTGGCAATCTTGTGCCCCGAGATGTTGCATCCAGAGCTGCGAAAGAGAGATGCGATGCAGGCTTTGGTGTTGGCACCTCTAAGCAAGCGGTATACTTAGATTATGCAGCTGCCATTCAGCGTTATGGCAAGGCAGAGGTCAGCAAAAGAAACCTCGGCAATGTTTCGCCTGATACAATAACACAATTGGGAAAAGAGGTTGTGAAGGAGAAATACGGCAATTTGTTTAATATGTACGAAAAGATTACGGGCGAGAATCCGTATGAAGTACCCATGCGCATTTACCCTGCTGTTCACTACACCATGGGTGGATTGTGGGTAGATTATGAATTAAAGACAACCATTGACGGCTTGTATGCACTGGGAGAAGCCAATTTCAGCGACCACGGTGCCAACAGATTGGGTGCATCTGCATTGATGCAGGGGTTGGCTGATGGATATTTTGTCATTCCATACACCTTGGGTAATTATTTGGCAGATGAGATCAGAACCAACAACATTCCAACAGATCATCCTGCATTTGTGGAAGCAGAAAAGAATGCAAGTGACAGAATCAATAAATTGATTTCTATCAATGGAAAGCAAACCGTAGAAAGTTTTCACAAGAGATTGGGAAAAATCATCTGGGACAAATGCGGAATGGCCAGAAGTGAAAAAGGGTTGAAGCAGGCCATTGAAGAAGTACGTGCATTGAAAAAAGAATTCTGGTCAGATGTTCGCATACCAGGTGGAATCAATGAAATGAATCCTGAGCTGGATAAAGCGGGCAGGGTAGCTGATTTTATTGAATTGGGTGAATTGATGTGTTTGGATGCCTTGGAAAGGAATGAAAGCTGCGGCGGACATTTCAGGGAGGAATTTCAAACGCCAGACGGAGAAGCATTGAGAGATGATGAAAAATACATGTATGTAGCGGCATGGGAGATGAAAGATGACAATTGGCAGCTGCACAAAGAACCGCTCAATTATGAAATTGTAAAACCAAGTCAAAGAAGTTATAAATAATCACTGTTAACAAGTTGACATATGCAACACTACTCAATGAATTTGAAGTTAAAAGTTTGGCGTCAGCGCAACGTCAATGAGCAGGGTCATTTTGAAACCTATGATGTTGAGAACGTTTCTTCAGAAATGTCATTTCTTGAAATGATTGATGTTTTGAACGAGCAATTGATAGCAAAAGGTGGCGAACCCATTGCATTTGACCACGATTGCCGTGAAGGAATTTGTGGAATGTGTTCCATGGTGATTGACGGAAGACCACACGGTCCATGGAAAGGAACAACTACATGTCAATTGCACATGCGTGCATTCAAGGATGGAGACAAGATTACTGTAGAACCATTCAGGGCAAACGCTTTTCCTGTAATCAAGGACTTGATGGTAAGCCGCAGTGCTTTTGACAGAATTATACAGGCCGGAGGTTATGTTTCTGTAAATACAGGCAATGCAGTAGATGGCAATGCCCTTCCCATTGAAAAAGACAAAGCAGATGACGCATTTGCAGCTGCAGCTTGTATTGGATGTGGGGCATGTGTGGCAGCATGTAAAAATGCCTCTGCCATGTTATTTGTCTCTGCCAAGGTTTCTCACCTGGCCCTGTTGCCTCAAGGAGAGCCTGAAAGAAAGCAGCGGGTGGTCAATATGATCGCTCAAATGGACAAAGAAGGCTTTGGAAGTTGCACCAACACTTATGCTTGCGAAGCAGAGTGCCCGAAAGAGATTTCAGTGCTGAATATTGCCAGATTGAACCGGGAGTATTTAGATGCTACATTGTCTGCTGACTGATAGCAGGCACCATCTATCAAATGTTTTTGATGCGCGCCCTTTGGGCGCGCATTATTTTTTGTCCCCTTTCATCAATTGACTAACTTTAAATCAACATTAAAACGATTGTCATATGTCATCTAACAGAAGAAGATTTTTGCGTCAACTCGGTGGAACGGCAGCACTTTTTACCGGTGGTACCATGGGTGCCTTTTCAATGGATGAAGAAAAAATACACGTCCTTCAACCTGAAAAAAGGCATATGTCCAATGATACCATACGAGTAGCCGGTATTGGAATGGGGATCATGGGATTTGGTGACATGCGCGCAGCACTGAAAGTGCCGGGTGTGGAAATTGCCGGAGTCTGTGATTTGTATCAGGGGCATCTCGACCGTGCCAAGGAACTTTATGGAAAAGATCTTTTTACAACAAGAGATTTTCGTGAAATCCTCCAACGCAAAGACATTGATGCAGTTATCATTGCTACACCTGACCACTGGCATGATCATATTTCAATTGCCGCCATGAAAGCGGGAAAGCATGTTTACTGCGAAAAACCGATGGTACAACACCTGGATGAAGGCCATGCTGTTATCAGAACACAAAAAGAGACTGGCAAAGTAATGATTGTTGGCTCCCAAGGTGTAAGCAGCATTACACTTGCAGAAGCAAAACGAAGAATAAAAAATGGAGATATTGGTGAAATCAATCTGGTAGAAGCTATCAATGATCGTTTCAGCTCAAATGGAGCATGGCAATACGCCATTCCACTGGATGCTTCTCCTGAAACAGTTGACTGGGAGCAATTCCTTGGTGATGCACCCAAAAGACCTTTTGATCCTACAAGATTCTTCAGATGGAGAAACTACAGGGATTATGGAACTGGTGTTGCAGGAGACCTGTTCATCCACCTGATTTCAGCAGTTCATCATGCACTGGATTCAAACGGACCAACAAGGATTTTCTCGAGCGGACAATTGAGCTACTGGAAAGATGGTCGAGATGTCCCTGATGTGTTGGCTGCAGTCATGGACTATCCAAAAACCGACCAACATGCTGCTTTTCAAATGCAATTGCGTGTGAACTTTGCAGATGGTTCAGGTGGAAGCAATAGAACCCGAATAGTTGGATCTGAAGGTGTCATTGAATGGGGCAATAACAAGTTTACACTCAAAAAACAAAAACTTCCACAAGCTGAGCCATTGGGCACCTATGACGCACATATCAACTTCTCAGAGGAACAAAAAAATGCCTATATCAAATGGTACAACGAAAAGTACTCTGAGAACGATCGCAAAGTATTTCCTGCAGAAGAATTTAAATATGCAGCACCTGTCGGGTACGATCAACGCGTTGACCATTTCGCCAACTTTTTTCAAGCAATCAGAACCAATGGAACAGTGGTGGAAGATCCCACATTTGGACTCAGGGCTGCTGGACCGGCACTTGCCAGCAATCTCAGTTATGAAAAAAAGAAGATTGTCAACTGGGACCCGATTGCAATGAAACTGATTAAATAAAAAATGTGTTGATCAAAAGGGTTTTGATGGTATGGGGACTGCTGTATTTCAGTGTCCCCATATTTTCACAACAACTTTCAAATGTTCGAAAAAAGACCATTCTTCTTTCTGGTGACTCAACTAAAATCGACTCGCTCTCGATTGTACCCGGTTCAGTGCTGATCAAATCAGTTGGTCAACCTGATTTTACAATCGATTTCCAACAATCCCTGATCATCTGG
The DNA here is from genome assembly GCA_005788265.1 of Bacteroidota bacterium. Lineage (GTDB taxonomy): Bacteria > Bacteroidota > Bacteroidia > Chitinophagales > Chitinophagaceae > Pollutibacter. The sequence continues at coordinate 16,408 of SXYR01000066.1, read as the reverse complement.
AAAAGAAAACCTACAACCCCAAGCATTGAAATTGAATACAGGGTTTTTCCATTTTCGAATCAGAGGGCGTACAGACGACTTTCTTATGACAGCATTTTTTATCGATTTGGTACAACGCCCCAAAAAGTTTCCTCTGATAAATTCAATAACAAGCCTATTGATTTTGGGAAAATTTCAACTGCAGGCAGCCTGGGCCGCTCGTTATCCTTTGGCAATCGGCAGGATGCTGTTTTGAATTCAAGCCTCAATTTGCAAATGAATGGATACCTGGCCGACAGCATCTACCTCTCAGCTGCTATCTCAGATAACAACCTTCCAATACAACCAGATGGCTCTACACAGAATTTAAATGAAATTGATCGTGTGTCCATTCAGTTCTCCAAACAAGATTGGAAACTGCAAGTAGGTGATTTCGATATTCGTCACCAGCAAAATTATTTAAGTTTTTACAAGCGTCTGCAGGGTCTTTATTTTCAAAGAAAGTACGCAATCAGTCCGCGACTGAGCAATGATCTGCTCGTCAGTGGGGCAGTGGCGAGGGGAAAATTTACCAGGAATATTTTTCAAGGACTCGAAGGAAACCAGGGACCCTACCGTTTAAAGGGGGCCAATCAAGAATTGTTTTTTATCGTATTGGCAGGCACGGAGCGTGTCTTCATTGATGGGATCATGATGCAAAGAGGAGAAGACCAAGATTATATCATTAACTACAATACGGCAGAAATTACTTTCATGCCCAAGCAAATGATTACAAAAGACAAGAGAATTCAAGTCGAATTTGAATATGCAGATCGCAACTATTTGAATTCTCAGTTGTTCCTCAGCAATACCATCTCCAATCGTAAAAATTTCACGCTCGCATTTGGATATTTCAATAATACAGATGCAAAAAATTCTCCCATCAATCAATCACTTGGATCTGCAGAAAAAATGTTCTTATCTGGATTGGGTGATCAGGTTAACAAAGCTTTTTATTCAACTGCCATGCCAGAAATTAGTGGAAATGGAAAAATACTCTACAGAAAAGTTGATACTATCATTGGTCCTAATTTAAAACAATCCGTATATGTGTACAGTCAAAGTCCTTCAACTGACTTATATGCTGTATCATTTTTTGACAAGGGTGAAGGCAATGGCCAATACATACTCGATACTTCCGCCCAACTTAATGGCAAGGTATATAAATGGATTGCACCCGATCTTGTAACTGGGAAAATGCATGGAAGATATGATGCAGATGTACTGCTGGTTGCGCCAAAATCACAACAAATCTATAGCCTCTCCTCTACATGGGACCTGACTCAGTCCATGCAAATCAAATCAGACATGGCTTTGAGCAAATTTGATCTTAATTCATTTTCGCAAAAAGATAAAAAAAATGATCTGGGTGCAGCAGCAAAACTTCAACTTTTGCATCAAAAATCACTCAACAGTAGAAAAGAAATTCAATTGAAATCTGCCGCATTTGTTGAATTTGCCGATGCGGATTTTAAGCCTGTAGAGCGATTGCGGACAGTTGAATTCATGCGGGACTGGGGCTTAGATTTTATACCTATTGCTGCAGACGAGAAGATTGTAAATCTTTCAACAGGTATTGTTGATAAAACATCGGTTTTTCTGAAATATGGATTTACCAGGTATGAAAGAGGAATTGAATACAAGGGGGATCGGCATCAATTTGATCAACAGTTTCAAAGAAACAATTGGGTCGTTAACAATGAGGTTTCATTTACTTCTTTCAAAGACAATACTATCAAAGGAGGTTTTATACGTCCCAATATCGATATCATGAAAATCATGCCATTTCTCTCCAATCAATCAATTGGGTTGAAGTATTCAAAAGAAAATTCAGTAGCCAGGTACATCAAAACGGATTCTGTAACTGCCTCCAGCTTTTCATTTAATACATTTCAATTTTCCACTGGCTCAGATCAAAATAAATTGAATAAGTGGGCTTTTAAATATTTTACACGTGCTGATGAGCTTCCGGGGGGGAAAGAAATGAAACGAGTTGACAAGAGCCAGAATTACAATCTGCAATATGAATGGATGTCCAATGAGTTTCACCAACTCAGGGCCAGTGCTCATTACAGAACATTGGAGTATTTCCAACGGGCTTCAGGTAGTAACAAAGAGCGAAGTCTCTTGGGCAGGATAGAATATTTTGCTAAATATTTGAAAGGAGCTATCAGTGGTACCTCCCTCTATGAAATCGGATCTGGGCAAGAACCTAAAAAAACATTTTCATTTTTTGAAGTACCGATTGGCCAGGGTGAATATGCTTGGATTGACTACAACAATGACAATATCCAACAATTGAATGAATTTGAAGTTGCCAGGTTCAGAGATCAAGCCAAGTTTTTCAAAATATTTACACCGACCAACGATTTTGTAAAATCCAATTACCTGCAATTCAATTATCAGGTCAGTATCGATCCCTCCAAAGCGTTTCTGTCTACTGGCCCTGTATCCAAATTTTTAAAGAGACTTTATTTCCAATCGAACTTCCAGGTAAATGACAGAATGTTTGCAACCTATGGCAGAAAATTGAATCCGCTGAAGAAAACGGGGATTGATTCAACTGTCATCAGTTCAGATCGAATTTCCACCTATGCGCTCTCCTTCAATAAATTCAGTCAAATATGGGGGTTGGACTTGAATCTCAATCAAAATTTCCAAACAGCTTTTTTAAGTTATGGTCCGGAATCCAGGTATTATTCAGATTATATCATCAGGAGCAGGATCAATTTTAAGCGAACATGGACCTTCGATTTAACCTCCAGGAAAAACAAGTCATATCTATCAACTCCCACATTTTCAAACAGAAATTATGACATATCATCTCATTCATTTGAGCCAAGAATAACGTATACAAGACTTACATCTTGGAGAGTGGCTACCAGTTTGAAATTTGAAAAAAAACGCAATCAAAATAATGAAGATGCCTCTGTTTTTTCATTCATCACCGAGGCGAAATATAATTTGGTTTCCAATGCTGCCATCAACTTAAAATTCAATCTCTCCAATATTCAATACAATGGTACAATCAATTCAACCACAGCATATGTCATGTTGGATGGATTGCGTACGGGAAACAATGGAATATGGGTAATGGATCTAACCAAGCGATTGTCAAAATTTATTGAGCTGAATATTGTCTATGAGGGAAGAAAATCAGTTGGAATAAATCCAATTCATTTGGGGAGAGCACAGATCAGGGCATTGTTATAAAAAAACCACTGAATAATCCAGTGGTTTTTTTAGTTGATGTCATTGTGTTTTTATTTCAAACTTGCTGTTCCTTGACCAATCTTAAATCCATTTTGATACACGCTGATCGAGTAAGAACCTTTGGCATATTTATCAGTCTGTCTCAGATCAAAACTTACATATTTTGTTTCACCCTGCTTATAATCAACATCAAGCTTGGTGGTATATTGAACTTGACCTTCTTCTCTTGTTGAAAGGCTGCCCGAAGCAAGTGCCTGCTCTTTGATGGTGTTTCCTGTTGGATCTTTTGCAACAATATAAAGTTGTTTGGTGCCTGAAGTGCTGATCCTGTTTGCATCCAGATTGAAAGAAATACGAAGTTTATCTGCTCTTTTGGAAGAGGCAGTTGATTTTTCCTTTCCGGATGATTTTTCATTGATGGCAACAATATTGAACGAAGATGCATTTAACGTTGATCCGACATCCACTTTGTTTTCTGCTTCTTTTTTTGCATTTTCAGTGGTGACCAAGGTTGTCGATAAATTTTTATTTTCAGTAGTGAGATTCTCCTTGTCAGTAGTCAGTTGCTTGTTTTCTTTTTGCAAACGAGCAATTTCTTTAATATAATCATCGATTTTTCCATTCAGATCTCCAACCAGCTTTTTCGCTGCATTCAAATCAGATGCCGTTGCGTTTTGCTTATTGACAAGGCCCTTGAATTTTGATTTGAGTTGATTCAATTCTTCGTCACGTGATTTAACCAAACTGTCAAGGCTTGTATTGGTCGCGGTCATTTGTTCAAGGCGCACCATCGCGTCGTCATATTCCTTCTGAACTGCATTTTTAGTTGAATCCAGAGACGCGATATCTGCATCTTTCATTGCAATGACATTGTTGGCCTCATTTCTAGCATAAAAGAAATAAGCCCACGATGCGATCAAAATAACCACCAGCGTGATTACGAGATTGTTTTTGTTGTTTTTTGATGTACCCCCCGTGCTTACAGAGGATGGATAGTTAGTGCTCATGTTAATTTTTATTTGACTTCAGGCAAAGGAAGGAATTTTATATTCAAATACCTTAAACAAGGCTGTTAATAATTGTGAATATGGCTTTTTTAGAGGAAATTTGATCAAAATAAGTCCTGATTCAATGTCTCCGGATCAAATTTTATTAGAGTGGAAGAAAGGTGTTTTTCATCCAGTATATTGGCTGGAAGGGGAGGAACCTTATTACATAGATTTACTGATTGAATTTGCTGAAAAGAATATTTTGAGTGAAAGTGAGGCCTCTTTCAATCTTTCAATTTTTTATGGAAGAGATGCAAGGTTGGACGATGTTGTAAATGCATGCAAGCGATATCCAATGTTAGCTGAACGACAGGTGGTTATTTTAAAAGAGGCGCAGCAAATGAAAGACGTAGAAAAACTGGAGTCCTATATTGAACACCCCCTTGGTTCAACCATTTTCATTGTTGGGCACAAAGAAAAAAAGATTGATGGCAGAAGCAAATTAGCCAAGCAATTGAAACAAAAAACAGTACTGCTCTCTACCAAAAAGTTGTATGACAATGAATTACCAGAATGGACCAGTCAAATGGTGAACAGCAAAGGACTCGATATCCAAACCAAGGCTTTGCACATGTTGGTGGATCATATTGGGAATGATTTGCAAAGACTGGAAAACGAAATTGACAAAATCACTGTCAATCTTCAAAACAGAAAACAAATCACTGAAGATGACATCGAGCAATTTGTCGGCGTGAGCAAAGAGTTCAACATTTTTGAACTGCAGGCATCTGTGGGGAAAAGAGACATGTCATCTTCGCTTCGCATCATACAGTTTTTTGAAGCCAATCCCAAAGCTGCACCAATTCAACTAGTGTTGCCTACATTGTATGCGTATTTCAGCAAGTTATATATTGCGGCTTCCAGCAATGCAAGAGATGAAAATACCATTGCTGGGCTGCTTGGATTGAAGGGTTTTTTTGCAAAACAATATATTCAGGCACTGCAGGTATACAGTTATGCTGATATCGAAAAAGCTCTCTTGCTTTTGCATCACTACAACCTTAAAAGTGTGGGTATTTCCAAGATCAATGAAACGACAGATGCAGAATTGATGAAAGAGTTGGTTGCTAAAATTATTTTGAAGGATTAGCCGCGGAATGGATTGCAGTAATTTCCTCTTTGTCCTTATTGAGCTGTGCAATCAACGCATCGAGACCGGAAAATTTCATTTCTTTTCTCGTATGTCTGATCAATGATACTTTCATTTGCTGATGGTAGATGTCTTCGTCAAAGTTGAAAATATGGACTTCGATTCTTCTTTCTTTTCCGTTGACCGTAGGACGATAGCCAATGTTCATCATGCCTTTTTCCAATCTTATTCTTCCATCTTGAAAAAGTTTTACTTCGACAGCGTAAACACCAGAGGAGGGGATCAGCTTGTCGCTGTCTATCATCGATAAATTAGCCGTTGGATAGCCAAGGGTTCTGCCAAGCTTGTCACCCTCTATGACCACACCATGCAGTTGGTAAGGATAGGTAAGCAATTGATTGGCTTGTTCAATCTCTCCGTTCAAAAGAAAAGTTCTTATTTGTGTGGAACTTACCCTTGAGGCTTCAACTACTTTCTCTGATATTTCAACAACTTCGAATCCACCAGCGGTAGATATTTTTTGGAGGTATTCAAAATCTCCTCTTCTATCCTTGCCAAATCGGTGGTCGAATCCAATTACAATGACGCTGGGATGGAACAATTCAATCAAAAACTTTTGTACATATTCTTCTGCGCTGAGTTCTGCAAATACATGATCAAAAGGCACAATCACCAGATGGTCTATTCCAAGCGATTGAAAACGTTCGATTCTTTCTTCCAAACTTGTCAACATGGAGGGTACGTCCACATTGTGTAGAATTCTTCTGGGATGTGGGTGAAAGGTGATGACAATGGTTTCGCCTTGTATCCTTTCTGCATGGTTTTTGAGACTTTCCAGGATGGATTGGTGTCCTGCATGAACACCATCAAAAGCACCAATGGTTGTAACAGCATTTTTGAATTTGGGGAGCTGATCAATCTGGAAATGTACCTGCATATCGGGTGCAAATTTACTTGAAATGCCTAAATCAACATCCTGTTGATAAGAATGGTTGGAAATCATTGTATTTAATGCGTTCTGGTTTAGCTTTGTAACTCCATCCAACGAAATGAGCTTATACAATCAGAGAGGCGTTTCAGCACAAAAAGAGGAGGTGCATCAGGCCATTGAAAACCTGGATGCCGGATTGTATCCTTATGCATTTTGCAAGGTATATGAAGACTATCTCACAGGAGATGCCTCACATGTAAATATAATGCATGCCGATGGTGCAGGAACAAAGAGCATTCTTGCCTACATGTATTGGAAAGAGACGGGAGATCTGAGCGTATGGAGAGGCATTGCACAGGATGCCATCGTGATGAATTTAGATGATTTATTGTGCATAGGAGTTCATGATCGTATAGTATTTAATTCAACCATTGATCGAAACAAACATCTCATACCAGGTGATGTGCTCAAGGAAATCATTGATGGATCAGCGACATTTTTTTCTTTTTTGAAAAATGTTGGTGTGAATGTTCATTATCTCGGTGGGGAGACTGCTGACGTGGGTGATGTCGTAAGAACGGTGGCTGTGAATGGAACCATGACTTGCAGATGGCCCAAGAGTCAATTGATTACCAACGAGAAAATCAAACCTGGAAATGTCATTGTTGGATTGTCAAGTGCCGGTCAAGCAAGCTATGAGTCCGCATATAACAGCGGTATCGGCAGCAACGGACTCACCAGTGCCCGTCACGACATGTTTTCCAAATGGTATGCAGAGAAATTTCCTGAGTCCTTTGATCCCAATATTGATGCTTCAGTTGTATACATTGGAAAACATCGAATGACTGACAAGGTTAATATCAACGGAACCAATATCGATGCTGGAAAGCTCGTATTGAGTCCCACTAGAACATATGCTCCTTTGCTCAAGAAAATCCTCACTGAACATTTTCAAGATGTATACGGACTGATTCATTGCAGCGGTGGAGGTCAAACCAAATGTTTGAAATATTTACCTGGCAATTATAAAATCATCAAAGATAATTTTCTGGAAGTCCCACCTGTATTTGAACTGATCAAAGAGGCCAGTGGAGCGGATTTCAAAGAGATGTTTCAGGTGTTCAACATGGGGTGTAGGATGGAGGTATATACCAACGAAATCGCAGCTGCTCGATTCATCCAAATCGCTTCATCATTCAATATCGACGCGCAAATTATAGGAAGGGTAGAAGCAGCTGATTCCAAATCGGTTGAAATCCATCACAACAAAGAGATATATCATTTTACAGCATAACTGATCCATATGAATGAAACCGTACTTGAGATTAAAAATGCCAATATATACCAGGGTGATTCTTTGATTTTGAGCAATGTCAACATCGGTGTATCCAAAAGTGAATTTGTTTACTTGGTTGGTAAAACAGGGACTGGTAAATCAAGTTTACTCAAAACCTTGTACGGGGAACTTCCATTGAGGGAGGGCACTGCTCAGGTGGCAGGTTTCAATTTGAAAGACCTCACTTGGAAAACAGTTCCATTTCTCAGGCGCAATATTGGAATTGTTTTTCAGGACTTTCAATTATTGACCGACAGAAATGTACATGATAATTTAAAGTTTGTTTTGCTTGCAACCGGCTGGACCAATGCCCGGGAGATTGAACACAAAATAGATGAAGTATTGGGGAAAGTGGGATTGAAAACAAAGGGCTTTAAATTCCCTTATGAACTTTCAGGTGGAGAGCAGCAACGAGTCGATATCGCCAGGGCTTTGCTCAATTCCCCCAAATTAATACTTGCGGATGAACCAACTGGAAATTTGGATCCGGAGACTACCGAAGAAATCATGAATCTACTGTTCCAGATTGCAAAAGAACTCGGCACAGCTGTTGTAATGGCCACCCATGATTATTTGGTCATCAATAAATTCCCTGCGCGCACGATCAAAACAGAAGGCGGAAAAGTGATTGATAATGTGAGTTTAAATGTCTAGACATGTTAGAAAATAATGAGTCAGCACCAACCTTGGTACCTCGATTTCTGAAAATAATTTGTTACCTGACTATTTTCGGAAGCATTTACATGATTTTTACCTCCGTTTCAGCAATTTCAAGTCCTGAGACAGTCACGCAAGCCATGACTAAAAGCATGGAAAGCTGGCAGGATATCTTTCAAAAATCAATGCAATCTGATCCTCAAGCTGAGCAAAAATTTGAGGAAATACTTACCGATTTGTCGAATGCAAATACTTCAAGTAATATGCGAGACAACAGCTTTTTTTCAATGATTTCCAATCTATTAACTCTAATAGGCGCCTGGATGATGTTAAGATTGAGAAAAAAGGGTTTTCATTTTTACCTGCTCGGTAATATCATCGCAGTTGTGGCCCCACTGCTTGTATTCGGCTCCGATAACTTTCTTGGGTTTTCATATGCTATTTTTGCGGGGATGACCGGAGGTCTCTTTACAGTTCTCTATGCATTGAAAATCAAATACATGCAATAGGTGCGAATCGCCTTATTTAGACCCCTTTTCTTGGGTATTTATTTTATTTCATTACCTTTGCGTCCAATTTCGAGATGTATAAATTGAGATGAATTAAAAAAATTATTGAGATGTCAAGCGTAACAAAAGAAAAAAAGTCCTCCATCGTATCAGAATTTGGGGGCAATGCAAAGAACACTGGTTCTATCGATGCACAGATTGCTCTGCTAACAGAAGAGATCAACGAAATCTCCAATCATTTGCAATCTAACAAGAAAGATTTCTCCTCCAACCGCGGTTTGATGAGAAAGGTAGGTCAACGCAAAAGATTGCTTATTTACCTCAGCAAGCACAACCTTCAAGGCTACCGTGCTCTCATTGAGAAACTCGGTTTAAGAAAATAAATTACAACTCATTGGTTCTATTCCCAACTGCATGTTGGGAATAGTCCTTTTTGGGCAACACCAAAAATCATATCATGTTATCACAACCTTTTCAATCAAGTTTCGACCTTGGTAATGGTCGAATTGTAACCATAGAAACCGGACGCCTCGCGCGTCAAGCTGATGGCGCTGTAACAGTCCGTCAGGGAAACTGTATTTTACTTGCAACTGTTTGCGCGAACAAAGAACCAAAAGAGGGACAGGATTTCTTTCCTCTTTCGGTAGATTATCAGGAGAAGTTTGCGTCTGCTGGAAGAATTCCGGGTTCGTTTTTCAAACGTGAGGCAAGATTGAACGACTATGAAATTTTGACCAGTCGTTTGATAGATCGTGCACTTCGTCCTTTGTTTCCTGAAGATTACTTGTGCGATGTTCAGGTACTGATAACGCTTGTTTCCAGCGATCCAGAGATCATGCCAGATGCGCTGGCCTGTCTAGCTGCTTCTGCTGCATTGGCAGTATCAGATATTCCCATCAAGGAAATCATTTCAGAGGTACGTGTTGCAAGGGTAAATGGAAATTTTATTGTAAATCCAACCAGAACTGAATTGGCAAGTGCTGACATGGATTTCATGATTGGTGCAACACATAAGAACCTGATGATGGTCGAAGGTGAATCGAAAGAGTGTTCTGAAGCTGATTTCATCAAAGCTTTGGAAGTGGCCCATGATGCCATCAGAGCCCAAATTGCTGCACAGGAACAACTCCGTGAAAAAGTTGGTGTTCAGGGCAAGAGAGATTATACAAAACCATTGACAGACGATGCCATCCAACAAAAAGTGAATGCACTCGCAACTGAAAGAGTATATGCCATTTCAAAAAGCGGCACCAACAAAGCAGATCGTTCTAAGGCATACGATGAATTGAAAAAAGAAGTGATTGAATCACTTGGTGCAGAAGCAACCGATGTACAAAAGAAATTAGCCAAAAAATATTTCGAGGATCTGAAATGGGACGTGGTAAGGAATATGATTTTGGATGACAAAATCCGTCTCGACGGAAGATCACTCGATCAAGTTAGACCTCTGAATATGGAAGTCGATGTGCTTCCTGCTCCACACGGATCTGCCTTGTTTACAAGAGGTGAAACCCAATCACTCACAACGGTTACTTTCGGTACACCACTCGATGAGTTATTGATTGAAAGTGCAGCCAAATCAGATTACAGCAAATTCATCCTTCATTATAATTTCCCTGCCTTTTCTACAGGTGAAGTTAAACCGATGAGAGGCCCTGGTAGAAGAGAGGTAGGACATGGAAACCTCGCTTTGCGTTCATTGAAACAAATGATGCCAGGAAATGAATATGCATACACTGTGAGAATTGTATCTGATATTCTGGAATCCAATGGTTCCTCATCCATGGCAACTGTTTGCGCTGGATCCCTCGCATTGATGGATGCAGGGGTACCTGTCCCCAAACACGTAAGTGGTGTTGCAATGGGACTCATTACACGTCCATCAGATGGCAAGTATTCTATTTTAACAGATATCCTAGGTGATGAAGATCATTTGGGTGATATGGACTTCAAAGTAACCGGTACACGGGATGGCATCTGCGGAATTCAGATGGATATCAAGATTGATGGACTCAGTATGGAAACCATGCGTGAAGCATTGGAGCAAGCCAGAAAAGGCAGATTGCATATCCTCCAAGAAATGTATCAGTGCATTGAGACACCAAGAGAAGAAGTGAAGCCACATGCGCCAAGAATGGAGAAGCTGATCATTGATAAAGAGTTCATTGGTGCAGTGATCGGGCCCCAAGGAAAAATTATCCAAGAAATTCAACGTGAAACTGGAACTACAGTAAACATTGAAGAAGTTGGCAAATACGGTGAAGTGAGCGTTTTCAGTCCAGCGAAAGAAGGACTTGATAAAGCAGTTGCATGGATCAAAGGCATTGTGGCTATCCCTGAAGTTGGAGAAGAATACGAATCAACCGTAAAATCCATCATGCCATATGGTGCATTTGTTGAATTCATGCCGGGCAAGCAAGGATTATTGCATATCAGCGAAGTAAGTTGGAAGCGTTTGGAAAACCTCGATGGTATTTTGAATGAAGGTGATGTTGTTAAAGTCAAATTGATTGGAATTGACCACAAAACAGGTAAATTCAAATTGAGCAGAAAGGCATTGATTCCAAAACCTGAATTTAAAAAACCAGAGGACGATCAATCTTCTGCACAATAAAGAATCAGCCGGGTAATTCCGGCTTTTTTTATGCAATACTTAGAAATCCATATCAAAGATATTGTCCCAGAGAAAAGAGATTGGGTCTTTGCATACTTGCCTTCATTTGGGTTCAGTCAATTTGAAGAATTGGAAACAGATGTCAAAGCTTATGCTGCATCAACCGATGCAAATTTGGAAGCATTGAAGGAGTGGATGAAGGATCAGTCTTTGTCATTCGAAATCTCAACTATTCAGGAAACCAACTGGAACGCAAGTTGGGAGGCCAATTTTCAACCAGTAGAGATTCCCGAAAAAATTTTGGTAAGGGCTGATTTTCATCCAGCCAAGAAAAATGTTATTTATGATATTATCATAACCCCCAAAATGAGTTTTGGAACAGGGCACCATGCTACCACTAAAATGATGATGGAAGCCATGCTTGAAATTGATTTTACTGGTAAAAAAGTATTGGATTTTGGTACAGGAACGGGGATACTGGCAATTTTAGCTGAAAAAATGGGAGCTTCCGAAGTATTGGCCATCGACAATGACCAATGGAGCTATGAAAACGCATCTGAAAATCTCCGCCACAATGAAACAAGGAAGATTACTGTAGAGTTAAAAGATCAATTGAATGGTTTAGGTTTATTCGATATTGTACTTGCCAATATCAATAAAAACATTTTAACAGATCATGCATCGGGACTATCCGCTTTATTGAATCGAAACGGTATATTAATCTTAAGTGGTTTGTTATCATTTGATTATGAAGATATTTGTTTAAAATATGATCCATTATTTGGACCTAATTTTAAACAGATTCAGGAATCAGGATGGATGGCACTTGCGTTTAAGAGATAATCCAAAAGCCTCAACCAGAAACCTCTTTTATTATATTTTCATTAATTTTGATGTTCATCAATTTTGCAAAGAGGCATGAATGAAGTTTTCTTGATCATTGCATCCTACATGATTGGTTCAATTCCTAGTTCTGTCATTGTCAGCAAATCACAGTTCAACATTGATATCCGAGACTATGGCAGTGGAAATGCCGGCGCAACCAATACCTTTCGGGTTTTGGGAAGCAAATGGGGGTCCATTGTAATGTTCATGGATATCCTGAAGGGCTTTATTGCTGTAAAACTGGCTCTATTGCTCCCTTTTTATGTTCAAAATGAGTTCGAAAGGACCAATTTTCAAATTGGACTCGGACTGGCAGCAGTTATAGGCCATATTTTTCCAATTTGGGCTGAATTCAGGGGCGGAAAAGGAGTTGCAACACTTTTTGGACTCATTATTGCTGTTTCACCATGGACAGCATTGAGCTGCATAGGTGTATTTTTACTCGTTTTGTATCTAACCCGCTTTGTATCATTGAGTTCTATTCTGGCTAGCATCGCTTTCCCAATTTTTATTCTTATCATTTTTAATGTCGATAACAACGCATACCGGGTATTTGCCATAGCTGTTGCTTTATTGGTTATCATGACCCACCAAAAGAATATCGGCCGATTGCTCTCAGGAAGTGAGAACAAAGCTCCCATTTTCAAACACAGGGACCGCAGAAAAAACGGCATTTAAACAAGCTTTCTGTCCCAATTTTGTGGAAAAAGTGTTAATTTAACTCTCCCAAATCAAATCTGACTGTAGAATGCTCATAAACATTTTTGACAAGCTTCAGCTTTGTGAAGAGAAAAATCTTCTTGTTCAAGGCATCCCTTCGACACTTGAAAAGTATTTTACCAAGTTATCCTTTGCGAAAAATGTTACCCCACTGCTGAAGAGCAGAAAAATTGATTTTGCACTGGTATTTGCTGTGAACTACAATCAGTTATCTGGTATTCTAAAGGATGTCATTCCTGCATTGAAAGAAAAGGGTAAACTGTGGATTGCTTATCCCAAACCCACCTCTAAAATTGTCAGTGACTTGAACAGGGATTTAAACTGGGACTGCCTCATGTCGATGGGTTTTCAAAAGATCGATGAGGTTGTAATTGACCATGTATGGATTGCCATGCGTTTTTGTACTTCCTCAATTGAATTGTCATGCAATGAAGATGCACTTGAAATGTTGGATATCGATGCAACTGTTAAAGATTTGGCGAGGGTTAAATCGACCCGCAGGTCAACCAAAATAGGAACTGCCATTTGATCTCTTCTTCATTGTTTTTTACCATTTTTACCGATTATACCTTTTAACACTCGCTTATAAGCAAGTGTGGTGCATTTCTCTCATTTTATATTACTTTTGAAAGCATAATAATTGCTTATGAGCATTGTATGGATATTTTTTCTATTGGCAGTGATTGGATTGCATGCAGGATTATTCGGTATGTTTAAAAAAGCAGGCATTGAAGGTTGGAAAGCATTGGTGCCTGTATACAATACTTGGTTGATGGTAAAGAAAATGGACCTGAAGACTTATTGGTTCTTTTTTCAATTCATACCCATCGCAGGACAATTTGTAACCATTTGGATTGGAATAAAATTTGTTGAACATTTTGGCCGTTTTCACCTGATTCACCACGCAGCTACTGTATTGGTTCCTTTCCTATATTTCCCATACCTGGGATTCTCAAAAAACGAAAGATTTGGCGGATTGTCCGTCGTAAAGAACTACATAAAATCAGCTGCCAGGGAATGGGTTGATGCTGCGGTCTTTGCAGTTGTCGCTGCTACCATTATCAGAACTTTTGTATTTGAAGCATATGTTATTCCAACAGGTTCGATGGAAAAAACATTGCTGGTAAACGATTTCCTTTTTGTCAGTAAAACATCATATGGTCCACGGGTGCCGAATACACCACTTGCTTTTCCTTTTGTCCACCATACTTTGCCTTTAAGTACCGCACAATCATATTTGGAATGGATCAAACTTCCTTACAAGAGATTTTTTGCACAACCCATCATGCGCAATGATGTTGTGGTATTCAATTATCCTGTGGGAGATACAGTTATTCGTGAATTCCAGTCAGAAATCAACTATTACGATTACCTGAGAGCTTACGAATCAAGAAGCGGAACCAGAGATATGTTGTTTGCTGAACGTGATGATATCATCACCAGGCCTGTCGATAAAAGAGAAAATTTTATCAAGCGATGTGTTGGCATAGCGGGGGACACCCTGAGTATCAAGGATGGAATGGTGTATGTGAACGGCAAGATCAGCGAATATCCGGCAGATGCCGAAATGCCTTATACAGTAGTATTGGATGGAAAGGGTTTCTTCTCAGAAGAATTTATTTCAGATGAATTGAATATCGACTTGCAGGATCCGGAGCAAAGGGATTTCATGCAGTTGGAAGGCATGCAGAATACCTATCGCATCATCCTCACTGCTTCACAACTCCAAAAGGTGAAATCCTTTCCATTTGTTTTATCGTCCATGATCATGCCAGAGTTGAATACCAGCGGTTATGGGAATACCTTTCCATATGATACCGCCAATTACAAATGGAGTGAAGATAATTTCGGACCCATTTGGATTCCAAAAAAAGGGGATGCAATTGAATTGAACGAGAAAAATATTGCCATTTACCAACGTGCAATCCAGGTATATGAAAACAACCAGTTTGAAATAAAAGATGGAAAGATTTTTATCAATGGAAGTCCTGCTCAATCCTATACTTTTAAAATGAATTACTATTGGATGATGGGGGACAACAGGCATAATTCGCAGGACTCCAGGTTTTGGGGATTTGTACCTGAAGATCACATTGTAGGTAAAGCATCGCTGATTTGGTTCAGCTGGCAAAAGGGTCCACGATGGAACAGGATCTTTAGATCAATTAAATAAATAACTATTATGTTGCATGCTGCTTTTGATATCCCATACAAGAAATACAAGGATGCTGCAGAATTGAGTCAAGATGATCAGAAAATCATCCATGAATCCAGAAGGCTTGCTTCCCTTGCATATGCACCTTACTCTGGATTCAAAGTCGCAAGCGTCGCACAAACAATTGACGGAATTTTTATTCATGGAACCAACCAGGAAAATGCATCTTACCCCATTGGATTGTGTGCAGAGAGGGTGATGTTGGCCACTATTTCTTCCATAGCTTCAGATGCTATCATCAAAACCATATGCATCAGCTATATCAGCGAAAAGCAATCTACTGCTGTTCCCATTGCTCCTTGTGGAATTTGTCGACAATCACTTGTGGAATTTGAATCCAGGTTCAATGAACCCATACGCTTATTATTGACAGGACAGTCAGGTGAAATTTTTGAATTTGACTCTGTTTCTGATTTATTGCCCATGGCATTCAAGAAAAAAAATCTCATAAATTGATCAGAAATTACTGATCTCTCCAATGATAAACAAGATGGAAGTAGCAGCGATATGAGCCCTGTATTGGGCATTGATGTAACGGTCTTGTGCTTCATTCAAACTCAATTGCGCTTGTCTCAACTCAATAGAATTGCTTTGTAATTTTCTGAATCTTTCAGTAGATATTTTATTGTTCTCTTCTGCCAACTTCACATTGCTTTCTTCAATTTTTGCTGCCTCGATTGCATTTTGGTATTCCTGGTATGCAATGAAGAGATCTCGCTGAATTCTTGCTCTCAATGCTTCAATCTCCAATTGTTGCTGTTTCTGTTGAGCTGTGTTTACCCTCAGTTGGGTTTTATTGACATTGCCCTGGAAAATGGGGACTCCAACAGTTAGTCCAACGTTCGGGCCATAAGTTTGGTTGGTCAGGAACAATCCTGCAGTTGAAATGGTTCTGTTTAAAAAAGCAGCAGAGTTTAATGTGAGGGTAGGTAATTTCTGAGAATAAATAATTTTTCTTTCGTTTGTTAAATTCAATTTGGTCTGCTGGGCCATGAGCATTTGAAAATTCTGCTCATCAATTTTTTTATAAACTTCTTCTAGATTAATTGTGGGGATTCTAAATTGTTCCTCTTTTGCATAAATCGGTTGAGAGGGATCTCTTTTTAATAAATTATTCAAACTTGCTTTTGTTGCAGCAATTTGTCTAAAGATATTTTGAAGACTGACTTCC
>SXYR01000065.1 GCA_005788265.1 Bacteroidota bacterium | reverse complement strand
TGGTGATAAGATCAACGTCAGTTACCTCAGAAACGGGAAAGAATACACGACAAGTATTACCCTCAAGAACAAAACAGGATCTTACGATATTGTAAAGAATACTGTTTCAGATAAACTCGGTGCAAGTTTTCAAACATTGGATAAGAAAAAGGCTGCTGAATTTGGTGTAAAAGGCGGTGTGGTGGTAAGTAAAATAAGTGCTGGGCTCATTGATGAGCAAACAAGAATGAAGGATGGATTCATCATCCTAAAGGCCAATGGAATTGAAGTGAAAACGGTAGAAGAATTGATGAACAATATTTCAAAATCCCCAAAAAGACTTCTGGTCGAAGGATTCTACCCAGGATATGATGGCATGTACCAATATCCGATTGAAATCAATCAGTAAAACATATTTACTTTGAAAAGGTGGAGATTTCTCCACCTTTTTTATTTTATCCATATTTGAAAAGACCAGCCATTCAAATTGGTATACAGGTATCTGCCGTCCACTATTTTTTCCTCCTTGGTAAATAATTCTTCGTAGCATCCTGCCTCTTCTCCTATCTCCACCTCAATATGCTGAAGATCATATTGTGATAAATTGATGAGAACAAGCAAGACTGCATCGCCAGATTTTCTTTTGTAACTCAGGATATGATGATCAATGCTGTTTCTAATCATCATAGCTTTTGCAGGTAATTGTTCATTACAAAAACAAGTATGCTGTTTACGGAGATTCAGCAAGCATTTATAAAAATCATGAAGTTGTGGATTGGATTCCCATTCTATCGTGTCTTTATCAAAAAAAGACAATCGCTTTGGGTTGGGTAATTCTTGCCCGCTGTAAATCAAAGAAATGCCCGTCCAGGTAGAAGAAAATACCGCAAGAGCAGCTGCCATTTCACCGTATTTATCATATTCTGTACCATTCCATGAATTCTCATCGTGATTGCTTGTAAACCAGGCTGGAAGGGTATATTGAGGCATGTCGTCATACTGAATCAATACATCTCGCAACAGGTGGATATGCCTTGCACCCTCATCTTTGAATTTTTTTGTGATATGCATCCATTTCCATGTATATGCCGCATCAAATACTTGCATATAATCTGGGTTTTCCAATGGGTCCAATTCTGCAAGCCAAAATAATTTTTTTTCCTGCTCAACCCGTTGACGGGCCTGTTGCCAAAAATCAACAGGAGTCAACATGGCCATATCGCACCTGAAACCATCAATATTACATTCCCTGATCCAATACAACATGCAATCAATCATTGTCATGCGCATGTCATCATTCGAATAATTCAAATCTATTACATCTTCCCAGCCATGTGCATCATAGAATTTTCCATCTTGGTTCACCTTATAAAATTCAGGATGATCTTTCGTCCACTCATGATCATGACCTGTATGATTGGCTACCCAATCAATCACAACCTTCATACCCAAAGCGTGTGCCTTCTCTACAATTGATTTAAAATCAGCAAGGGTGCCAAATTCTGGATTGACCTTGGTATAACTTGAACATGCGTAGTAGCTTCCCAGACTCCCCTTTCGATTCAAAACAGAAATAGGTGTGACAGGCATGAACCAGAGCACCTCCACCCCCATATCTGAAAGCCTTGAAAGATGCGTTGAAAAAGCATCAAACGTGCCCTCTGGGGTATATTGCCTTGTATTGACCTCGTATACATTTGAATGACAAGCCCAGGGGATCAGTCCAAACTCCTTTTTCATGCAGTTAAGTTATGAAATGTTTTAGCGCCCGATTGGTTAACTTTGCATTCAAATGAAACAGTTTTCCATACCATCCAAATACAGGAGTCCTCTGATCACTGCCATTAAATCAAAGCGCAAAGAGGCGGATAAATTGAAGAAAGATTTTAGCCCTACCCAACTTGATTTTGATGCAGTAACATTTAAACTGGCGAGACATTTTGGATTTTGTTATGGTGTAGAAAATGCGATTGAGATTGCATTTCATACGATTGAACAGCATCCCGACAGACGCATTTTTCTATTGAGCGAGATGATACATAATCCATTTGTGAATGAGGATCTAATCAACAGGGGGCTTCAATTCATGATGGATACAAAAGGGAGTACACTCATTCCATTTGAGACATTGACCAAAGATGATATTGTGATCATTCCTGCATTTGGGACAACCATTGAAATTGAAAACAAGCTCAAGTCAATTGGCATAAAAATTGAACGTTACAATACCACTTGCCCTTTTGTTGAAAAAGTATGGAACCGGGCAGAACAAATTGCATCAAGGGGCTATAGCATCGTGGTACACGGCAAACCAACCCACGAAGAAACAAGGGCTACATTTTCTCATAGCAATGTACATGCACCAACTATTGTGATCAATGATATGGAAGAAGCCATTTTATTGGGCGATTGCATGTTGGGTAAATATTCAATTGCTGAGTCCTACCAAATGTTCAGCGGCAGGTACAGTGAGGGATTTGATTTTGAACGCGATCTGCAGCAATTTGGTGTAGTCAATCAAACAACCATGCTTGCAACCGATACACAAGCGATTGCGGATTACCTCAAAAATATCATCATCCAGAAATACAACTTGTCGCCATCCAATGTTGGCGATCATTTTGCAGATACAAGAGATACACTTTGCTATGCCACCAATGACAATCAAACAGCAGTCATTCATCTTCTGAAAGATCCTGCAGATCTTGCAATTGTCATAGGTGGAAGAAAGAGCAGCAACAGTTCCCACTTGGTTGAATTGTGCGAAGAAAAACTTCCAACCTATTTTATCCAATCTGAAGATGATATCCTATCATCCAGTAAAATCAGGTGTTTCAACTGGAGAACACATGAAGAATACATGGCTGAAAACTTTATTCCATCTGGTAAAAAGCCGGTAATCGCCATTACCAGCGGCGCTTCTTGTCCGGACGCCATCGTAGAAAACGTAATTGAAAAACTCAGTGGATTTTATACCAACAGCAAACCATTGGAACAGATTGTTGCACAATGGACCTAAGCATTGATTTTTTCCTTGGCCCATTGAAGAGCTAGGTTCAGCTGCTCATCCGGTGTCATGTGACTGTTGTCGAGTACCACCGCATCCTCTGCTTTTCTCAGCGGAGATACTTCCCTGTTTGAATCCATGTGATCTCTGAGTGCAAGATTTGACTTGACATCCTCCATTTGAATTGAAGAATCTTTTGCAGCAAGTTCTTTATATCTGCGCATGACCCGTACATCGTTGTCGGCCGTCATGAATATTTTTAATTCAGCTTGGGGAAAAACTGCCGTACCAATATCTCTACCATCCATCACAATGCCTTTGTCATTGCCAATCAATTGCTGTTGCTTCACAGCAAATTCGCGTACCTCCCTAATTGCAGCTACTTCACTCACCTTCTCAGCTACCTTCATTTCCCGTATGTAAGGCTCAGCATTTTCACCATTTAGATAGATTTCATTGTTTCCATTGTGGGCATTCAAATGAAATGAAAGTTTTATTTGCTGAAGCGCTTTAGCAACTTGAGCAGGATCCTGCACATTCACTTCATTTCGTATAAAAAAAAGCGTAATGGCTCTGTACATAGACCCTGAATCGATGAATATATATTGCAGTCTCTTTGCCAATTGCCTTGCCATGGTACTCTTTCCGCAGGAGGACCATCCATCCACGGTGATGATGATTTTCTTCAAAGATGTCATTTGAGGCAAAATTCAGTCTTATTGGGTGAACGACAAAATATCTAACTTTGTAAGAATCAATTCTTATGTTGAAAATCGGCATATTCGGCGTCGGCCATCTTGGAAAATTTCACATCAAAAACTGGAAACAAATTGACAATGTTGAAGTTATTGGTTTCCTTGACCCGGATGATAAAGCCGCAGTGGAAGTCTCAACACAATTTGGGCTCAAAAGATATACCGACATGAACGAATTGATACAAGACGCAGATGCCGTTGATGTGGTTACTCCAACTCAATTTCATTTTCAGGTATGTGAAGCTGCATTGAGAAAGAGCAAACATGTTTTTGTTGAGAAACCTCTTGCAAATAACATGCAGGAAGCTGCAGCATTGTTGAAACTGACCAAAGAAGCAAAGGTTAAATTCCAAGTGGGGCATGTAGAGCGATTCAATCCAGCTTATACTGCGCTGAACAAGTCAACCATCAACCCAATGTTCATTGAGGTACACAGACTCGCGCAATTCAACCCAAGAGGCACGGAAGTCAGTGTCATTCTTGACCTCATGATACATGATATTGATGTGATATTGAGTTTGGTCAAAAGTGATATCAAACAAATTGCTGCAAGTGGTGTTGCAGTAATGACCGATACACCCGACATTGCCAATGTGAGAATAGAGTTTCACAACGGATGTGTGGCCAACCTCACTTCGTCGAGAATTTCTATGAAAAAAATGCGCAAAATGAGGGTCTTCCAAAAAGATGCATATATTGGAATTGATTTTTTAGAGAAAAAATCTGAAATCATCCGCCTCAAACAAGATTCAGACAGGGCGGAACTTTTTTCATTTGAAATTGATACCCCAAAGGGAAGCCGAACCATTGTAGTTGAAAATCCATCATCAGAATCAGAGAATGCGCTTCATGCAGAATTGACTTCATTTAGAGATGCCATTCAGCAGGACCAGCATCCAGTCGTTTCTGAATTAGACGGATACCATGCATTGGAAGTAGCCCATCTCATACTTGAAAAAATGGGCAGTCAGAAATTGAATTAATGCTGACGAATGCTGAGCTTCCATTTTGCATAGAGCAGGTCATCCGGATATGTAATTTTGATATTTTGCTCCTCGCCCTCCACTGTATGTATGGGAGTTCCAGCATGTTCTACCACTGTAGCTTCATCCGTAAATTTATCAAGGTAGTCAACCTGAAATGCAGGAATCAAAATGGAAGCCTGGAAGGTTTGTGGCGTTTGCACAGAATATACATCTGCTCTTGAAACCAGCTCTGATGAGCCGTCCAACGCAACCCTTCTCATGCTGTCACGAATGGGGATCACCGGAATAGCGGAACCTGATGAGTAGGCTTTCTCAAAACATCGCTCAATCAATGGTTTGGAAATAAGACAACGCACGGCATCATGGACAAAAATAATGTCGTCAGCACTTGCATTCGAAATACCGTTTTTTACAGATTGAAAACGGGTTGCCCCACCCTCAATGAACTGAATAGATGTCGGATATCCAAAGCTATTCAATAACTCACGGGTATGGTCGAAATAATGTTTGGGCAGAACAAGATTGATTTTAATATCATGGTAGGTTGAAAGAAAAGCATCGATCGCATACAATAAAACAGGTTTGCCATCCAGCAATAAGAATTGTTTGGGCAATTCATTGCCCATTCGCATTCCACTACCCCCTGCTACTATGACAGCCAACTTTGAGATCATACTGCTTTCTTTCTGTTCATAATAATATAATAGAAGGGTACTCCCAGAAGTGCAATAACCAATCCAGGCCAAGTGTAACCAGGCTTGAATTTGATCAGAAGCACACAGAAAGTGATTCCCATGATGACATATACAAATGGGATAATGGGATAGCCAAAAGCTTTGTATGGACGCTCCATATCGGGTCTTTTTTTACGCAAAATGAATATGCCAATGATTGTGAGGACATAAAAAATAACCACTACAAAACTCACCATATCCAGCAGTTCGCCATATTTGCCGCTCAGACACATCAAACTTGCCACCAATGCTTGTGTCCAAAGTGCCCATTCAGGCACCGCATTTTTATTGAGTTTTGAAGCATTGTTGAAAAAGAGTCCATCTTGGGCCATCGTATAATATACTCTTGCACCGGCCATGACCAATCCATTGATACATCCAAAAGTTGAAACCATGATTAGCACAGCTATGATGGATCTGCCAGCAGCTCCGAAGATGACACTGGCTGCTGCAACAGCCAAGCGATCTTCCTCAGGTTTTGCAATTTGTTCCAATGGCAGCACATTGAGGTACATCAGGTTCGCAGAAACATAAATTATTGTAACAATGAGCGTTCCAAGAAAAAGACTCAAGCCAATATTTCGTTTGGGATTCTTGATTTCTGCAGCAATAAAAGTGACATTGTTCCAGGAATCGCTGCTGAAAATGGAACCTACCATGGATGATGCAATGGCTCCTAAAAGCGTAATGCCTCCAATCGATTCCCATGTGATGGAGCCGTCCTGATTGATCAATGCTTTTTGTGAAAACATGCCAGAAAGCATATTTTCTGACCAATAGCTTTTTTGGACAAACAAGAATCCACACATGATCAATCCAAACAATGCAAGCAGCTTAGAAATGGTAAATGTTGTTTGGATCAACTTACCTTCTTTGACTCCTTTTGTATTAATATATGTCAGCACCAAAACAATGACGATGGCAACGATTTGGGCATAATAAAGTTTGACAGATCCGAGTGTCAGAAAAATATTTTCATCCTTTAAATTGAGTGCAGGAAAAAAATATCCTGCAAATTTTGCAAATGCTACTCCCACAGCAGCTATGGTTCCCGTTTGAATGACAGCAAAAAAGCTCCATCCATAAAGGAATGCAACCAGTGGATTGAAAGCCTCTCTCAGGTACACATATTGCCCACCGGCCTTGGGGTACATTCCGCTGAGCTCTCCATAACTCAATGCAGCACTGATCGTCATGAATCCAGTGATAAGCCAAACCATGATGATCCATCCAGCACTGCCAACATTTCTTGCAATATCGGCACTGACGATAAAGATGCCTGATCCAATCATGGACCCTGCAACAACCATGGTTGCATCTACGAGGCCCAAGCTTGGTTTGAATGCTGTTTGTTCTTCCATAAAAATGCAATTAAATAAAATCCCGGTCTGTTGAACCGGGATTTAAGATATGAAATTCGTTGCTTATTTTATTTTTT
>SXYR01000064.1 GCA_005788265.1 Bacteroidota bacterium | reverse complement strand
TTGGTCTGCTGGGCCATGAGCATTTGAAAATTCTGCTCATCAATTTTTTTATAAACTTCTTCTAGATTAATTGTGGGGATTCTAAATTGTTCCTCTTTTGCATAAATCGGTTGAGAGGGATCTCTTTTTAATAAATTATTTAAACTTGCTTTTGTTGCAGCAATTTGTCTAAAGATATTTTGAAGACTGACTTCCTGCGCATTTAGATCAATTTTTGCCTGCAGCATATCAGTTTTTGTTCCACTTCCTACATTGAAACGGGTTTCGGCAATCTTGACTCTTTCCTTTGAAAAATCAATGATCGCAATAGTTGAATTCACTTGTTTGTTCAATCGAACAAGGTTATAATAAACACTGAGCACATCAAAAATAACCTGATCAATCTGTTGCTTAAAAGCAATATTTCCCATCTTCTCAATGATGTCAAATCGTTCCTTGGTGGCCCTTATTCTCATACCATTGTAAATCCTCCAACTTAAGCTGAGATTTGCATTCAAGCTGTTGTTGGATACATTATTTCTCTGAATAGAGTTTCCATTGTTCAATTTTTGGTTCAGGTTGGAAACTGCTTCTGTATTGGTAGCTTGAGCTGTTATGGTTGGAAATATACCCGCATTTCCCCAGTTGTTGTTGATTTTGGAAATTTCAACCTCGTTTTGTGCAATTTGGATATCCAGATTTTCCTTGACTGCAATACCGATGGCATCACTTGCAGAAAATACAGAATCCTGTGCACTGAGCTGATGAATAAACAGGAAACTTATGATGAAGAATCTAATTTGCATGGGTCGTTTTTTTCCTTGAGATATATGTATACAAAGCCGGTACTACAAAAAGGGTGAGAATCAAAGAGAACATGAGTCCACCGATGATTACTATGCCCAAGGGCATTCTGCTCTTTCCTGCTGAACCCAATGCCATGGCAATAGGGAGTGCACCTAAAACAGTTGCCAGCGTTGTCATTAAGATGGGACGCAATCTGGCAACGGAAGCCTCCAATACCGCTTGCAGTTTTGGGGTACCCGCTTCTCTCTTTTGATTGGCGAATTCCACAATCAGAATTCCATTTTTGGTTACAAGTCCAATCAACATGATGATTCCAATTTGTGAGAAGATATTGAGGGACTGTCCAAACAAGGAAAGACTGATCACAGCGCCTGCCAATGCAAGCGGAACAGTGATCATGATGATGAATGGATCAACAAAACTTTCAAACTGAGCTGCTAGGATTAAAAAAATCAAAACAAGGGCCAACAGAAAAGCTGTTTGTGTATTCGATGAACTTTCTGCAAAATCTCTGGATGATCCACTGAGGCTTGTTGTGAAGGACTCATCAAGCACCACAGTTGCAATTCTGTTCATCTCTTTGATGCCATCGCCCAATGTTTTTCCAGGTGCTAAACCTGCCGAAACAATTGCGCTTTTCAATCTGTTGAAGTGATAGATCGACGGAGGTGTTGCAGATTCTGTGAGTTTTACTAAATTATCCAACTGAACCAGCTCTCCACTTCTGCTTCTCAGGTAAAATGATTTTAAGTCGAGTGGGGCATCCCGGTCTTTTCGATCTACCTGTCCAATGACCTGATATTGTTTTCCATTTCTCAAGAAATAACCAAATCTTCTTCCGCTGAGTGCCAGTTGCAGAGTATTTGAAATATCCAAAATCGAAATGCCCAGTTCACTGGCTTTCAGACGATCAATTGTGATTTGAATTTCAGGTTTGTTGAATTTCAGGTTTACATCGTTCCCCTGGAAAACTGAACTCTTTGAAACTTCATCCATGAATTGCGGAACTTTTTCTTTCAGCTTGTCAAAATTCAGGTTCTGCAAAACGAACTGTACCGGCAATGATCCTCTGCCTCCTTGTCCAACAGATATGGTTTGTTCCTGCGTAACAAATATTCTTAGATCGGTCTGGTCTTTGAATATTTTATTTAAGTTTTGAGCAATTTCATTCTGACTACGCTTTCTGTCATTTGCATCCACCAGGCCAATGCTTACGTTGGCGTTGTTTGCACCACCGCTTCCACCAAAATTAGGAGCAAAAGAAAGTACCACAAATCGCTCAGGAACAGAATCCATTACTTTTTGGGTAATATCGTATGTAGCCCTGTCCATATAATCGAAATCAGTTCCCTCAGGTGCTGTAATGCTCATCCTCAAACGATTCCTATCCTCCATGGGGGCGAGCTCAGATGGTAATTTTTTACCTACAAAATAGATGGCTCCAGCACACAGGGCAACAATTACAAATGCAATCCATCTCTTCCCCATAAAAGCCTTGAGCATGTTTTTATATGAATGCTCTATCCAAGTAAAAAAGGGTTCGGTTTTTCTATAAAACCATGAATGGTCGTGCACGTTTTTCTTGGTGAGATAAATATTCAGCACCGGAGTAAGAGAAAGTGATACAAATGCTGATATCAATACAGCGCCTGCAACAACGATACCGAATTCCCTGAACAATCTTCCTACAAATCCCTGCAGGAAAATGATGGGCAGGAATACAATTGCAAGTGTTAGAGAGGTTGAAACAACCGCAAAGAAAATTTCTTTAGAACCTTCCTTGGCAGCTGTATACTTGTCCATGCCCTGCTCTATCTTTTTGAAAATATTTTCCGTGACGACAATTCCATCATCCACGACGAGTCCCGTAGCCAATACCAAAGAAAGCAGTGTAAGGACGTTGATGGAGAAACCTGCTACATACATAATGAAAAATGCACCCACCAAGGCAACAGGAATATCAATCAATGGTCGGAATGCAATAGACCATTCTCTGAAGAACAGGTAAATGATTAACACAACAAGTCCAATGGCAATGAGCAATGTTTCCTGTACTTCTTTGATTGCCTTTCTTACAAACAATGTTCTGTCAAATCCAATTTCCAACATGATGTCTTTGGGAAGATCCTTTTTGATCAGTTCGATGCGCTTGTAAATTTCATCGGCTATTTCAACTTGATTGGAACCCGGTTGTGCTACTACAGCCATGTTGACAGATCTTACATTGTTTTTGCGTGTAGCTGATTCTTCGTTCTCCGGACCAATGATGGCATAGCCAATATCTTTGAGGCGAACAATATTTCCTTCAGTTTGACGGATGATGAGGTTGTTGAAATCTTCTTCCGTTGTTAATTTTCCATATGCCTTCACAGTCAGCTCTGTTACATTTCCTCTCACTTTACCACCCGGCAGTTCTATGTTTTCTCTATCCAGTGCAGTTTTTACATCACTGATGGTCAATCTGTAAGCGGAGAGTTTAACTGGATCGAACCAAATACGCATCGCTGGACGCTGACCGAATATATTTACGCCACTGACACCCGAAATGGTTTGCAATCTTTCTTGCACAATATTTTCAGCCAGGTCAGAAATCTCTAGCAATGTTCTTTTATTGCTTTGCATTTGCATGAACACGATAGGCTCTGCATCTGAATCCTGCTTGGCAACGACTGGAGGTGCATCCAAATCTTGAGGCAATTGTCCACTGACCTGTGAAACTTTTTCCCTGACATCGTTCGCAGCACGTTCAAGATCAACTCCCAATTCAAATTCAACAGTGATATTGCTGCTGCCCTGAGAGCTTGATGAAGTAATATTTTTTACACCTTGTACTCCATTGACCGCTTTTTCCAGAACTTCTGTTACCTGCTGTTCAATAATTTCTGCATTGGCGCCAACATAGCTGCATCTTACATTTACAATCGGTGGGTCAATGGCAGGATACTCTCTGACACCCAGAAAACTGTATCCCATGATCCCAAAGATGATGATAACTATACTGCAAACTACCGCAAATACAGGTCGTTTAATACTGAGTTCTGAAAGGTTCATTCTGTAAGTTTTGAATCTAACTATTGAATCTTACCCAATTTCAATTTTGAATCTTTTCTGATGAAAAGAAGACCGGTTACTATAACTGTATCTCCTGGGAGCACACCCTCAGTGATTTGTACATTGTCTGCACCTCTTATTCCTGTTTTCACATTTACAAATACCGGTTCACCGTTTTTATATAAAACAACTTGTTTGGATCTTGCACTTGGAATCACGCATTGTGATGGAACAGAAACCGCATGGGTATTTTCACCCAGGGTCAGACTTACTTTGGCAAATGTTCCGGGTACCAATTCGTTCTTTCCGTCATTGATGGTGGCAACAATTTTTAGATTTCTGGTTTGAGATTCAATCACACTTTCAGATGCCAAAACAGTGGCCGTATAAGATTGATCTATGCCCTCAATACCAAAATTAATTTTCATGCCAGGTTTAACTTGATTGCTGTAACGCTCGGGAATGCTAAAACTTATTTTCTTTTGGTCAACTTGGCTGATGGAGGTGATGATATTCGAGGGGCTCACAAATGCACCCAAAGAAATGTTTCTCAATCCAATCCTTCCAGTATAAGGTGCTTTTATCTCTGTTTTGGAAATATTCACTTTTAATAACTCTATATCAGCTTCAATGTTGTTTAACTGTAGTAAGCTCAAATCATAGTCCTGCTGACTGATGCCGTTGATCTTGAGCAATTCTCTCTGACGTTCTTCTGTTTTGTTGGCAATCTTCTGTTGAACCTGCAGCTTTTTGAGTTGGGCCTGTAGATCACCGTCAAATAATTTCACCAGCAAACTATTTTTCTGAACAGTGGATCCCTCTTTGAAATTCAAACTGATGATTCTTCCTGAAATCTCCGGACGGATCTCAGTCAATTCAAATGGAAGGATGTTTCCTGCAATTTCAATTGATTCAGAAACAGTATCATTTGCAACAATTTTAACATCTACGGAAAGCGGGCCACCCTTGGAAGAGTCCATGGCTTTTGGAGCAGATTTTTTCTCCTCACAAGAGATAAGCAAAACCAGTAAAGAAGCTGTTAAGAGAGTTAATTGTTTCATACGGACGAAAATAGGTTGTATTTGAATGCAAAAGACGCTGAATTTGATGATATTAGGAGGGATTTCCTTCGGTGAAATGACTAAAAATCAATTCTTAGGCCTTCTATCTCCAACAATGCCTTTTTTCTATGGACCCCACCTGAAAAACCAGTTAGTTTTCCATCAGAACCGATTACTCTATGACAGGGTATCAGAATCAAAATTGGATTTTTGGCAATCGCTGAAGCCACGGCCCTGGTTTTTTCTTTTCCGCCAAGTTTGATGGCCACGTCCATATAACTGCTATAAGTGCCAAACGGGATGTCTTGCAGGGCCTTCCAAACATTTTTTTGGAATGTAGTGCCAACTGGAAGGGTTGGTAAATCGAAGGATTTCAATTTATTTGAAAAGTAAAATGAAATCTGTTTTTTAAAGTCATTAAATATTTGATTATGAATAGTATTATGAGATATATCTAAAGCGTTGTTTTCAAAGTAAACACGCTCAATGTGGGTATGATTGTATGTTACTTTAAGCAAGCCAAGGGGCGTTTCTACCCAGCTATTAAAATACGGTTCATCCAATCTTTGATCCATTGTCAACTTTTAAAGATGGATGCAAAAGAACTACCTGGTTTTGGTTGTCATAGACACCTAAAACCAGACATTCACTGAAAAAATTGGCAATCTGTTTGGGAGGGAAATTTACAACGGCAATGACTTGTCGACCGATCAAATCTTCTACGGTATAGTGAAAGGTAATTTGTGCAGAGGATTTCTTGATGCCCAATGGTCCAAAATCGATTTCAAGCTGAAAGGCAGGCTTTTTGGCTTTTTCGAAGGGCTGGGCTTTTGTGATGGTGCCGGCTCTGATGTCAATTTTTGAAAAATCATCCCAAGTAATCATGGCAGTCTATTGAATACAATTTACAAAAATCTGCCATCTCGTTGATTACAAATCATCCAGCTTTTCTATCAGTGTTTTTAGGCCAATGCATGTATGGTCTTGTCCAGCTTCTTTCTCAACTTTTGACAATTCAATCAGCCATTTTTGAATAAAACTGACATTCGATACAGCCTGAATCTGGAGAGGGTGAGGAACGTAATTGATTTTCTTGAGGTAATTCTCAATGTCTTTGTGGGTATAGATTTGCCCGTTCAGAGGATCTATAAAAAATAGTACAGATGATCCATTTTCATCAAAAAGTGGCTCTTCTTCATAATAGCAAAGCAGGTTTTGCAAAGGAACGTCTACTGGCTTTAAGCTCAATCCTAGCATTTCAGAAATTGATAAATATAAAGCAGCAATAGGAAAAGTATTGGCTTGTTTTTCGCTGATCAGGCCTGATAAATCAAAATCTTTTGGTTTGGCATAATTTGTTTCCAGTCCCTTGAATTTATAATAACCAAAAACAATTTTATTGATGATATTGACCTCCTCGAGTGGAGTCAGGTAGTCATTCAATTCCATCCAGATACTTCTTCTGATTTTTTCAATTTCAAAAAAAATGTTTTCTTGATTGAATTCTTTGTTCAGGTATTTGGATATAATCAGTGAAGCCTCAACGGTCGACTGATCTTCTGAGTTTTTCCATTCCAACAAATCATTTGTCATCACAGAAAGTGAGACAACGTCGATGATGTAATTGATTTTTTTGATCAGCTCTTCTTCATGTGTTCCATGCTGGTGTTCTTCCAGAATCGGGATGATTTCATGACCCATTCCCACAAAGCGTGCTGTAATAGAATTAAACACGTCTTCATCTGGATCATCAATCAGGTTCAGCAACGCAGATAATTCACTGTTCGCCATCATCGCGATTGATTTAAGATTTCTTTTTTGCTTTGCGTTTTCCCCTGGAAGGATTGGCAATTGCATGTTCAATCATGGCTTGAACTTCTTCTATGTTAAGGTCTTTTGCCTCTTCCTGCTTTTCTTTTGGTATGGGAAAATTCCTGAGTCCTTTTTTAATATAAGGGCCATAGGGTCCCTTGAGCAGTTGAATTTTTTCTTTTTCAAATACCTTGATGGTACGCTCATCTTTCGCCTTTCTCTTTTCCTCAATGATTGGAATGGCAGTCTCCAGTATAATTTCATAAGGATCAAACTCTTTGGCAAGAGAGTAAAAGTTTTTGTCATGAGCGATGTAGGGTCCGAATCTTCCAATATTGACTTGAACCTCATTGCCTTCAAATTCACCCAATATGCGCGGAAGCTTGAAAAGTTCGAGTGCATCATTCAATTGAATGGTTTCAATGCTCTGGTCTGCTCTCAGTTTTGCGAATTTTGGTTTTTCTTCTTCTGTGGTTTCACCCATTTGTACCATTGGCCCATATCTGCCCATTCTCGCGATGACCTTTTTCCCAGAAACAGGATCATTGCCAAGCGCACGTTCACCGCTGATGCGTTCAGCCTTCTCCATGGTATGGTCAACATCCTTTTTAAAAGGAGAGTAGAAGTCCTTGAGCATTTTGCTCCAGTCTTGATCACCCTCTGCTATTTCATCAAACTCATTCTCGATTTTTGCAGTGAAACCATAATCCATCACATTGGTAAAATATTGAATCAGGAAATCTGTTACCACAGAACCTAAATCAGTTGGAAATAACTTTCCTTTTTCAGCACCGGTATTTTCTTGGTCAATAATTCTTTCGATTTTTCCTTGTTGTAAAGTAAGAACCCTGAAATCTCTTTTTACACCTTCTTTCTCACGCTTTTCAACATAACCTCTTTTTAAAATGGTTGAGATGGTTGGTGCATAGGTAGACGGACGACCAATGCCAAGTTCTTCCAGTTTTTTGACAAGGGATGCCTCTGTATAACGTGGTTGAGGACGACTGTATCTTTCCGTTGCGGTCAACTGTTGTAAATCGAGTATCTGTCCAACTTCCAATGGTGGCAGCATTCCCTCAATTGAGTCATCTTCATTTTCATCTTCCTCATCCTTGCTCTCGTTGTAAACTTTGAGAAATCCCTCAAACTTCATCACTTCACCTTCGGCTTTCAGCTTTTCCTGTTGGGTAGTGATAGAAATATCAGCGATTGTTTTTTCCAATTCAGCATCAGACATCTGACTTGCCATGGTTCTCTTCCAAATCAAATCATACAAACGTTGTCCATCAACAATATCAACAGATGTTTTATCCATGTAAGTAGGACGAATTGCTTCGTGCGC
>SXYR01000063.1 GCA_005788265.1 Bacteroidota bacterium | reverse complement strand
AGTCAAGCAAGGTGATCAAGTTTTTGAAGACAAGGGCATGAAGCTCGTCACAGACAGAAAAAGTATATTGTATCTCTTCAATACTACACTGGATTTTTCTGATGGATTGAACGGAAAGGGTTTTCATTTTATCAATCCCAACGCCAACCGCACCTGTGCCTGCGGTGAGAGTTTCTCTGTTTAATATTTTACAAAAGGAATGCTCTGATGCACACCTTTTGAAACCATTTGTAAATAGTATGCTCCTGGGTGAAGCGAGGATGCATCAACTTTAATTGTTTTGCCAACCTGGCTATAAGGCAGCCGAATTTTTCTTCCATCTGATGGAGCGGCCCAGATGCCCGATTGAATACCATTTGTTGTTTCCAAGAACAATTGGTGGTGGCAGGGATTGGGATACAGCAATGCTATCGGATTTTCGAAATGAATCAAAATGATATTTGAAAAACGCCGCTCATTGTTTTTGAGAATGGCGCGTATTCTGTAAAACGCTTTGATGGCGATGCTCTTTTTTACAACATACTGATATGTATTGTCACCACTTGAACCTGCTTGTAGAGAATCAAGTGGCTTGAATGCATATCCATCCTCAGATACTTCTATGATGTACATGATTGCATTTTCATTGCTCTCGTATTTCCAAGTGAGCGTTCTACCTTGACTGCTTTTGTTGTTTGATAAATAAAATCGTTGATTGGACAGGGCTACCTGTTGTATAAATCCCGTTGTGTACATAGAGGATTTAAGAACAGTCCTGGTTTCAATTGAGTGTGGAATAGGATTGTTGCTGATCAGCGGAAGCATTTCCCATTTCTCAACATCATTCAATCTGACAATATATGTATTGTTGGTGGGCGTATTTTTATTGGAGCAAAAGATCAACTTCCTGATGGGATGGGCAGTATCAATATTGGAAAATTTCAATTTCCAATATTCTGATTGGTTGATGCTTTTAACCGGGAATTCCATTTCTGTTCCATTTGTTTGAAAACCGGAATCAACGTATTCAACATGAATGATTTCATTTTTGCGTATTTCAATGATGAGCGGCGCATATCTGTTTTTACCTCCAATCGGGAGGGTGATATGTGCGCTGTCGCTTCCTGTATACTGAAATGGCCCATCTATGTATGAACTGTCATTCCCTATCGCAACGCTTCCTTTGAAGACAAGCAGGTGGATCGAATCTGTTTTACAAAGACCCTTTTGTAAGTAAATGGAGTCTGTTATCTCGATGGGGGTTGTAAAAAACAGGGTTCCATTTTTATTGACCAACAAGGATGCAATTGAGCTTGGAATGCCTGATCCTGTTTCTTGATTTATATCACCATTGTATAATATTCGCAGTGAATCATGCAGCATCAGCATGGGGGTCCTCAATCCACCCTTGGTCGTATCCTTTGAAATTCCCTCTGGATGTGCAGTTCCCAATCGGGCCCTGTTATGGATGCGAATACCATTGGGGGATTTCAAATGAAATGTATCCATCAACAATGAGGATTCGCTGTTTTGAATGATCCATCCATTCTCTATGTACAAGTGAGTGAGGAGTCTATTTATTTTGGAGCCAATGACAAATTGATTGAAGTGATTCCCTGTAAGCAGTTTCCCATTTACAGCAATATTGCTTTCTTCTCCATTGAGCAAGAAGGATCTTCCGGTGCTGTCTGGGGAAGCAGGATTGAAGGCACATTGCCCTTCTACTGTCAAATTGCCTTTGACCTCGATATTTTTAACCAGCGAGGAGGTAAAGAAAACATTTTTTCCGATGATCAAATCGCCTTCAATGATCAATGGATTTGAGCCACTTCCGCTGTATGATTTTTTCAATATTTCATGGGCACTCAATTGAAGCGTACCAAATCTCCTGCCTGATAAAGAAATGGTATATCCGCTGTTTCCCGGTACATCAAATTCCATGACTCCCTTCGCGCTGGAAGTGTCAATCTCCAGTTTTGATACGAAATAAGCATTGCCTCGGATCGTTTTGTGTACATACCTTCCTCCATTTTTAATATACACCTTGCCATTCAATGAAAAAATGTTACCACTTGATGCACCTGATTGATTGATGAGCGTTGCATTTTTCTCTAGTACAATATTTTTTTGAGATGAGTTGATGTATACTGCAATCGGCAACGTACTGGAAGAAACAATCTCCAATATGATTCGATTGCTATCCTTGGGTTGAATCGTGAGCGATTGAATGACTATGCTGTCAGGTCCGTTGATCAAAATTTTATAAGGAACAATCATTTTGCTGTTGTCTAGCAACACATGATCTTCAGCGAGCGGTATCCCATCCGGAAACCAATTTCTGGGATTTTGCCATAGGCTGTCTCCAGCTTCTCCATCCCATGTCTTTTGTGCATACATGCCTGTGCAAACAAGCAAATTCACCATAAGCATCATCCATCCCACACGAACCATTTTCCTCATTTGAAAGAGCAAGTTAATGCCGCTGTTAAAAAAATATCGGGTTTTATCACTTCTTTTGAATGTAATTTTCACTACTTCACGTAATCTTGCAATCAATTATGTGGACCATCGTCAAGAAGGAATGGATACAGTTTTTCGCAGGGTGGATGGGTTTTATCACCATCGCCGTATACCTGATAGCCTCAGGGATGCTCTTGTTTTTTTATCCCGAAGAAAACTTATTGGATGCAGGTTATGCCAGCATGGATTCCTTTTTTGATTTTTCACCACTGCTTTTGTTGATCTTGGTGCCTGCGGTAACCATGCGAAGCTTCAGTGATGAGTATAAAACAGGAACCTTCGAATTGTTGCAATCCCTTCCGATCAAACATTCATCCCTGGTTCTAGGGAAGTTTTTTTCTGTTGTATTTATTTGTCTGTTTGCGCTGGCAGGCTCAATTTTTTATGTTCTTACCCTGCAATACTTTTCACTGAATGGTTTGGACATGGGAGCTGTAGTTGGTTCTTACATAGGACTTATTTTGTTGATTTTGGTCTATGCAGCGGTTGGCATTTATATCAGTAGTCTGTTGGCCAATGCGCTGTCTGCTTTCATGCTTACCGTCTTCTGTTGTTTTGTTTTATACTACTTTTTCTCTTTTTTTCCTGATGTATATATTTCGAATCAAAACATAGGTTATTACATATCACTTGTTGGGGTGAAGTATCATTTTGAAAATATCAGCAAGGGTTATTTGGCTATCAGTGATTTGATTTATTTTATAAGTGTCGGTACATTTTTTCTTTACCAAACCATTTTTCATCTCAGCACCCGCAACAATTGAAAAAGCATAGATCATATTATATTCATTTTATGGCAGGGGTATTGATGATTCTTTTCATCAATGTCATTTCCTCATTTTTAATGCTTGGGTTTGATTTTACAGCAGACAAACGATATACCATTTCTGATGCGTCTCTCCAATTTGTAGAGCAACTCAATGAACCCATGGAGCTGACTGTCTATTTGGATGGAGATATTCCGGTTGGCTTCAAACGGCTTGCTGCCACTGCTGAATACGTGAGCAATCGCTACCATAGAATCAGCAAGGGTAATTTTTCCATCAAATTTGAAATTCCTGGTCAAGGTTTGGGGGACAGCTCCAAAGCGATTTTATACGATTCTTTGCAACAGATAGGTATTCATCCCGCCAATGTTACTTCTCAACAACAAAGTCAGTCACAAAGAAAAGAAACGCTTGTTTTTCCTGGTGCCGTACTTTCTTCAGCCAATGGGCAAGTGGGGATTGATTTTTTGGAAGGTCAAAATAATATGGCAGGTCAAGATGCACTTGTGAATGCAGAGGCGCAAATGGAATACAAAATCACCCGGGCCATCAAAATATTGCAAAGAACTGAACCTCCTGTGGTAGGATATTTATTGGGCAATGGGGAGGTATTGGATTTGAGGGTATATGATCTGATTGAAAACGTTTTGAAAAAAGAATATGGATTTGGATTGATCAATATCGACAGCCTTCCTTTCATTCCGCAACAATTTGATATTCTCATGGTCAATCGACCATCCATTCCTTTTGGTGAACAGCAAAAACTCAAACTGGATCAATACATCATGAACGGTGGAAAAGTTATTTGGGCATTGGACAATGTTTACGCCAGTTTGGACAGTTTGCAAAAAAGCAATGGTTCATTTCTTGCTTTTGATATGGGCTTGCAACTGGATGATCTCTTATTTAAATATGGTGTAAGAATCAACCGCGATCTTGTTCAGGATTTGGAATCAGACCAGGTTCCATCCATCGTAGGCAATATGGGCAATCAACCACAAATTCAATTGTTGCCATGGCCTTATGCTCCTTTGGTCGGCGATCCTGCCTATCATCCCATTTCAAGAAACCTGGACAAGGTCTTGACTGCTTTTCCTCAATCAATAGACACAGTTTCATCCAACGGGGTTACAAAAAGTATTTTACTTTCCGGTTCTGCATACGGCAGAAAGCTGTCAACGCCAGCGTTGGTTGAATGGAAGCCTGTAAAAACAGAGGGGGATCTAAAAAATTTCAACGAAAAAAATATTCCAATTGCAGTACTGCTTGAGGGGACATTTGTTTCTGCGTATAAAAATAGAATGGCGCCAAAGGAACAAATAGAGGTAGAGGCCAAAGCAGGAGTTAAGTTTAAAGAAAGTTCCTTGGAGCCCAACCAAATGATTGTCGTTGCAGATGGTGATATTTTTACCAATCCCATCAGCGAAAGCGATGGCCCCCTCGATATGGGCAGCAATAGGTATACCCGCATCACATATGGGAACAAAGAATTTTTAAAAAATATTCTTTTTTATTTATCTGACGGAGAAGAGTTGCTTTTTGCCAGAGCAAAAAATTTTCAATTGCGTCTTTTGGACAAAGAAAAACTTGGGTCTGAACAATCCTTTTGGAGGCTCTTCAATTTGCTGGCACCCTTGCTTTTGCCAGTTCTCTGCTTGACAATGGTTCGTTTCAACAGAAAGCGCAAGTATTCTGGATCTATTGTACAACAAGCCTGACAGATTGATTATCTTTGTTGCAATAATCTCCTTCTATGAGTGTTGATCAGATCACCTATCTAACTTTCGGAATTGTTTTGGTTGTTGCCCTGGTGCTTGACTTGGGATTGATGAGCAAGAAAAATTCCAGTGTCAGTATCAAAAAAGCACTTTTTCAGACAATTTTTTGGGTGGGCCTGTCCGTTGCATTTGCAATTTTTTTGTGGTTTGAAAAAACGCCCCTCACGGCTACTAAATATTTCACAGCCTATTTGATGGAATGGTCACTGAGTATTGATAATATTTTTGTTTTTATTTTGATTTTTACATTCTTCAAAGTCGAGGAAGGTGATGCAGGACGTGCATTATTGATCGGTATTCTTCTGGCCATAGTTTTCAGAATTATTTTCATAGCAATTGGCATAGAATTGATTGACCGTTTTCACTGGATTTTGTATGTATTTGGAGTATTTCTGCTTTATACCGGATATAAATTGTTCCTTAAAAAGGACGAGGCAGAATTTGATCCCGCACATACAAAAATCTACCAGTGGATCAATAAGTTTTTCCGCGTAAGTCTTATTGAACCCAAGGGGAGGTATTTTGTCAATTTACACGGCAAGATATACTTCACAACACTTTCTGTAGTT
>SXYR01000062.1 GCA_005788265.1 Bacteroidota bacterium | reverse complement strand
TCGACAGAATTTTCAAACTGCATCGATTGCATCAAATTACTTGTATCTGCTTTCAATGAGAGCTTCAGGTCTTTATCGATCAAACATTCTACCCATCCATTTTTTTCGGGAAATACAATTAGGTATACTCCGCCTTGAAGTTTTTTGGTTCCAGTAAAAACTGCATCACCTGATGGTTCAATCTTTGCCGAGTCAATCAAATATTGTTTGTTGCCAAAATGATAAGCGAGATAGAGATGTCCTTTGTTGAAAGGTTTGATGTTCGCTTTGATCTCGTAGGCATTTTGTGCAAAATTGATCAGACTGCAGTGAGCGAAGATTGTAATCAGAGAGAGAATTCTCATGTAAAAGGCTTTCCGCAAAATTATTCAATAACTTTATAAATCAATCTTAAATATGAGACGGAAGAAGAATGCATGGATGGAGCACCTAGAAGTTGTTTCCTATGCTGCGGGCGGCAAGTCAATCGCCAAAAAGGATGGAAAAGTAATTTTTATCGAGGGTGCTGTTCCCGGTGATGTGGTGGATGTGCAGCTGACCAAAAACAAGAAAGATTGGGCAGAGGGCTTTGTCAAAAGATTTCATCAATTTTCAACAGACAGGGTTGTTCCCTTTTGCAAACATTTTGGTGTTTGCGGTGGATGCAAATGGCAAATGTTGCCCTATGAAAAGCAGGCTTTTTATAAACAGTCCGAGGTAGAGCAACATTTAAAACGAATAGGGAAAGTTGCCATTCCGCCTATACAAGATATTGCAGCAGCAAAAGAAACCATCTATTATAGAAATAAGCTTGAGTTTACATTCAGCTCCAAGAAATATTTCACCCATGAGGAAATGGCCGCATTGCATCTTCCGGATGGAGAGAAAATCGGGCTTCCATCCATTCCTGCATTGGGATTTCATGTGCCAGGTGCCTTTGATAAGGTCATTGATATTGATGAGTGTTTTTTGCAACAAGAGCCCAGCAACAGGATACGAAATGAGCTGAGGAACTTTGTTTTAGACAGAGGGTTCAGTTTTTATGATATCAGAAATCATGTGGGGTTGATGAGAAATCTCATGATCAGACTATGCACCAGTGGAGATTTGATGGTCAATGTTGTTTTTGGTGAGCATGATCAGCCGGCAATCTTGGAGGCAATGAATTTTATGAAATTGACCTTCCCAGAAATCACTTCTTTGTATTATACTGTCAACACAAAATTCAACGACAGTATCTTTGATCAATCGCCTGTATTATTCAGCGGAAATCCTTATGCTGTTGAGCAACTTATAAAATGGAAATTCAAGATCAGCCCTAAATCATTTTTCCAAACCAATACCAGGCAGGCGGAGCAACTCTATCAGATCACCAAAGACTTCGCAGCGTTGACAGGCAAAGAGGTTGTATATGATCTCTATTGCGGAACCGGAAGCATTGGTATTTTTGTAAGCGATCTGGCAAAAAAAATCATTGGCGTTGAACTGATCGAGGAAGCCATTGAAGATGCCAAGGAAAATGTTCATCTCAATCAAATATCCAATGCACAGTTTTTTGCGGGAGATGTGGCGGATCTATGCAAGGATGATTTTTTTGAGCTGCATGGGCACCCGGATGTAATCATCACGGATCCTCCCCGGGCTGGTATGCATGAAAAGCTGATTCAACAGATTCTGCGCATGGAAGCACCAACAGTGGTCTATGTAAGCTGTAATCCAGCAACCCAGGCGCGCGATTTACAACTGCTGGGAGAAAAATACGATGTTGCTGCCGTGAGACCTGTGGATATGTTTCCGCATACACATCATATTGAAAATGTTGTTCAACTGAAGTTGAGGAGACATTGAAGTAGGTTCGTTAATTTCGCATAACAACATTGTATATGGACTCAAATATCAGGCCAGGGAGCTTTCAGGTTTTACCGGTAGTTATAAAGAATCTATTGATCATCAACGGACTGGTTTGGTTGGCCCAGATTACCATTGGGCAAGATCTGATCTCTGTCGAGGATCTTTTTGCATTGCATCATTTCAGCTCGCAATATTACCATCCCTGGCAATACATCACGTACATGTTTCTACATTCATCAGAGTCATTCTTCCATATTCTGTTCAATATGTTTGCGCTGTGGATGTTTGGCTCAACATTGGAGAATCTCTGGGGACCGGGAAGGTTTTTGATATTTTACCTCGTATGCGGATTGGGTGCCGGTATCACACAGGTATTGGCGCTTACTTATGATATTACACAATACGCTGCGATGTTCGATGCAGGGAAAATGTCTGCTGAAGAATTTTTCATCATGTCAAATGTTCCAACTCTTGGTGCATCAGGTGCAGTGATGGGAATTTTTGCCGCATTTGCCTACACGTTTCCCAATAGCCAAATGATTATTCTACCGATCCCTTTTCCCATCAAAGCCAAATGGGCATTGTTGGGGTTGGCAGTATTGGATCTATTGGGAGGAATATCCAGCAGTTCAACAGGCATTGCTCACTTTGCTCACTTGGGTGGTGCAGCTGTCGGAATTGTAATTGTCATGATCTGGAACAGAAACAACAGAAGACATTTTTATTGATATGGCGACAGGACCAAGATATTATACTCCTTCAACAAAATGGGACTCAAGCAATCCTTTGCTGATGATGATCATTGTGCAGGCAATGTTTTTTGTTTCCCTCAATTTTATCAAAAGCATTTACACTTTTTCAAGAATGGACCCAGAGGCATTTTACCGCAATATTTATTACTGGTCCATTTTATCTGCAGATCCCGATAAATTTTTAGCAAGGCCATGGACGTTCATTACCATGCAATTTTCTGAGGTCAAGCTAATTGTGGTGATAGGTAATTTGATCTGGACATGGATGTTCGGTTATTTGATACAGGACCTGGTAGGCGGTGAAAAAATATTTCCAATATACATATACAGCAGCTTGTTTGCAGGGTGCTTGTTTATTTTATCTGTCAATGTTTTTCAACGGGAAGCTGTACCCAATGCTTTTTTCTCAGGCATTATTCCAGGAATTTTGGGATTAGCCAGCGCTGCCACGACCATTTCTCCCAAATACAGAATTTTTCCCATGGTAGGGGGAGGGATTCCGCTGTGGGTCATTTCATTGGTTTATGTTTTATTGAACTTCAGTACCGCACAGGGATATTTTGCAATGATTCCGCAACTGACTGGTTTGTTGGTTGGATTTGGGTTTGTAAAATTATTGCAACAGGGAACAGATCCGGGTTCATGGATGATTGCATTCTCTAATCAAATCATTCATTTCTTTTCACCGGGGAAAAGAAAACAAAAGACTTCAAAACAGCAGTCCTTCTATGATTCATCTGGAAGAAAGCCATTTGTCAAAAAACCAAATCTTACCCAGAAGCGGGTTGATGAGTTGCTCGACAAGATCAATCAATTCGGGTATGATCATCTTACCGATGAAGAGAAAGCATTTTTACAACAAGCAAGTAAAAAAGATCTTTGATGCTCCATGAAATCTAGACCCAACGGAAACTTTGCCATTTTGATGAAATTGCTCAGCTGGGTTTTCATGGTATTCATGTTGGTATGTGCCTGCTCCCCATTTATTCATCCCAAGCATTTTTGGTTCATGGGATTTTTAAGTCTCCTTTTTCCTTATGTATACGGATCAGTTTTTTTTCTCTTGATTTACTGGATTTTTAAGCGCTCGAAATTTCTCATCTACCCGCTCCTGTCACTTGCCCTTTCAGCCTATGGATTTCAATTCAACTTTGGCATGCATCAGCCTGTTGTATTTAAAAAAGAAAAGCCAGCGGATGCATTGCGATTGATGAGCTGGAACATCAGACATTTTATTCCCTACAATGAGCGCAATTTCAAACCAGTGAACAATGATCAAATCACAAAAGTATTTGAATCCATATCAGCCTACGATCCTGATGTTATTTGTTTTCAGGAATTCATTTCTCTTCCCAATGAAAAAGACCGAGATCCATTTCGATCGTTGAAAAAAAAGTTTAAGTACAAGTATCATCAATTTGACGGTTCAGATATTTTTCATTCCAATCAATACAGCGGCACCGCTATATTTTCAAAATTTCCAATCGTCAATGGCGGAATTGTTCATTTCCCTCATCAGGATGCCGACAATACAGAGGCAACTGTATTTGCAGACATTGTAAAAGGACGAGATACTGTCCGCGTATACTCTGTTCATCTGCAGTCGTTTGGATTTGGCAACAGGGAATATAAAATACTGGGTACAGTAAAGAATGACAAAGAAGATGTGAAAGAATCAAAGTATCTCATCAAAAAAATGAAAAAAACTTTTGAGACGCACGGTGCACAGGCCGATTTTCTTTCCCTCATAGCCAATGAATCTCCTTATCCATCTTTTATTGCAGGAGATCTCAACGATGTTCCTGGTTCATATGCATACATGTCTGTCAGGGGTGAACATAAAGATGCTTTTCTTGAGAAGGGCTTCTTCCTTGGGTCTACTTTTACAAGTTCTTTTTCTTTTCTGCTAAAAACTATTCCTACCCTGCGAATTGATTATATATTTCATCCTGTATCTTTTTCTACTGTGCAATACAAACGTGGCGGAGCGGGGATTTCAGATCACTTGTTTATCTTGGCTGATATCCAATTTCCACCCAATGAAGCCTTCTGAGAATCAATATATATCTTTGCATTCATATTGATCCCTATGTCGACATTGCAATTTTACAATTCACTTACCCGTCAAAAAGAACAGTTTGCATCCATTATACCCCAAAAAGTGGGCATGTATGTATGCGGACCTACTGTCAGTGGTGAAAGTCACTTGGGGCATGCAAGGCCATTTATAACATTTGATATTGTTTACCGTTATCTGAAGCATTTGGGCTATCAGGTAAGGTATGTCAGAAATATCACAGATGCCGGTCACTTTGAAGAAGAGGGCAGAGAAAGTGAAGATAAAATTTCCAAGAAAGCGGTATTGGAAAAAATGGAACCAATGGAATTGGTTCAGAAGTACACCAATCTCTTTCATTGGGCCATGCGTGCATTCAATAATTTGGAACCAAGCATTGAGCCAACTGCAACAGGTCACATTGTTGAGCAAATTGTCATGATTGAAAAAATCATACAAGATGGGTATGCATATGTAGTCAACGGATCTGTATATTTTGACGTAGAAAAGTACCACAAAGATTTTGGAGCAAAGGGAATGCAGTATGGCATCTTGAG
>SXYR01000061.1 GCA_005788265.1 Bacteroidota bacterium | reverse complement strand
TGAAATTGCTTCCATCTATTTGGCTGATCCTTCAACTTGTATCTCAAAGAATCCCTTTTGAATTGATCATAATCATTTCTGCTCCAGTCGATCAATGAAAAATAGGTACCTACTTTTAAGTTGCGTTTTCGCAACGCTGAAAAAAGCGGTTCAAGTAAATCACGTTTGGCAGGAGTATTTCGCACAACATTGTAATGATCTTGCTTTGTATTCCACAACGCCACCCCATCGTGGTGCTTGGTGGTCATGACGGCATATCTCGCACCTGACTGTTGAATCAAATCAGCCCAATCCGATGGATTGTATTTGCTTGCTGTAAACCCATCCAATTGTTTCATGTACTCATCATAGGGCATGAGCTTATTATAAAAACTCCAGCTTTCATCAACTCCCTTCACCGCATAAATTCCCCAATGTATGAAAATGCCAAGTTTGGCATCTTGAAACCATTGCATTTTTGATTTTATTGTTTCTGCAGGAATTTTATCCTGTGCACACAGCTGTTGAAAAATCAACAAAGATGAGAGTAAAAAAAGTCTGAATATTTTCATACGAAAAGATTGAACAGGTATCGTAAATCTATGAAGATTTAGATGTTTCTTGAATAGCTTCAGGTTTTTTCTTTACAGCCACCAAATCTTCATAATTCACTTGAAGCTGCATGGAACCAAGGGTAACAAAAGCCTTCTTTCCTCTGAGTTCGCTCAGTACAGCAATTTTGTTGTTTTGTTTCATCATCACATGATCTCCCACAGCGGGTTTTTTTGCAAGTAAAATAAAGTTGCTGTCAATTTTCTTCTTAGCTTTTTCTTTTACCTGCTTTTCTTTTTGATTGAACAAAAGTGCCTGTAAATTTTTGATCAATTGTTTTTTATCCTCCTCAGCATCCATTCTCTTCCAATCAAAAACCACCTGCTTTAACTTTCGCTCCATGTCTTTCAAATAAACAAGCTTATCCTCTGCAATTTTATTCTGCTCTTTTAGCAATTCAACTTGCTGCCGGTGTTTTTCTCTGTTCAATTCCTCATGTAATTTTTTCCGCTGCACTTCATTTTCCTTGATCAATTTCTGAAGTTCTTTCTCCTTGTTCTCCAACTTTCTCAGCTCCTGTTCAGTTTTATTCAGTAGCTTATCCAATGTAAAATGATGTTCGTCCACCAACGATTTGGCTCTTTCAATCAACTGCGCAGAGAGCCCGATTCTTTCTGCAATGGAAAAAGTATAGGAACTGCCTGGCTTCCCAATATTCAATTTGTACTCTGGTAAGAGATGTTTTTCATCAAATGCCATGGCGCCATTTACAATGCCGGGTGTTTTACTCGCCATTACTTTGAGATTGAGATAATGGGTTGTTACAATTCCAAAAGCGTGTTTTTTTATAAGTTGTTCCAAAAATACTTCTGCAAAAGCCCCACCTAAACTTGGATCACTTCCGCTTCCCAATTCATCAATGAAAAACATGGTTCTGCCATTGGCCTCTTCCATGAAATATTTCATGTTTTTGAGATGGGCACTGTAAGTGCTCAATTCAAATTCGATGCTTTGGGTATCTCCGATGTGAATCATCAGCTGTTTGAATATCCCAAAAGTTGATTCTGGATGCGCAGGGATCAGCAAGCCAGATTGGACCATGAGCTGAAGGAGCCCTGTGGTCTTAAGGCATACGGTCTTCCCTCCGGCGTTGGGTCCGGATATAACCAGTATTCTTTGCTTTTCATTCAGGTAAAGGTCAAGCGGCACAACTTTTTTCCCACTTTTTTTATTGTACAGCAATAGCAATGGGTGGGTTGCTTTGACCAATTTCACCTCAGCATTTTCAGTAACATGCGGCAGATGTCCATCCATCATTTGGGCAAGCTTTGCTTTGGCTCGAACGAAGTCAAATTCTCCAATGATCTCCATGTATTGTTTCAGGAGAGGCGCATGCACAGAAAGTTGAGAAGTGAGTTGTTTGAGGATCCTGTATTCTTCATCTTTTTCATCATTTTCCAAAGAATAAATATCATTGTTGATATCGATTGTCTCTTCAGGCTCGATGAAGGATGTTCTCCTGGAATCACTTTCCCCATGCAGAATACCTTTTACAATTCTTTTATGCTCTGCATAAATGGCAAGTACGCGGCGTCCATTCAAGAATGACTCTTCAATGTCTGCGATGTATCCAGATTTTTGAAGTTTGCTCAATATGCGCTCGAATGAGCGCCT
This sequence comes from Bacteroidota bacterium, assembly GCA_005788265.1. GTDB lineage: Bacteria > Bacteroidota > Bacteroidia > Chitinophagales > Chitinophagaceae > Pollutibacter. The sequence goes on along the minus strand of SXYR01000061.1, from coordinate 18,978 downwards.
TTGTTCATTTCGCTTTTTGTAAAGCTGCATCCGGATCCTTGACAATTCATCTGATGCCGTATCCATGACACGGGCATCATCGCCGATGATTTTTTGTATGGATGTTGAAATAGATTTTTCGATACGGGTGGCAGAGAGAATAGCATATAAAGATGAGTACCGGTCAATCCGCTCATCATCAAACCATCGAAAAATACTTTCAATATTGTCTGCAAGACTTTTAAATTGCAGAAAGACTTCGCCAGTAAGCACAGCTCCTGGTATCGACAGAAGTTTTACCTCTTTTTGCAAATTGAAAACCGTTCCATGCTGGAATGTCTGACCCATCGCAAGCAATTGAGCATACTGATAGGTCTGCCGAAGTTCAGTTTCAATAAACTCTTTTCTGGTATGGATTCTCAAGGACTCAGCCTTATCTTTTCCAATGAGGGTCTGGGTTTGTTCAACCAGCAATGCCTTGATTTTATCAAATTCCAGTTGAATGGGGGCTGATTCAGGATAAAACCTCATGTTAAATGAAATCTAATTTCACTGCAAAAGTACAGCTAATTTAACAGGTAACCTTTTTAGAATTAACTTTGTGAAGCGCAACTTTATCCGCATATGAAAAGAATAAGCATAGCCATTACTTGCCTGGTATTCATGTTCACTGCATGTGCACAGGTAGATAAAAAAAAGACAGACAACCCATCAAAAAAAATCAACTCGAAATCTATGAATACGGAGAAAATCACTTTGGGATCAGGATGTTTTTGGTGCACAGAGGCAATTTATGAACAAGTGAAAGGTGTTGTAAAAGTGACCAGCGGTTATTGCAACGGACATGTTGAAAATCCCACCTACGAGGAGGTCTGTGAAAAAACAACCGGCCACACAGAAGTATGTGAAATTGAGTTTGATCCACAACAGGTAACGGTTGATGAATTGCTTGAAATTTTTTGGCAAGTGCATGATCCAACCACCTTGAATAAACAAGGCAATGATGTTGGTCCACAATACAGAAGCGCTGTCTTCTACCACAATGAAAAGCAGAAGGAAAGAGCTGAATACTACAAGAAGCAACTTGATGAAAGTGGTGCCTATGCTGCTAAAATTGTAACCGCCATAGAACCCATCAAGAATTTTTATTCAGCTGAAAAATATCACCAGGATTATTACAAAGACAACAGCAGTCAGCCCTATTGCTATTTTGTCATCAGACCAAAACTTGAAAAATTTGAAAAAGTTTTCAAGGATAAATTAAAAACGAAATAGTCAACCATGCATGCCTCCCGAACTGGTTTGCTTTTAAGCTATTTCCTGCTCTGTTTGCCATACGTACATGCACAATCCAGCAATGGCGAAAAAAAATTTACCCGCGCAGATACACTTCGAGGCAGTTTGAGCAAGGCAAGAACCTGGTGGGACGTGCAGCATTATACCATACTGGTTGAACCCGATTACAACAACAAAACCATTTCTGGAAAAGTTGATATTCAATTCAAGGCCCTTGCTGTGCATGATACCATGCAAATTGATTTACAGGAACCCTTGCAGCTCAACAAGGCCTATCTGGGTGACGAGAAACTGGATTTTTCCAGAGACGGAAATGCTTATTTCATTGTATTGAAAAAAGCAATCAAAACGGGTACGGATGCAATGCTTGCATTGTCCTTCAGCGGGAAAGTGACAGAGGCCGTCAGGCCGCCATGGGATGGTGGCTGGATTTTTTCAAAAGATAAGAAAGGCAATCCCTGGATGAGTGTCGCCTGCCAGGGATTGGGTGCAAGTGTCTGGTATCCCTGCAAGGATCATCAAAGCGATGAGCCCGACAGAGGTGCTTTGCTCAGGATCTCCGTTCCCGATACGTTGATGGCGATTGGAAATGGCAGGCTGAAAGGAAAACAGCAATACAAGATGGGTTGGACAGTCTACGATTGGGAAGTGAAAAATCCAATCAACAATTACAACATCATCCCCTACATCGGCAAATACACACATTTCAATGAAAGCTATGCCGGTGAAAAAGGAAAACTGGACTGTGACTTTTGGGTGCTAGAGGATGAACTGGAGAAAGCAAAAGAACAATTCAAGCAAGTGCCCCTTATGCTCAAGGCTTTCGAGTATTGGTTGGGTCCTTATCCATTTTACGAAGACGGATTCAAGTTGGTTCAGTCTCCGCATTTAGGAATGGAGCACCAAAGTGCAGTTGCGTATGGAAATGGATTCCAAAATGGATACCGTGGAAGAGATCTCTCCGGTTCAGGTTGGGGGCTCAAATGGGATTTCATCATCGTGCATGAAAGCGGGCACGAATGGTTTGGGAATAACATCACATCGAATGATTTGGCCGATATGTGGCTGCACGAGAGCTTTACCAACTACAGCGAAACACTGTTTACAGATTATCACTATGGAACAGAAGCAGGAAACGCATATGTACAGGGAACCAGGGCATTGATTAGAAATGATGCCCCCATTATTGCGAAATACAATGTAAATGATCAGGGATCTGGTGACATGTATTACAAGGGAGGAAATCTAATTCATGCCATCCGACAAATTTTCAAATCCGATGAAAAATTCAGAGCTGCTTTGAGAGAATTGAATCAAATATTCCATCATAAAACGGTCAATACTGAACAAGTTGAAAAATTTTTCAGCAACAAAGCCGGCATCAATCTTTCCCCGGTATTTGATCAGTATCTAAGAAACACTGCCATCCCAACACTTGAAATCAGAAAAGAAAAAAAAGAAATAAAATATCGATGGACGGATTGCATTTCATCTTTCAACATGCCGGTTCGGTTATTTTCTGATAAAGATTCTAAATGGATCTACCCAACAATCAATTGGAAAACATTGAAAACCTCATCAAACTTCAGCAAGTTGACAGTGGATAAGAATTTTTATGTGGGATTGAAACAATCAAACTGATCAATCCGCAGTTTTGATCCTCCCCGCCTTGACAAATCTTCTTTGCCAGTAAGGTTCATCCAAATCACTGATGATTACTCCATTGGATGTAGATGCATGTACAAATTTGTTGTTGTTGATATAGAGTCCCACATGTGAAATGCCTCCGGATGTATTGAAAAAAACCAGGTCGCCTTCCTGCAATTGACTTCTGTCTATTTCCGAGCAGAACGCCGCCTGCTCTCTTGAAGTACGAGGAAGCTGAACGGCAAAAGCGTCATTTGCCAATCCCTGTACAAATGCAGAACAATCAATTCCCTCTTTAGAGGTCCCGCCAATACGGTATGGGACAGCATACCACTGATGTATATATTCTACCAGTTTTTTATTGGTGAGCTTTTCTACTTCGATATCCAGCAAAACAGAATACCTGAAAAAATAACTGGGAATAAATTCAATCCCTGGTAAATCATTCAGGTAATTCGATGAAGGTGCGTCTTCAATGAATTTAATGGTGGCCTCCGCAGTGTATTGACTTTTCTTACCGGGATTCAACACAACGGCAATATCATCGAAATAGGGTGAGGTATGTTGGGCTTTCTTGGCCCCGGGGATGGGTTTAAACAAGGCGCAGGATGAGAACAAGGATGCGGTGAGACAGCCCAATAGAAGCTTGCTCACAAAAGACTCTCCCCGCGTCATTTTCTTGCCTAAAATGTGGAAAATACTCCTCTCCATTTAATGTTTTATTTGCGAAATTCGAATTTCGCTTATGTCACGCTTTTCCCACCTACATGTACATACCCAGTATTCTTTGCTTGATGGCGCTGCCAACATTGGCGCATTGTACAAAAAGGCGATGGACGATGGGATGCCCGGACTTGCCATTTCTGATCACGGCAACATGTTTGGTGTTTTCCAGTTTGTTGCAGAAGCTTACAAGCACAAAGTAAACCCGGACGACAAAAATAGTCCTTTGAAGGTAAAACCCATCGTGGGTTGTGAATTTTATATCACAGAGAACAGACACAGAAAAACGTTTTCAAAGGAAGAAAAAGATCCCAGACACCATCAAATTCTTTTGGCAAAGAATGAAACGGGTTATCGAAACCTGGTAAAGCTGACCTCATTGGGCTATATCGAGGGGCTCTACAGCAAATATCCAAGGATAGACAAGGAACTTATCCATAAATACCACGAAGGTCTGATAGCAACCACTTGTTGTTTGGGTGCATTGGTTCCACAAACCATCATGAAAAAAGGTGAAGAGGAAGGAGAAAATGAATTCAAATGGTGGTTGAATATTTTTCAGGAAGATTATTATGTTGAGCTGCAGCGACATGGTATGGAGGAACAGGATCGGGTCAACAAAACGCTGCTGAAATTCGCCAAGAAATACAATGTAAAAGTGATCGCATCAAACGATTCACATTATGTTGACCAATCAGACTTCAATGCGCACGACATTTTATTATGTATCAATACGGGAGAAAAAGTTTCTACCCCTGCGGCAAGAGAATTTACCGATGACGATGCAAGCTTTAGAAACAAACGATTTGCCTTTCCCAATGATCAGTTTTATTTCAAGACAACGGAAGAGATGTCGAAAGTATTTGGTGATTTGGAAGAGGCCATTGACAATACAAATGAAATAGTTGACAAAGTTGAAGTATTGGATCTCAAAAGAGACATCCTTCTCCCCCATTTTGTTGTACCCAATAAATTCAAATCACAGGATGAATACTTGGAGCATATTACCCGCGAAGGGGCTCAAAAAAGGTATGAGATCCTCGGTCCAGAAATTGAGGAGCGCATTGCCTTTGAATTGTTCACCATCCAAACAATGGGATTCGCTGGTTATTTTTTGATTGTGTCCGATTTCATCAAAGCTGGTCGTGACTTAGGAGTCTTCATAGGACCGGGGCGTGGTTCGGCTGCTGGCAGTGTGGTTGCCTATTGCATTGGCATCACCAACATCGATCCGATTAAATACAATTTGCTGTTTGAGCGTTTCCTGAATCCAGATAGAAAATCAATGCCGGATATTGATACAGACTTTGATGATGAAGGAAGACAGAAAGTGATTGACTATGTCGTAGACAAATATGGCAAGAATCAGGTTGCGCAGATCATCACCTATGGCACGATGGCAGCCAAGATGAGCATCAAGGATGTAGCGAGGACCCTTGATCTCCCCTTGCCGGAAAGCAATGCATTGGCCAAGCTCGTACCTGAAAAACCTGGAATTTCACTCAAAAGACTGTTGCATGCTCCTTTGAATGGAGAGAAAAGTCTCTCTGAAAAAGAAGGGCTCAATCCGGATGAATTAGAGAACTCAAAAAAATTAAGAGAGATATACGAAGACGGAGAAATCAGGGGCAGGGTATTGCACGAAGCAGAAATCTTGGAGGGATCAGTTAGGAATACGGGTATTCATGCAGCTGGCATCATCATTGCTCCAAAAGACCTGACAGAACTGCTGCCTGTCTGCACGGCAAAGGACTCTCCGATGTGGGTTACGCAAATTGAAGGAAGTGTGATAGAGGAAGCTGGAGTTATCAAGATGGACTTCCTTGGACTCAAGACGCTGAATATCATCAAGACATCTTTGCAATTGATAAAAATGAACCATGGAGTTGAAATCGATATTGATAAAATTCCATTGGATGATGAAAGAACTTTCAAACTTTATCAAAAAGGCGAAACCATTGGAACATTTCAGTTTGAGAGTCCGGGTATGCAAAAATACCTCCGCGATTTGAAGCCTGATAAATTTGAAGACCTGATTGCGATGAACGCATTGTACCGCCCCGGTCCATTGGAATACATTCCCAACTTCATCAACAGAAAACATGGTCGGGAGGAAATATCCTACGACTTGCCTGCCATGCAGGAATATTTGGAAGAGACCTATGGCATCACCGTCTATCAAGAGCAGGTAATGTTGCTGGCGCAGAAACTGGCAGGATTCAGCAAAGGTGATGCAGATGTACTCAGAAAAGCAATGGGTAAAAAACAGAAGTCCGTTTTGGACAAGATGAAACCACAGTTCATTGGAAAAGCAGCTGAGAAAGGGTTTCCGGAGGACAAGCTTCAAAAAATTTGGACCGATTGGGAAGCATTTGCCCAGTATGCGTTCAACAAATCACACAGTACTTGTTACGCATACATTGCTTATCAGACTGCCTACTTAAAAGCGCATTATCCATCAGAATACATGGCAGCTGTACTGAATCATGCTGGCTCTATTGAAAAAATTACTTTTTTCATGGAAGAGTGCAAACGGATGGGATTGAATGTACTCGGTCCTGATATCAACGAATCGTTGCAAAGTTTTGCAGTCAACAAAAAAGGAGAAATTCGAATTGGTCTTGGCGGACTGAAAGGCGTTGGCGAAGCTGCCGTTGAATCAATTATTGCAGAGAGAATGAAGAATGGCACTTATCCTTCTATTTTTGATCTTGTCAAAAGAGTCAATCAACGGGCGGTAAATAAAAAGTCGCTGGAGAGCCTTGCCATGTCTGGCGCATTCGATTGTTTTACCTCAATGCACCGTGCACAGTATTTTCATCAACCTGAAGGTGACACATCAAATGGATTGGAAAAAATCATACGATTTGGAAATATCTGGCAGAGTCAATCTACATCCAATCAAAATACTCTTTTTGGCGATTTGTCCATGGTGCAAGAAATTCCTCCTCCTAAAATTCCAGATTGCAGCCCTTGGTCGCTCACAGAGTTATTGGATAAAGAAAAAGAAGTTACGGGAATGTTCTTAAGTGGGCATCCACTCGATCATTACAAATTTGAATTGAAGCATTATGGGATTTGTCCGATTCACGACTTCAATGATTTTAAAGACGGTATTGAATTGCAAAAAAGTCCCACGCAAACCCTCAAGCTCGCAGGACTCGTCACTTCCTCTCAGCATAAAATATCAAGAGCAGGAAAAAAATATGGAAGTCTGGCGATCGAAGATTTCAGCGGGAAGGTTGAGCTTACGTTGTTTGGAGATCAATATGTGAAATTTTCAAACTATTTCAATGCCGGCACCTGCATACATGTGAAAGGTAATTTTGAAAAATGGGAAAGCAGAAATGAGTGGAATTTCAGGGTAACTGAGATTTGCCTACTGGAAACCATCAAAAAAGTTTGTACCAAGCAGGTTCAAATTACATTGCAGGCCGGGGCAATCAATGCAGGATATATTGAATTCTTCAAAAAAAATATGAAAAAAAATCCAGGGAGGTCAAGGTTAAAACTTGTAATGGTAGACCAGATAGAAAAACTGGTTGTCCAAATGCGCACCACAGAGAAAGGATTTGAGATGAATGACGAAATGGCTGATTTTTTGGAAAAAAATCCCCTGATGGAGGTACAAGTTGACGCAGTTTGAGCCCAAATAAGACATTTATGAAAATTTAAAAAATGGAATTAGTTTTGCATTCTTATTTATATTCTTCACCCTCAATAAAAATACATGGCAAAGGAATTTACTGACAGCAATTTTCAGGCAGAAGTTATGGATTCAGATAAGCTGACAATGATCGATTTTTGGGCAGAATGGTGTGGTCCATGCCGCGCAATTGGTCCGGTTATCGAAGAACTTTCCAAAGAGTGGGAAGGAAAAGTAAACGTGGGAAAGGTAAACGTTGACCACAATCCTCAATTATCCATGAATTATGGCATCACCTCTATTCCTGCTATTCTATTCATTAAGAACGGACAGGTAGTTGACAAACTGGTTGGTGCTCAACCCAAGGGAAATTTTGTGAGAAAGATCGAAGCACACCTATAAGCACGAATTTCATTACATTTGAAACCGCCTACACAGGCGGTTTTTTATTTATATGGCAACCATTAGAAAACAAAGCATCTATTCATCCCTGTTCATTTATGCAGGATTTGTTTTTGGCGCCATCAATGTGCTTTATTTTTTCCCTGCTTACTTCAGCCCTGAGCAGTTCGGGTTGACGAGGATCCTCATGGACATTGCACTGATTTTTTCAACCCTCTGTACGGCAGGGATGATTCCCATTGCGTTTAAATTTTCTCCCTTTTACAAACATCACCTGGATAAATCTAAAAATGATTTATTTACTGTTACGTTTTTAATTGCGCTGGTCGCTTGCTTGTTGATGTTGCTTTTCCTACCCTATTTAGAACCTATCATCATTCGCAAGTTTGGCTACCGTTCACCCCTGCTGATTGAATATGTAGATTGGATCTTTCCGATGACTGTAGGACTGGTTATCTTCTCCTTGATGGAAGCATATGCATGGGTGATTTCTAAAAATGTACTTTCTAATTTTTTAAAAGAATTTTTATACAGAATCCTGGTAACAATCTTGGTCATTTTCTGGGCGTTCAAATTGATTGAACAATTTGAAATATTCATAGCCTATTATGCATTGCTTTACATTGTTCTCATTGTTGCGCTGGGTTGGATCATCTACAAGTCAAAATACTTCAGTATCACATTCACCAGAAGCAAGTTGACAAAAAAATATGCGCCGATGATGGTTAAATTCGGGAGTGCCTATTTTCTGAGTGCACTGTTGAATATACTTGCCAAGACCAATGATACCCTCATCATTGCCTCGCAATCTACCGGGGGACTTAAAGACGCAGCAATTTTTACCATCGCTACTTATCTGATTACATTGATGGATGTTCCGCAAAGAAGCATGGTTTCGTCTGCTACGATTCAGATTGCAGAAGCCTGGAAAAGCAAGGACTTGGCCAAACTTGACAGGCTTTATAAAAAAACTGCATTGACCTTGCTGATAACAGCATTGGGGATCATGGGTGTGGTTTTAATCAATGCCCCACTGATTGTGAAATATTTGGGTGATACCTATGCTGGATTGCCCATTCTGATGATCATTCTTGGATCAGGCAAGCTCATTGAATTGGGCACTGGACTGAATGCACAGATTCTTCAATTGTCAAAGCACTGGAGAGTAGATCTATTTACCAATATGTTATTTGTATTGCTTTCCATCATCCTTAATTATTTTCTGACAAAAAACTTCGGACTCATAGGCACCGCTGTTGGCAGTGTTGTTGCGATTGTTCTGTTCAACCTGATCAGATTTATTTACATAAAAAAACTTCTTCAGTTGCAGCCTTTTTCAACCAATAATCTATGGGCAATATTGATTGCAGTTGGCTGGGGTCTGATCAGCTACCTAATCCCATTGGACAACGCGCTTTTCTTAAGTCACGTATTAAAATCAATTCTATTTATCAGTGGATTCAGCTTTACCATTGTAAGAATGAATTTATCGCCGGATATAACGGATTTGTTCCAACAAGTAAAAAATAAATTTTTTCACAGCAGCTAGAACAAGGCCCATGCTATAGCTAAATCATTTATCTTACCGAACAAATTGTCATCCATGAACTTTCAGTGGGAAAACCTAAGTCGCGGGCTTTTGGGCATGTTGTTTCTCGTAGGACTTTGTTATGTGTTGAGCAACAACAGGAAAGCCATCAACTGGAGACTGGTTTCGATGGGCATCATTGCACAACTCGCATTCGCGATAGGCGTACTGTCGCAAGGAAAGTACAATTTCTTCCGCATCATGATCCAATGGCTTTCAGACAAATTTGTACAGGTAATCAATCTTGCACACAAGGGAATTGAATTCATGTTTGGCAATCTTGCAGATGCAAGCGGTAGCTGGGGCTATACATTTGCCATTCAGGCACTTCCCAATATTATATTTTTTGCAGCGCTCTCTGCATTGTTTTATTATCTGGGTATTTTGCAAAAAGTTGTTTACTTTTTTGCATTGTTGCTGAGCAAACTAAAAGTATCTGGAGCAGAAAGTGTGTCAACAGCTGCGAATATATTTCTCGGTCAAACCGAAGCCCCGTTGATGGTAAGACCTTTTTTAGAAAAAATGAACCGAAGTGAAATCATGTGTATCATGGTGGGAGGAATGGCCAACACTGCTGGATCTGTGCTTGCTGCATATGTGGGATTCTTAGGCGGAAACGATGTTGCACAGCAGCATTATTTTGCATTGCACCTACTCAGTCAATCTATCATGAGTGCACCTGCAGCAATTGTATGTTCAAAAATCTTATTCCCCCAAACTGAAAAAATTGATGAAAGAGTCATCTTGACCAAAGAAAAATTCGGAGAGAATGCACTTGATGCGATTTCATTGGGAACAACAGATGGTCTTAAACTCGCTGTGAATGTTGGTGCGATTTTGATTGTATTTACAGCTTTGATGTATGTACTGAACTGGGTGTTGGGATCATTCGGGTATTATTTGGGATTGAATGATTGGATCAAAAATTTTTCAAACGGTCGATACGATTCACTATCCTTCCAAATGATTTTGGGATATCTTTTTTCTCCCGTTGCATGGTTGATTGGTGTAACCCAACAGGATATGATTTATGTTGGACAGCTTTTGGGTGAAAAAACAATTATCAATGAATTCCAGGCTTATATCACCTTCGGAAAAATGAAAGCAGAAGGAATCATTACTGATCCCCGCTCCATTCTTATTACCACCTATGCATTGTGTGGATTTGCAAATATTGCCTCTATTGGCATCCAAATTGGCGGCATCAGTCAACTTGCACCGAATCAAAGAAAAAACCTAACTGAACTTGGATTCAAGGCACTGATAGGTGGCACCATCGCGTGTTTGATGTGTGCCTGTATTGCAGGCGCATTGGGCTAAACATGATTTAGGCAAGACAGAAATTCGGTCGTAATTTTGCAAAAAATATGCACATGGACAGTGACTTGAGTTTGTTGAAACTGACCTCCCCACATTTATCGGCTATCATTCATAAAATTCAGCACCAAGAAAGAATAACACCCACTGAAGGTCTTTTTTTATTTGAAAAGGCTTCTTTGGCCGAGCTGGGTGCAATGGCAAATTTCATCAGAGAAAAAAACCACGGAGACACAACCTACTTCAATAGGAATTTTCATATTGAACCAACCAACGTATGTGTGTTTTCATGCAAGTTTTGTTCCTACTCGAAATTATATGCGCATAGAGAAGAAGGTTGGGAACTCAGCGTTGATCAAATGTTGGAAAAGGTAAAATCCTATGACGGACAACCGATCACGGAAGTCCATATTGTAGGCGGTGTTCATCCAAAAATGGATATTTATTTTTTCGAAACGCTCATTAAAAAGATAAAGACACATCGTCCTGATCTACATATCAAGGGATTTACTGCTGTTGAGTTGGATTACATGTTCAGAAAAGCAAAATTGAGCAGATTAGACGGGATGACGCTTTTGCACAACGCCGGACTCGATTCTTTGCCAGGTGGAGGTGCTGAGATTTTTGATCCCGAGATAAGAGAAAAAATTTGTGCCGACAAGGTGGATGCGGCAGGATGGCTTGATATTCATGCAACAGCTCACAAAATCGGTATGCATTCCAATGCTACGATGCTCTATGGTCACTTGGAAAACTATCAACACAGAATAGATCACATGCAACGTTTGAGAAATTTACAAGATGAAACAAAAGGATTCAATACGTTTATTCCGCTCAAATTTCGCAATCATGACAACGAACTGAGTCATATTCCAGAGGTGAGTGCGATTGAGGATATGAAAACCTATGCAGTATCTAGAATTTTCATGGATAACTTCCCTCATATCAAAGCCTACTGGCCGATGCTCGGAAGGGAGCAAGCACAACTTACCCTTGCCTTTGGGGTGAACGATCTTGATGGAACCATCGATGACTCTACCAAAATTTATTCAATGGCTGGAAGCGAAGAGCAAAATCCGAGTCTCACCACTGAGGAGCTGATCAACCTCATTAAACAAGTTGGGAGAAACCCGGTTGAAAGAGATACCCTCTACAATACTGTTCAAGCTTACTGATCAAGGAAAATCAAGAAACAGCTACCAGCGATATTTCAAATATCAAAGCCGCGTTGCCTGGAATACTACTTCCAGCTCCGTATGCTCCATATCCCAATGTTGGAGGAAGGTATAAGGTGATTTTACCACCTGGCTTGATCAACGGAAGTCCAATTTGCCATCCGGGAATCAGCTGATTCAAAGGAAATGTTACAGCATTTCCAGATTCATAGTTGGCAGCAGTTCCTGTCTGATCAAAAACAGTTCCGTTGGTGAGATATCCTTTGTAAAACAAAGTTACTTTGGAAGAGATGGTTGGCGCAGTTCCTGATCCTGCCTGATCAATTTTATAATAAAATCCGCGACTGTCTTTTTGTACAGAGGATGTCAATCCTTTTTTAGTGATGTATTCATCAATGGTCATAAGTTGTTCTTCTTTTTTACAACTGAAAAATAAAATAGAAACAAGTCCAATCAACGCCATTTGCTTCGTCATGTTCAGAATTTTGAAATTTCATGCAATTTAGGATAATCTGTCCTTTGATTTTGCTAAAAGTCTTTGGTACTCCTGCTCATATTTCTCCCATTTAAATCTGCGGGTGAAAATGGCTACGAATACCGATATCAATACAACTGCCAATACAAGAACGCTTGGGTTGAATTGACTCAACCCCACAGCATCTGCCCTCTTGTACCAGAATCTGCCCAATAAAAAATTGACAAAAATAGGAACTGCGAAGATCAATCCAATTGGAAGTCCGTATGTCAATTGAGTCAGGAGCCGCTTTTGTTTGAGGCGATTTTGCTCCCAATAGGCCATAAATTTAATCTCCTCGTCTGTATATGACATAAAATATCTCTAAATTACGACATGCTTCAAAAACAACGATTGTTTTTCTTTCTTTTTTCAATCATTGCATTGGTGGAAATCTACCTCCTTGCGATGAACATGGAGCAATTCAGGATTTACAGCAAACCGCTGATCATTCCATTTCTTGGATTGACTTATTATACATCCCTGAATCAAAAAACAAACCTCTTTAAAGATGCTGTAGCCATTGCCCTCTTGTTCTCCTGGCTGGGAGATTTATTGCTCCAGAAAGAATCCCTATTTGTACCAGGACTCCTCGCATTTTTAACCGCTCATATTTTTTACATCCTTTTTTATGTAAGAACAAAATCAGAAAAAATTTCATTCTTTAAATTAAGGCCGGTAATGCTGATTGCAGTTTTGGCTTATTTGATCGAATTCATGTATTTGCTTTGGCCTTCATTGGGTGGGATGAAAATACCGGTTTTGATTTACGGAATCACTATCAGTACCATGCTGTCTGCAGCCATTTGGCAATATCAAAAACTGGATGACAGAACATCGTTGTTTTTGATCATAGGAGCAGCCTTGTTTGTCACTTCCGATTCAATACTCGCCATCAATAAATTCAGCAGTCCATTTGACAGCGCAGGAATTTTTATCATGGCAACCTACATACTGGCACAATTGTTCATTGTTCTTGGTGCCATCAGATATAGAAACAACAGTGAATAAAAAAAAGCCCCGATTGCTCGGAGCTTTTGTATGATAGGTTTATGTTGTTTATCAATAACCCATTCCACCCATATCAGGTGCACCGCCATGCGCATGAACTGGCTCTTCTTTTTTAGGCTTGTCTGCTACTACACATTCTGTAGTCAACAGCATACCAGCAATAGAAGCAGCATTTTCAAGTGCAACACGTGCTACTTTGGTAGGATCAATTACACCGGCAGACAACAACTTTTCATATTTGTCTGTGCGGGCATTGTATCCAAAATCACCTTTTCCTTCTCTCACCTTTTGTACAACGATTGAACCTTCGATTCCGGCATTGTAAACAATCGTGCGAAGCGGAGCTTCCAAGGCACGACGGATGATGGCAATTCCAGTGGTTTCATCTTCGTTTATACCTTTTTTCTTATCTAAAGATTCAATGGCACGGATAAAAGCAATACCGCCACCAGGAACGATTCCTTCTTCTACAGCTGCGCGAGTTGCATGAAGTGCATCGTCTACACGGTCTTTCTTCTCTTTCATTTCTACTTCAGTAGCAGCACCAACGTTCAATACTGCAACACCACCGCTTAGTTTCGCCAAACGCTCTTGTAGCTTTTCTCTGTCGTAATCAGATGTTGTTGACTCGATCTGTGTTTTGATTTGAGAAATACGAGCATTGATATCATCTTTCTTGCCTTTACCACCTACAACAATTGTATTGTCTTTGTCGATTGTTACCCTTTCAGCACGACCAAGGTATGTCAGGTCTGCATTTTCCAATTTGAAACCTTGCTCTTCGCTGATCACAATACCTTTGGTAAGAATTGCGATGTCTTGCAACATCTCTTTTCTGCGGTCGCCGAAACCTGGAGCTTTTACAGCAGCCACTTTCAATGTTCCACGCAATTTATTTACAACCAATGTTGCCATTGCTTCACCTTCCAAATCTTCAGCGATGATCAACAAAGGAGCACCTTGTTGAGCAACTTTCTCAAGGATATGGAGGATGTCTTTCATGGCAGAAACTTTCTTATCGTAAATCAAGATGAATGGATTCTGTAACTCACATTCCATCTTATCTGCATTGGTAACAAAATACGGAGAAATATATCCTCTGTCGAATTGCATACCTTCTACAATATCAATAGAAGTTTCTGTTCCTTTGGCTTCTTCAACAGTGATTACCCCGTCTTTGCCAACTTTTTGCATAGCCTCTGCAATCAACTTACCAATTTCGGCGTCGTTGTTAGCTGAAATACTTGCAACCTGCTGAATTTTCTTGTTGTCACTTCCAACAGTTTGAGATTGAGACTTAAGGTTTTCTACAACAATATCAACTGCCTTGTCAATACCTCTTTTGATATCCATAGGATTTGCACCAGCAGCCACGTTCTTCAAACCTTCTGTGATGATGGATTGAGCAAGAACAGTTGCAGTAGTTGTTCCGTCACCAGCAACATCTGCAGTTTTAGAAGCAACTTCTTTCACCATTTGAGCACCCATATTTTCAATAGGGTCTTCCAACTCAATTTCCTTGGCAACGGTAACACCGTCTTTGGTTACTGCAGGAGCACCGAATTTCTTTTCGATAACTACGTTGCGGCCTTTAGGGCCCAATGTGACCTTCACCGCATCAGCAAGCGTATCCACGCCTCTTTTCATTCTGTTGCGGGCATCTAGATTGAAAAATATTTGTTTAGCCATTTTTATAGTTTTTTAATTGTAAGCTTGAATTAAACAATTGCAAGAATATCAGATTCTCTCATGATCAAATAATCATGTCCTTCAACAGAAATCTCTGTTCCTGAATACTTTCCATAAAGCACGGTGTCGCCTGCCTTTACAGACATGGGCTCGTCCTTTTTGCCAGGACCTGCCGCCACAACTGTACCTCTTTGTGGTTTTTCTTTTGCAGTGTCGGGGATGATGATGCCACCTGCTGTTTTCTCTTCTGCCGGAGCAGGTTTCACGATTACCCTGTCATGTAGGGGGGTAATGTTTAACTTCTTAGCCATAGCGTTTTGTTTTGAGTTTAAAAATTTTCAAGTTTTGCTTGTACCCTATTCCATCGAATTTTGTACCATCAGGTGAAAATTGAAAATATGTCATATAGTCACCGATTTAGGCCTTAAAACAGGGGGAAATGGCATACGGACGGGCCCAATTACATGTCATTTTAACACAAGAAATTGCCAAAAATTGGACACAGGACATTTAAGGAGTATATTTGCAGCGCTCCAAAAAAAGCTCTTTCAATGATCAGTCGCAGGAATATCAGGATCAAAGTGATGCAGTGCCTTTACGCAGCAGAATCCGAGTCAACCTCCGCTTCTGAAACCCCGTCCCTAAAACTTCTCAGGTCATATTTGGATCAGACGGCAGAATTGTTTGCTTTCTGCATCTTCTCACTTACTGAAATGGCCAGATATGCAGAAACAGATGCCAGATTAAGGGCTTCCAAACATTTGACCAGTTATGAGGATTTACACGTAAATACCAAAATCGCCGGGAATACTTTGTTGTGGAAAATTTTAGAGACGGCCTCCTTTCAAACCATCGTCAAGCAAAAACACTTTGCAGAAAAAATCAACACGGAACTGATCAGAAAAATCTACCTCGCACTTGTTGAGACAGAAATATACAAGTCATATATCCAAGAGGAATCACGTGACAAAAAATCAGAAAAAGAAGTATTGAGTTTCATCTTCACCGATCTTATGATGGCCAACGAGGGGTTCACTGATTTTCTGGAGGAATTTTTTTTACAGTGGGACGATGATGCAGAAATGATTTACCAAATGGTCTTAAACTATTTGAGTAAACCAGCGGCTTATGAATTCACCGACGTAGTTGGGCCGGAAAAAACCAACTACGCTATGAATCTCTTAAAAACAGCCATCGAGAAAAAAGATTATACACTTGAAATCATTACACCAAAATTAAACAACTGGGATGCCGAGCGAATTGCTTCGCTGGACATGATTTTGATTCGGATGGGCATTTGCGAATTCCTCTATTTCGAAACCATTCCTACAAAAGTTACCATCAATGAATACATTGACCTGGCAAAAAGCTACAGCACCCAACAAAGTGGGCAATTTGTAAATGGAATATTGGACAGCATCCATAAAGACCTCCAGGCATCCGGCAGCATTAAAAAAGTAGAATTCAAAAAACAATCCTAATTAGTTACATTTGTAATTCCATTTCAAACACACAATA
The DNA here is from genome assembly GCA_005788265.1 of Bacteroidota bacterium. Classification (GTDB taxonomy): domain Bacteria; phylum Bacteroidota; class Bacteroidia; order Chitinophagales; family Chitinophagaceae; genus Pollutibacter. The sequence goes on along the minus strand of SXYR01000061.1, from coordinate 2,473 downwards.
TGATGAATACATTCTTTTTACAAGCCTCTCCCAATGCAGGTATCATGCAATTGGTATTGCTGGGTGGCATGATCGTTGTTTTCTATTTCTTCATGATCCGTCCTCAAGCTCAGAAAGCTAAAAAAGCGAAGAAATTCCAAGAAGATCTTCAAAAAGGTGACAAAGTTGTAACCATTGCAGGAATACATGGCATCGTTAATAAAGTAAACGATGATTCAACCATTCAAATTGAGGTCAGTCCTGGTTCGTTTATGAAAATTGAAAAATCAGCCATCAGTCTAGAATGGAGCGAGCAGCTCAATAAGACGGCTGCAGCAAAATAATTATAAGCTGCTTCTAAAAAGCCTGGAAATTCCTTCCAGGCTTTTTTATTTACATTTGGTGATGTTAAAAGTGGGACTAACAGGTGGTATAGGTGCAGGCAAAACAACCGTTGCCAATATTTTTGGGGCAATGGGAGTCCCCGTGTATTTTGCAGATATTGAAGCAAAAAAATTGATGTCATCACACCCAAAGCTTATGGAAGAAATAACTTCTGTATTTGGGGAAGATGCATATACCAATGGGAATTTAAACAGAGCATTTATTGCAGAAAAGGTGTTTAAAAACAAAGCATTGCTGCATAAACTAAATACCATTGTTCACCCTTATACAATTGAACATGGAAAAGAGTGGATGCGCAATCAATCAGCACCCTATGCCATCAAGGAAGCTGCCTTGATTTTCGAAAGTGGTATTCAGGGGGAATTTGATACCATCATTGGAGTTTTTTCCCCCCATGCCTTGAGGGTGCAGAGAACAATGAAAAGAGATGGCATTGGATATGATCAGGTAATGGAAAGATTGCAGAATCAAATAGATGAAGAGATCAAAATAAAGCTATGTGATGAAGTCGTCATAAATGATGAACAAAAAATGCTCATACCCCAGGTACTGGCACTTCATGAAAAATTCTTACAATCATCAAAATAAATCCTCGCAGCCAATCGGAGCGCCTGGAGGAGCATCGAGATAAATCGCAGGAGTTGCTTTTTCTGGCTCTTTGCATCGCATCAACAAGACATCTATGTGAGCTACAGATTCAGGATTGGCAATAGATTTCTTCTGTACTTCCAAAAACTTTTTGAGTCCATTCAACACAGCCACCAACGATGCCTTTGCCGGATAGGATACTGCTGTATGTACAGAAGAAGACAATAAGTATGTCATCATCATCTGTTCAGTTTGCATCTGAAGGGCAGCTTGTATGCCATTTTTTCTGGGAGATTTAAATGTTGCATTGATCGCTGCATTCAACATTTCTGCAAGTCCGTATCCCCCTTCGAGCCCGTGTTGATACAACCGATTGATTCTTTCCGGATGAAAAAGAAAAGAAAGAACCAAATCAGTGGCAGCTTCTGAAGGAGCCAACTGATCAAAAGCCAATCCGGTTTTCTTCTTGAACAACTCTCTGTTAAAATCATACCCCGCTGGCCTTGGGGGGATTAGTGCAGCAATATGGGTTGGCAATGCAAGAAAAGCAGGATCAATGCTTCTCATCAAACTTTGCATGGCTTTTTGTTGGAGATCTGAAGAGAGAGGTGATGTAACCAGCTGCCCATCTCCTTTCAGGGCATAGTTATAATGCATGCCGCCAATCAATTTGGAAACAGCTTCAACCTGATAGCGATGGTGAAAATAAACGGGGACCAGTACATCTTCCAAGAATGCCATTGGCGTTCCTTTTTGAACAGTGTTTATCCCAAAAGTTGACAATGCCTTTGATCTAACCTTCATGACAGTTTCGTATTCTGACAATACATCATTTCCATTGTCCCACAAATGGGCATCAGGGTGCAAACCTCCTGGAGCTCTTGCATCTCGATCACTTATAAATTTCAACCCTTTGGCGTATGCATCTGAAAGGATTTTATCCAATTGATTTTTTTCATCTGTTTCATTTCTTAGATCAGCATATCCCCATGTAATGGCAACTTTGTCCCACACTCCAATTTGAAGATCATATGCATCACTTAAATCAATATTCCCCTTGCTGTCAATTTTTACGAGTGGATGGGGATAATCCATCACACTTGATCTGTTGACAGTACTTGCAGCATAATTGTGCATGAGTCCAAGCGTATGTCCAACTTCATGCGCACTCAATTGCTCCAAGCGTTCGAGTGACATCTTAAGCATTAGATCTTCGGTCAGTGCTCCTTCTTTAAAAGGTGATAACAATCCTTGTGCAATCATGTAATCCTGGCGAACGCGCAAGGAACCAAGAGATACCTGTCCTTTGATGATCTCGCCGGTTCTAGGATCAACCACACTTGCACCATAACTCCATCCTCTTGTTGAACGATGCACCCAGTTGATCATGTTGTACCTGATATCCATTGGATCGCAGGTATCAGGCAATACTTTGACAATGAAAGCATCTTTGTAACCTGCAGCTTCAAATGCCTGGTTCCACCATGCAGCTCCTTTCAAC
>SXYR01000060.1 GCA_005788265.1 Bacteroidota bacterium | reverse complement strand
GATCTGAGAGGGTTTGGGAGAAGTAAATGGATGATGCCTTGCCACCCATCTGTTGTCATCTTCACTGTATTCAAAGAGTGGAAAGTCCAAAACCCACAATAATTTAAACTCATCTCTCTTTCTGAGTCCGAGCTGTTCTCCCAATTCAAGTCTGAGTTCGCTCATGGCTTTTCTGGTTCTCTCTTCAGCACCTGCCAAAATCAATACGATATCACCTCTATTGGCTTCACCCAGTGAAACAATTTTTTTCAGTCTCTCTTCACTGTAAAATTTATCGATGCTGCTCTTTACTGTTCCATCTTCATTGTGACGAATGTATGCCAGTCCCTTCATGCCAATCTGTGGACGCTTAACCCATTCCGTAAGTTCATCCAGTTGTTTTCTGGAATAAGCAGCTCCACCTGGCACAGTGATGGCCAATACAGATTCGGCTTCGTCAAAAACAGCAAAATTGGCATCGTTGATCAAGGCTGACTGATCTTGTTTATTGAAATAAACCGATGAAGGTTTTTTGAGTGTATGAATTTTCATGCCAAAGCGGATGTCCGGCTTGTCATTTCCATATTGCCACATGGCATCTTCCCAAGTCATACGCTCAACCGCATCCACATATTCAATGCCTTTTACATCTTTGAAAATTCTTTTGATTAAACCTTCAAACATATGTAAAATATCTTCCTGCTCTACAAAAGACATTTCACAATCGATTTGCGTAAATTCAGGTTGTCTGTCTGCCCTCAGGTCTTCATCTCTAAAGCATTTCACCACCTGATAATATCTGTCATATCCACTCACCATAAGCAATTGCTTGAAGGTTTGTGGTGATTGGGGCAATGCATAAAACTGCCCAGGATTCATCCTCGATGGTACCACAAAATCTCTTGCACCTTCAGGAGTTGACTTAATTAAAAATGGTGTTTCGATATCCATGAAATGATTTTCATGGAGATAATTTCTTGCAGCGCGGTTGACCGCATATCTCAATTCAATATTCTTTTTTACTGCATTCCTTCTCAGATCCAAGTACCTGAATTTCATTCTGAGATCATCGCCCCCATCTGTATCATCTTGAATGGTAAATGGAGGGGTGACTGATTTATTCAGTACAGTGAATGAGTGAATTTCAATTTCAATTTCCCCTGTTGGGATGGTCAGGTTTTTATTGCTTCTTTCAATTACTGTGCCCTTTGCCTGCAGCACAAATTCTCGGCCAAGTGGAGTGCTGTCCAGCTGATTCGACAGAGATTCATTGAAAACCAATTGTGTTATGCCGTATCGATCGCGCAGATCAACAAATGTGATGGCTCCGAATTTACGGATGGTTTGAATCCAACCAGCAAGTGTTATGGTTGAACCTATATGGCTGCTTCTCAATTCCCCACAAGTATGTGATCTGAACATAGTAAAAGATTCGTGCGTTGAAGTGCCCAAAGATAGCTCAAGGATGGGTTTTGGGCAAGATTAGTTCATCCGTCTGTTTTCTTCCTCCTGTATCAGGATTTTAGTTTGCTTCTCCATTTTTTCATTGAAATCGGGACGATGCATATAGTAGAGGTAATAATATCCAAGGAAGAGTAGACCAATTCCGAAGGGGATAATTGAAAATTGCCTCAGTCCATATGCACCAATCAAGTTTTCATCCCAGTGAAAAAACTCGCCTACCATCCATGTGCAGTTCGCAGTAATCCAAAAATCAATCGCGAGGTTGTGAATCAACTCACTGGTTATTTTTCTTGTTTGGTAAGTAATTAAAACTGCAACAGTGAGTGTGGGTATGATCATGATCAATGCGGGATATTTCAGGTTTACAGCCCAGCATATGTCCTTGATCAACCAAAGCAGGATGTGAAGGTTTTCAACCTTACGGTATTTGTAAGGGATATGATAAACTTTTTGCTCCTTCATCAGAACCTAGGGTGTTTTATTTGCCTGACATGGCTGCTGCCATGGTTTTTCCAATGTCTGCGGGACTATCAACCACATGTATGCCACATTCACGCATGATTTTCATTTTAGCAGCTGCTGTATCATCTGATCCACCGATGATTGCACCAGCATGACCCATTCTTCTTCCTGGAGGAGCAGTCTGGCCTGCAATGAAACCGACAACGGGCTTTGTTCCATGCTCCTTGATCCATCTTGCTGCTTCTGCTTCCATGCTTCCGCCAATTTCACCAATCATGACAATGCCTTTTGTTTCGGGGTCATTCATCAACAGCTCTACCGCATCTCTGGTTGGAGTACCAATGATGGGATCTCCACCAATGCCAATTGCAGTGGTAACGCCCAATCCAGCTTTTGCTACCTGATCAGCAGCTTCATATGTTAGGGTTCCCGATTTGGAAACAATCCCTATGGATCCTTTTTTGAATATGAATCCAGGCATGATACCCACTTTGCACTCATCAGCTGTAATCACGCCAGGACAATTAGGTCCGATCAGTCTGGTTTTCTTACCTTCTAAATAATTTTTAACTTTTACCATATCCTGCACAGGAATTCCCTCTGTGATACATACAACCAATCCAATGCCAGCTTCAGCTGCTTCAATAATTGCATCTCCTGCAAATGCAGGTGGGACAAAAATGATGCTGACATCTGCTCCGGTATTTTTTACGGCATCAGCAACGGTATTGAAAACGGGGCGATCCAGGTGTTTTGTTCCGCCTTTGCCTGGGGTAACCCCCCCGACAACTTGGCTGCCGTACTCAATCATTTGGGTTGCATGAAATGTACCCTCTGTACCCGTGAAACCTTGTACAATGATTTTGGATGATTTATTCACTAAAACAGACATGGTGATACCTTTATTTTGTGTCGCGAAGATAATAAAAAAAGGAGAGGGGTTGGGCTAAGAATTTAAAAGGCTATCCATGTCCCGGTCATTCTGGATTTTACCTTTTACCTCTAGCATTCGCATGTCTTTGGCGTCTTTCAGGAATTCAGAGGCAAAGATGAAATTATTGAGTCGTTCGCTTTTGCTGAATATGATTTCTTTATTGCTCCCTTCCCACTCTTTTTTTCCTTGGAACATGTAAATTATTTTGTCTCCAATCTCCATTACACTGTTCATATCATGCGTATTCACCACGGTGGTAATATTAAAATCTTGTGTAATTTCTTTGATGAGTTTGTCAATCACCAGCGAGGTTTGGGGGTCCAATCCTGAATTGGGCTCGTCGCAAAAAAGGTACTGGGGATTCAGAACGATGGCCCTGGCAATGCCCACTCTTTTTTTCATGCCCCCGCTTAATTCTGCAGGTGATTTTTTATGTGCCTCTCCAAGATTGACGCGGTCCAGTACTTCATCAACCCTTTTCTGTTTTTCTGCTTTTGTTTGATGCGTAAACATATCCAAGGGGAACATGATGTTTTGCTCTACTGTCATACTGTCAAATAGTGCAGACCCCTGAAAAAGCATACCGATTTTCCTCCGCATGATTTTTTTTTGATCTGCATTCAATTGCGTGAAATGAACGCCATCGTATATGATGTTTCCAGCATCTGGCTCTAGCAGTCCAACAAGACATTTCATCAACACTGTTTTTCCGCTTCCGCTGGCACCAATGATCAGGTTGCATTTGCCGGCATCAAATGATGCACTGACGTCCTCAATGACTGTTTTGTTTGAGAATCCTTTTTTTATGTTTTCTACTAGAATCATTGGTTGATTATAAAAGTATTGCAGCAAGTAAATAGTCTGCCAACAAAATCATGATACAGCTGGTAACCACTGCTGTGGTGCTTGCTCTTCCGATTTCCAATGCACCGCCTCTTACATTGTAGCCAAAATAAGCTGGAATGGCCGTGATGATAAATGCAAAAGTATATGCTTTGGTTAAAGCGAACGTGACATTGTATGGAACAAAGGCGTCTAACAATCCTCTATCATATATTTCATGTGGGAGTATGCCGGTAATATCACCAATCATTCTTCCGCCCCAGATTCCCAGCGTCATTGCAATGATCACCAGCAATGGAATGGTAATCAGTGCTGCAATGATTTTCGGTAGGATGAGAAATGCTTTTGTGTTGATGCCCATGATTTCCAGCGCATCTATCTGTTCGCTTACTCTCATGTTTCCCAACTCTGATGAAATTTTACTTCCAACAACACCAGCAAGTACAATACAGGTTATAGTAGGAGCGAATTCGAGAATTACACTGTCCCTTACAATTTGTGCGATAACGGAACGGGGAATTATTGGACTCACGAATTGATATGCGGTTTGCAGAGTTGAAACCGCACCTATAAAAACCGAGATGATCGAAACAATTCCCAATGAGCCAATTCCTAATTCAACACATTGATGCATCAATTCTTTCCAATACATGCGCCAATGTTCGGGTTTGGTAAACATACCCTTGATCATCAGAAGAAACTCACCTAGTCTAGAGAATATGTTCATCCTTTGTCAGCTTTCCTCATTTTATATTGTGCGTCAATGACTGCAATTACAACCATGTTCAAAATACTTCGGGTGGATGATCCAATCTGCAATACATGCACCGGTTTTTTCAAACCCAACAATACGGGCCCAATGGAATCAGCACCACCTACCTCCTGCAAGAGGTTGTACGCAATATTGCCTGCACTCAAGTTCGGGAAAATCAATGTATTTACCTCACCTGCATCGATCAATTCAGAGAAAGGATAACTCTCACGCATCACATCTTTGTTAAATGCAACGATGCCTTGCATTTCTCCGTCTACAATCAGCGATGGATTTTTTTGCTTCACAATGGCTCTTGCATTTCTCACTGTAATTGCTTCTGGCGTATCGCTGCTTCCAAAATTTGAGTAACTCAACATGGCTACACGAGGAGTGATACCAAAGGTTCTAACTTCTTTTGCAACCAGCAAAGTAATATCTGCCAGTTCTTCGGCAGTTGGATTGAAATTCACGGTGGTATCCGCGAGAAACAATGGACCTTTTTTCGTAAGCATGATGTACATACCTGCAATTTTGCAGACGCCTTCCTCTTTGCCTATGATTTGTATGGCGGGACGAATGGTATCTGGATAGCTTCTGCTCAAGCCTGAAATCATGGCATCGGCATCGCCCATCTCAACCATCATGCAACCAAAATGGTTCCTGTCTCGCATCAGCTTATCAATTTCTTGGCTGTTTACGCCTCTGCGTTGACGTTTTTTAAAGAAGACCTCCCCATATTTTTTTCTGACTTCTTTTTGATCTTGGCTTTTGGGGTTGATGATTTGAATATCATCAAGACTGATGTTGTGTTCTTCACACAATGTTTTGATTACTTCTGGTGTTCCCAAAAGTATGGGAGTGGCAATTCCTTCATCCAATGCAATTTGGGCTGCTTTTAATACATTGGTATTTTCTGCATCTGCAAATACGACCCGTTTCGGATCTCTTCTTGCTTTTGCTCCCAATGCGCGAACAAGCTGGTTGTCAATACCCAGTCTTTTGTTGAGTTCAATTTCATAAGCACTCCAATTTGAGATAGGCTTTTTCGCAACACCTGAATCCATTGCAGCTTTTGCAACTGCAGGCGACACAGTGCTGATGAGTCGGGGATCCATTGGTTTGGGAATGATATAGTTGGGGCCAAACGCGATGGTTGATTCATTGTAAGCCATGTTGACAATATCAGGAACCGGGCCCTTTGTCAATTCAGCCAGTGCATTGACCGCAGCCAGTTGCATCGCCTGATTGATTTGTGTAGCTCTCACATCCAATGCACCTCTGAAGATATAGGGGAAGCCCAATACATTGTTCACCTGGTTGGGATAGTCTGACCTTCCTGTTGCCATGATGATGTCCTCTCTGCAAGAGGTAGCATCTTCCCAACTGATTTCGGGATCTGGATTGGCCATGGCAAATACTATTGGATTTTTAGCCATTGACTTTACCATTTCTTTGCTTACTACATTTCCCTTGCTGAGTCCGATGAATACATCTGCTCCCTTGAATGCCTGCTCCAGCGTCATTTCTTTTTTATCAACTGCAAAGAATTTTTTTCTTTCATCCAAATCCTCTCTTTTCTTGTGTATGAGGCCTTTAGAATCAAACATCAGCACATGCTCTCTTTTTGCACCAAGCGCCATGTACAATTCAACACAGGCCATTGCAGCTGCACCTGCGCCATTGACGACGAATACCACTTTAGAAATATCTTTTCCCTGTAATTCAAGTGCATTCAACAAAGCTGCAGAACTGATGATGGCAGTACCATGCTGATCATCATGCATCACGGGGATATTCATTTCATCCTTCAATCGCTGTTCAATGTAAAAACATTCTGGAGCCTTGATGTCTTCTAGGTTTACACCGCCAAAAGTTGGTTGCAGTGCTTTTACAATTTCTACAAATTTTTCAGGATCCTTTTCTGCAATTTCTATATCAAATACATCGATGTCTGCAAATATTTTAAAAAGCACTCCTTTTCCTTCCATGACAGGTTTTCCTGCCTCTGGTCCAATATCACCCAATCCAAGTACAGCAGTTCCGTTGCTGATCACTGCGACCAAATTTCCTTTGGCAGTGTATTTGTATACGTTCTCAACATTTTCATGAATCTCTTTGCATGGCTCTGCAACGCCAGGAGAATAGGCAAGTGATAAGTCTCTTTGTGTCTTCGCTTCTTTTGTTGGGACCACCTCAATTTTACCAGGTCTTCCTTTGGCATGGTACTCCAACGCTTGTTCTTTCCTTAGTTTTTGTTGCATATGGCTGATTTAAAATTTCAAATGGTTAGAGTGTGGCGCCCAAAGTTGCCATCATCCTCATACCAATTTCAATTGCATCTTCGTCAATATCAAAGGTAGGTGTATGAACACCCGATGT
>SXYR01000007.1 GCA_005788265.1 Bacteroidota bacterium | reverse complement strand
ATTGACTTTCTAACTTCTTCATTTCCAAACCTGCATTCACAAATGGTAGAAGGAAGTATATTGGAAGTTGCTTGTCCTTTTGACGGTAAGTTTACCATGATTGGAAACTTTCCTTATAATATATCAACCCAAATTGTTTTCAAGGTCATCGAATGGCGTGAGCAGGTTGAAGTCATGGTGGGCATGTTTCAAAAGGAAGTAGCAGAGAGAATTTGTGCAAATCCCGGTACAAAAGATTACGGAATCATCAGCGTACTGGTTCAAGCATACTTTGAAGCCAAGTATCTTTTCGATGTAGGTCAAGAGGCATTCAATCCTCCTCCTAAAGTTAAAAGTGGAGTAATCTGTCTCTTGTACAAAGGGAATCCATACGGCATTGAAAATCATCGCAAGTTTTCAATTCTTGTAAAAGCTGCTTTCTCTCAGCGTCGAAAACAATTGCGCAATCCTTTAAAAGGATTTTTTGATAAGGCAGTGTTGGGCAATGAGATATTTACCAAGCGAGCTGAACAGCTTTCGGTAGAAGATTTTGTTCATTTGCTAAAAATAATGAAGTGAGAAAGGTATTGCTTACAGCGTTTGCTCATCCGGTTCTTCGTACATCGCTCATGCAGCGAGGCTATGAAGTGGATGTACAAGAGAAAATAAGTTATCAAGACTTGAAGAACATCGTGCATCAATATGAGGGGTTGGTCATCACCACACGTTTAAAAATTGATGCTGATCTACTGGATCGTGCAACACAGCTGAAGTGGATTGGAAGATTGGGCAGTGGGATGGAGATTGTTGATGTGGAATATGCAAAGTCGAAAGGCATTGGGTGTTTCAGCAGTCCGGAAGGGAATCGTAATTCCGTTGCAGAACACTGTCTGGGAACATTGCTGTCCCTCATGCACAAAATCGAAAAATCTCATCTGGAAGTTATTGGGGGCAAATGGATCAGGGATGCCAACAGGGGAATCGAGTTGACAGGCAAAACAGTTGGCATCATCGGATTCGGAAATACAGGCGCCGCTTTTGCCCATTTATTATCATCATTTGATGTTACAATATTGGCGTATGATAAATATAAAAATGGTTTTGCCGAGAATCATGTGAGGGAAGCTTCTTTGGAACAGATACTTTCATATGCAGATGTTATCAGCTTGCACCTTCCACTTACAGAGGAGACAACATATTTTGCAAATCAGGCTTTTTTTGCAGCGCTAGAACGAAATCCTTTTTTCTTGAATGCCTCAAGGGGAAAAGTAGTTGAGACCAAGGCTTTGATAGAGGCGATGGACAAGGGGTTGATAGCAGCTGCAGGATTGGATGTGCTTGAGAATGAGGATCTTATTTCTTACACTGACGAAGAAAATAAGATACTTAAGAATTTGTTAAATAGAAACAATCTAATCATCACCCCGCATATCGCCGGTTATAGCCAGGAGTCACTTTTGAAAATGGCTGAGACAATTATCCAAAAATTGGACATGTTATTTGAAAATTGATTTTCGGGAATTTATGTAACTTTGTATTACAGCAACGCCCCAGTTCATTCTGAGGCGTTGCTATTTTTTTCAAACCCAAGCTAAATGTGACACTATGAGCGTAATGTATGTTACCAAGGAAACACTGGAGCTAATGAAGGCTGAACTTCATAAGATGAAGACAGTTGACAGGCCTGCCGCTTCCAGGGCAATTGCGGAGGCAAGGGAGAAGGGTGACCTCAAAGAAAATGCTGAGTACGATGCTGCAAAAGAAGCACAAGGATTGTTAGAGGCAAGGATTTCCCGCATGGAAACCGAATTGGCAAATGCACGTATCTTGGATGCATCAGAAATTGATACATCCAAGGTCTCTATCTTGACAAAAGTTACCATCACCAACAAGGCTACCAAAAAATCAGTGACCTATCAAATCGTTTCTGAGAAAGAGGCTGACTTGAAATTGCAGAAAATTTCAGTGACTTCACCTATTGGTAAAGGGTTGTTGGGTAAAAAAGTAGGGGATGAAGCAGAAATTCAAGCACCCAATGGTAAAATTGTATTTCACATTGACAAGATAACCATTTAATGATGTCAAGTATTTTCAGCAAAATCATTAAGGGAGAAATTCCTTCCCATAAAATTGCGGAGAATGATCGTTTTTATGCATTCCTTGATGTTTTTCCGCTGGTGCCCGGACATACATTGGTAGTACCTAAAATAGAAACGGATTATATATTTGATTTGAGTGATGAAGAGCTGCGTGAAATTTTATCTTTTTCAAAGCCGATTGCGAAAGCCATTGAAAAAGCATTTCCTTGCAAACGTTGTGGTATTGCTGTCATAGGGCTGGAAGTTCCTCATGCACATGTTCACCTGGTTCCCATTCACACTGCAGATGATTTGAATTTTACCAGAAAAAAATTAAAGCCCACACAGGAGGAGCTGCAGCAGGCACAATCAATGATCCTTGCCCATCTTTCCTGATTATTTTTTTACCACCCTCTCAGGATTTTGCTGAATGAATGTACTCCAGCTGGAGCTTTGTTTCTTTGGAGATTTTCTTTTAGAAGTTGACTTTGGAATCAGGACTGCCTGATCATTGAACTGATGACATACGGCCACAGCCAAAGCATCAGAAGCATCAAAATAACGAATGGTATGTTTAAGGCGCATGATATTATTCAACATTTTCCAAATTTGTTCCTTTGTGGCATTTCCGTTTCCTGTAATGGATTGCTTAACTTTTTTTGGAGAGTATTCAGCAACTGCTACTTTGTTGGACATGGCAACGGCGATGGCTACACCTTGTGCCCTTCCAAGCTTGAGCATGCTTTGGACATTTTTCCCAAAAAATGGTGCCTCAATTGCCATGGCATCTGGCTGGTATTTATCAATCAGTGTTTGAATGGTTTCATTGATGATTCCAAGGCGCACAAACATGTCTTTTTTCCCGTTCAGCTTCACAACATCCATTTCAAGCATGTCAATTTTACTGCCATTTGTTTCAATAATGCTGAAACCCATTATTACAGTTCCTGGGTCGATTCCTAAAATAATTTTACTTTTCCGTTTCAAGCGCATGCTGTTTAATGGTGAACATCAACAAAAATATCAAATTAATCATCAACTACGTGGCAGGGCCATTGTTGCTCTTGCTCATAGGTTATCACCTTATCCATGAACTCAAGGCCAGTCCCAATCTTGCTGTTGATCAGCATGCAATTAAACAGCGCATCATCAGCAATGGGGTCATGCTGCCGCTGATTTCTTTTTTATTGATGTTTGTTCAATGGGGCCTAGAAGCAGTAAAATGGAAGATGATGTTGAGAGCAACTGCTTTCCCAGTCAAATGGGTAACTTCTTTGAAAATGATTTTTGCCGGGTTGTCTTTTTCATTTGTCACACCGAATCGTTTGGGAGAATTTATAGGAAGAATCATGTATTTGCCTTCGGATAAACGTGCTGTCGGGACTGCATTTACAGTATACAACATCATTATACAGATAACGGTTTATTGTTTTTTTGCATCCATCGCTTTGTATTTTCTTGATGCATCATTGGTGTCTCATAAACTACCCAGACTTGTTTCCAATATGCTGCATGGTTTGCAGATCATTTCTCCTGTAATATTTCTGCTATCTGTCACATTTTTTGTTATGCAGCATCGCATATTAAGTTTGTTGTCCAATCTCTCATTCTTGAGAAAACTTAAACCTACGCTTGGCGAATGCATGCAGTTGGGCTTTGATACATCTTTTGCGCTCATTGGCTTGACCTTGCTGAAATCACTTGTTTTTATTTTTCAATATTGGTTGATTTTTACTTGGCTGGGTCTTGAACTTTCTTTTTTTTCAACCTTCATAGGTGTTTCATTGATGGTATTTGGGTTGGTGGTCATTCCTACAGTCTCATTTTTAGAAATTGGCTTGAGATGGGAGTTGTCCTACTTACTTTTCTCGATGTATACGTCAAATCTTTTAGGTATTACCATCGGAGCGACCATTATCTGGTTCCTCAATGTAGTGTTGCCGGCGATCATCGGTGCTTTTTGGGTAATTGTCAGGCCTATTGCCCAAATTGAAAAATAAACATTTAATCAATTGTTCTTCAATTCTTTTTACGGATTGCTTCCGAACACATTTATCTTTGCCCAATGATTCTGATCAGGAGATTTCTTTTTTTGTTCATTTTCGTTGCATTTTCAGTTTCGCTGACTGCGGACAATGATTTTTGTGGCGTCCAAAACATTTCCTTTACAGGGAACGAGCAGGTTAATTTTAAAATCTTTTACAATGTCATTGGGCTCTATGTAGATGCAGGAAATGCTTCTTTTACCGTGAGCAATGCCAAAGTAAACAACAAACCTGTATATCATATCGTAGGCTTGGGAACTTCCAATCCATCTTACGATTGGATTTTCAAGGTCAGGGATAAATATGAAACCTATATAGACACCGCTACTTTAAAGCCATACCGTTTTGTGCGGCATGTTGAAGAGGGTAGTTTCAGAAAAGATGAGTTGGTTCAATTTAACCACGATGAGAAAAAAGCTACCACCCCCAAAGGCAGTTTCAATGTTCCTACTTGTATTCAGGATGTTTTGAGTGCCGTGTATTACGCAAGAAATATTGATTTTTCAAAACGAACCATTGGAGAGAAAATTCCGTTCAGCATGTTCATTGATGATGCAGTACACAACCTGTATATCCGATACCTTGGGAAAGAAGTCATCAAGACCCGTTATGGGATTTTTAATGCCATCAAGTTCAAGCCCATGTTGATCAGTGGCACTGTATTCAAAGGAGGTGAACTTATGACGGTATGGGTATCAGATGATGGCAATCACCTGCCTTTGAGAATTGAAAGTCCTATCAGCGTTGGAAGTGTTAAAGTCGATATGGTCAAATTCAAAAACCTCCGTTATCCCTTCGATGCCCTCATCACATGGAGATGATTAGAAGTCGCGTATTTGATGAACAGCGCCTTTTGCAAACCCTTTTTCAGTTTGGATGACATCGCAGCACTCTGTATCGGCATCATGTTCAAAATAAAGGATGTATCTTTTATCGATTGCCTCCTTTAGAAAAGTCTCCTTCTCAGCAATGGTGGTCATTGGAAACATATCATATCCCATGACGTAGGGCAATGGAATATGTGCGGCTGTAGGGATGAGATCTGCCATGTAAACGAATGTATGATGCTTAAATTGAATCATGGGAAGCATCATGCTTTTCGTATGACCGTTTGTAAAGAGGATTTCAATATGATCTGAAAAACGGGTTCTCTGCTGCATGTTCTCTTCAATGAATTTAATTACCCCATGTTCCATGAGAGGAAGAATATTTTCCTTCAGAAATGATGCTTTCTCTCTGGCATTCGGATGTACTGCCCATTCCCAATGCTTTTTGGAAGTCCAATAGATTGCATTTGGAAATGTCGGTTTCTGTGATTGATCAACTGCACCTCCGCAATGGTCAAAGTGTAAATGGGTGAGCAATACATCTGTTATATCTTCTTTACCAAAACCATTTTCTTTCAATGAGTTCAACAGGTTATTTCCTGAGGGGTGGTAGTGTCCAAAGAATTTATCTGATTGTTTATTTCCCATTCCGGTATCAATGAGAATTTTTCTTGTACCATCGACAACCAAGAGGCATCTCATGGAAAATGTGCAAAGATTGTTTTCATCGGCGGGAATTAATTTCTGCCATAACAATTTAGGTACTACTCCAAACATGGCACCACCATCCAGTTTGAACATTCCCGCATCAATGGAATAAACTTGCATATTTCTCTTTTGTAACAACTTTTTTGGTATACAACAAGGCAAAAAAACTAAAAATAAAAAACAGCATCAGTACAAGGATTGAATTTCTGATGCTTCCCGTAAGTTCTTCATTTCTTGCAAAAAGAAAGAGTCCGATGGTAAGTGCAATTTTTTCAGTTACATCGTAAAAGCTGAAATATGAGGTTGTGTCATCTGTTGAAGGAATTAATTTTGAATAGGTGCTTCTTCCAATGGTTTGAATGCCACCCATGACCAATCCTACACACGCTGCAAGGATGTAAAATTCAGTTTGCGATTGAATAAAATATCCCCACAGGCAAATGCCAATCCAAATAAAAACAGCCACTACCAGCGTGTAAATATTTCCAATCTTTTTGCTTAGCCAACTCATCACTATTGCGCCTATCAGCGCCACCAGCTGGATGAGTATAATTGTCATGATAAGCTTTGGTTCATCTTCTGGCTTTGGGAAAATTTCCTTTTTGCTAAAACTGGCAGCCACCAGCATGACGGTTTGTACCCCCACGCTGAATAGAAAGAAGGAGATGAGAAATCGTTTGAGTGCAGGAATCTGTTTTGCCTGGTTCCAAACCTGTTTCAATTCATGGAATCCGTTAAGGAGCAGGTGTTTTTTTAATTTCTTGTTTTGTTCAGTGTTTGAGGGGAGTGCCCTGAAAGTGATTTGTGAGAATCCCAACCACCAGCATCCTACCAGCAAAAATGAAATTCTTGGACCCAGTGTTTTGTCATTGGGATCCAATCCAAACATATTGGGCTTAAGTATGATCACAAAGCAAATCAGCTGTAGTAAAACGCTTCCAATATAACCCATTGCAAACCCTCTTGCACTGAGTCCGTCTCTTTCCTCTGGTGTTGCTATATCAGGTAAATATGAATTATAGAAAACCAAGCTGCTCCAAAATCCCAAAGCTGCCAAAGCGAAAAAAATCATTCCCCATTCAATTTTTTCAGGGGTGAAAAAAAAGAGCATGGAACATGCAATTGAACCGAGGATGACAAAAAACCGCATGAAGGCTTTTTTGTTCCCTCTGTAATCTGCAATGGATGAAAGGATGGGCGAAGTGACTGCCACGATTAAGAAAACAATTGCCAATGCATAATTCTGCAGCGCTGTATTGATAAACTGATAGCCGAAAAAGTTTACGTACGACTGTTCATCGCTGTTGCTGCTGGTGACTGCAACATAATATGCAGGAAAGATGGTCGAGGTGATGACGAGGTTGTATACGCTGTTTGCCCAGTCATACATCGACCAAGCACGCTGTATTTTTTTTCGATTATCCATATGAACATATCTTATCAGTAAGATAGGTAAAAGAACTGATATCGTTTTTTATTTGAAAATCAGGCGAGATGCCCTGTGTAAATCAGTGCAAACAGTATCAATCCCAAAATGATTCTGTACCATCCAAAAACCCTGAAACCATTTTTTTGAAGGAATCCAATAAAAAATTTGATGGCAAAAAGTGCTACAACGAAAGCAATGGTGCTGCCGAGCAGCAATGCAGTGATCCCATCCGTATTCAACAGGGCTGGCTCTTCTTTCCATATGTCGTAAAGGCTTTTTGCAGTTGCAGCAAACATGGTTGGTACTGCTAAAAAGAATGAAAACTCTGCAGCGGCACTTCTGGTTAATTTCTGTTGCATTCCTCCTATGATTGTTGCAGCACTTCTGCTGAGTCCTGGTAAAAGTATTGCCAGTACCTGGTAGCAGCCAATAAAAAATGATTTTTTATAATTTATTTTTTCTTCAGCATCAATGACTGGCTCTTTGAACCAATTGTCTACAAACAACAAAACGATCCCGCCGACAAACAAAACGGATGAAATGAAAATAGGTTTTTCCAATACGGTGTCAATGTGTTTTTTGAACAGGGCACCAAATGCAAGTGCAGGTAGGATGGCAATTAAAAGTTTGATATAAAAATCCAGTCTTTTGAATTGTATGAATTTTTTCCAATACAATACCACCACAGATAGTATTGCGCCAAATTGAATGACGATTTCAAACAGTTTTGTAAATGGATTGCCTGCTGTTTCAAAAAATGCGGAAGCAATGGCCATATGTCCAGTCGAGGATACAGGTAGAAATTCAGTGATCCCTTCAATGATGGCTAGCACAATGGCCTGTATATAACTCATGACAATGAAGAATATTAATTGCTCTTCCTCATGATGGCAAATACCTCAATCAAAAGTCCAGCTACAATCAATATAGGGGCCAGTGTGATCCTGGTGAAGCTATAGACTTCATTTTCATTGAACACAGTGGGATCCATGCTCTTGCCCCCTGCCATCAGAACCAGGCCGAGTACAATGACAATCAATCCTACAAGCATCCAAACGAGATTCTGCTTTCCAAAAAGAGGTGTGTTTTTTGTTTCCATTCATTAGAAATTAATAGAGGTCGTCGAGTTTCATTTTAAGATACTTCGTCACACTCCGGTGTGTGCTGATAAAGGTAATGCTTATCCCAATGAGAATCAGGGCCAGGAACAATAGGAACAAGCTGGTGTTGTCTTTCAATGCCTTGATCTCGGGGAGCCACCAGCTTTCTACTGCATATATCAAAACCAAGATGGCAGTTATTGCCAACAATGCACTGATGAGTCCGTTGATGATCGCTTTGGAGTCAAATGGTTTTGAAATAAACCACCTGGTTGCACCAACCATTTGCATGGTCTTGATCAAAAATCTGTTGGAAAACATGGCAAGTTTGATGGTATTGTCTATCAGTATAATCACAATCAGTGCCAATATACCTGCCAATCCAAGTAAAAAGTATCCTGCTTTTTTAACTACGTTGTTTAAATTGGTAACCACCGCATCTGGATATTTTACTTCACTGATGATGAAGTTTTTCATGATTTCGGCAGTAATAACTTTTAGACTGTCCTTGTTGACATAGTCGGGTTCAAGATAAAAATCTATGCTGGCCGGCAATGGGTTGTAATCAAGCACCTTGTTCCAGTCTTGATTTCCATCGCCAATAAATGTTTCTCTTGCTTTCTCTTTGGTTATGTATTCGACATTGCGGGCATAGGTTTTTGATTTGATGATGTTTTTAACTACATCAATATCTTTCTGTGGACTTCCCTCTCTGACAAAGGCATGTACTTGGACACTTCCTTTGAAATAAGTTTCCAATTTACTTGTATTGATGACAAGCCATCCAAGTATTCCGAGAATAAACAGTACCAAAGCAACTCCCAATATGGCCATGAAATAGGAGGGTTTGCTTTTTTTCATTGATCCTTTTCCCTGGGTTGTCATCATTGCATCTTGAATTTTACTGGATTTGTCCTAGTGGAGATCAAAAATAACAATTTTGAGGGGTTTGCGTACCTTTGCACATCGTTAAAATAAAGGAATATTCATGGAGTATGCATTCGGCGAAATAGAAAAAAAGTGGCAAATAAAATGGAATGCTTCCAATGCATACAAAGTTTCCAACCATTCCCCCAAGCCCAAATATTATGTGCTTGATATGTTTCCATACCCAAGCGGAGCGGGATTGCACGTAGGTCATCCGCTGGGATACATCGCGAGTGATATTTACAGCAGATACAAGCGTCTAAAAGGGTTCAATGTTTTGCATCCCATGGGATACGATTCCTTTGGGCTTCCTGCAGAACAATATGCAATCGATCATGGCATCCCTCCAGCTGTTTCAACCGAACAAAATATTGCAACCTTCCGTTCACAATTGGATAAAATTGGATTTTGTTACGATTGGAGCAGGGAGGTAAGGACATCTGACAAACAATATTACAAGTGGACGCAATGGATTTTTCTTCAACTGTTTGACAGTTGGTTTGACCGGAAAGTACAGAAAGCAAGGAGAATAGCGGAGCTTAAAGACATCTTCGTCAAGGAAGGGAATCATCAATTTGTTTGTCCTGGTGATCGCAATATTCATTTTACTGCGGCTGAATGGTCTGGATTTAAACCAAAACAACAATCTGAAATATTGATGCATTATCGTTTGGCCTACTGTGGTATAGGAGAAGTGAATTGGTGTGAAGCATTGGGTACGGTACTTGCAAATGATGAAGTGATCAATGGTGTCAGCGAAAGGGGTGGTCATCCGGTCGTCAAGAAAAAATTACGTCAGTGGTATCTGCGGATTACTGAATATGCTGAAAGATTGCTCGCAGGGCTGGATACGGTTGAATTCAGTGAAAGCATGAAAGAAATGCAGTCCAACTGGATTGGAAGAAGTTATGGTGCTGAGATTGATTTCAACATAGTGTCCGATGAAGCTAATTTTTCCTCTCAACGATTAAAAGTATATACAACCCGACCCGATACAATTTTTGGAATTGATTTCATGGTGATTGCTCCGGAGCATGAATTGGTCAGCCAGATTGTAAGCGTCGGACAAACCAAAGAAGTTACAGCATACATCAACTATGTCAACAGCAGAAGTGAGCGTGAACGAATGGCTGAAAAAAAAATTACTGGTGTTTTCACAGGTGCTTTTTGTCAACATCCATTTGAAAATCGCAAGATTCCGATATGGATCAGTGAATATGTATTGGCTGGGTATGGAACTGGTGCAATCATGGCAGTGCCATGCGGAGATGAACGTGATTTTAAATTTGCCCAACATTTCAAGATTCCCATAACCAATATCATAGGAAATTTTTATACAGGTGAGGAAGCCAATCCGACAAAAGAAGCCATTCTTCATAACAGTGGATTTATGAATGGACTGAAAATGGCAGATGCGATCAATATCGCCATCGAAAAATTGGAATCATTGGGCATTGGCAAACGACAAACCAATTACAAAATGCGCGACGCGGCATTCAGCCGTCAGCGTTATTGGGGAGAGCCATTTCCAATTGTTTGGAAAGATGATCTCGCTTTGCCTCTTTCTGAAGCGGATTTGCCTCTGGAACTGCCTGCATTGAACGATCTAAAACCTGGACCAGATGCACAGGGTCCGCTGGCCAATTTGAGGGACTGGGTAAGTCATGATGGGGGAACCAGGGAAGTCAACACCATGCCAGGCTATGCAGGAAGCAGCTGGTATTTTTTGAGATACATGGATCCGCAAAATGACCAGGAGTTTTGTGCGAAAGAAGCGAGCAAGTACTGGGGGCAAGTTGATTTATATATTGGTGGAACGGAGCACGCAGTGGGTCATTTGTTGTATTCACGCATGTGGACCAAGGCACTCTTTGATTTGGGGTATATACATTTCGAGGAGCCATTTAAAAGATTGCTCAACCAGGGAAAGATTGGCGGTGATTCCAGAATTGTGTACAGAATCCGTGGGACCAAGCAATTTGTATCATCAGGACTCAAGCTTCAACATGAAACAGATGAGTTGCATGTAGATGTATCCATGGTAGATGGACTCGAATTGAACATGGATGCTTTCAGAAAGTGGAAACCGGATTTCTCAGATGCTTCTTTCATCACCGAGGATGGTAAATATATATGTGGCAGCAGGCAAGAAAAGATGAGCAAACGCTATTTCAATGTGGTGAATCCAGATGACATCGTTCAAAAATATGGTGCAGATACTTTCCGGATGTATGAGATGTTTTTAGGACCCGTTGAACAGGATAAACCATGGGATACAAAAGGAATTGAAGGGGTACACCGCTTCATAAAAAAATTCTGGAGATTGTTTTACGATGCAGAAAAGGGACTGCTTGTTACAGATGATGTCCCCAGCAACGAGGCCTGGAAAGCATTTTACAAGATGTTGAAAAAAGTGGAAGACGATACTGAGAAATTTTCATTCAATACCGCTGTGAGCTCATTTATGATAGGTTTGAATGAGCTTACAGACTTGCATTGTCATTCAAAAGAGTTATTGCAGAAATTCCTGGTTGTACTGTCTCCCTATGCCCCACATGTTAGTGAGGAATTGTGGAATGCAATAGGTTGCAGCGGTTCTGTGCTCGATGCAGTCTATCCAGAGGTAGAGAAGGAATATTTGATTGAAACTTCAAAAGAATATCCCATTGCCATCAACGGCAAAACCAGGACGACCATGATGCTTGCATTAGATATTACCCAAGATCAGATTGAACAGCTGGTCATGCAAGAACCAGTGGTCCAAAAATGGCTGGAAGGAAAGCAGCCCAAAAAAATCATCTATGTTAAAAACAAGATGATCAACGTAGTTATTTAATACGCAAACAACACCCATGGGTTACATGGGAATGATGTAATTTCAAGGTATGATGAATCCAAATCTGGATCCCCAACACTCATCCGGCATTGCTGGTGATAAAGAGTTTGAGAACAGCATACGTCCTGGCAGCCTTGAAGAATTTTCCGGACAACCAGGCATCATAGAAAACTTAAAAGTTTTTATCAAGGCTGCACAGCTCAGAGGTGAATCCCTCGATCATGTGCTGTTTCACGGTCCCCCGGGATTGGGAAAAACAACTTTGTCGAGAATTGTTGCCCGGGAAATGGGGGCCAGCATAAAGGAAACATCCGGGCCGGTTATTGAGAAGCCTGCAGATTTGGCCGGATTGCTGACAAGTCTTGAACCCAACGATGTATTGTTCATCGATGAAATCCATCGACTCAGCAATGTGGTGGAGGAATATTTGTATGCAGCGATGGAAGATTTTAAAATTGATATCATGATTGATGGAGGTCCCAGTGCCAAAACCATTCAGATCAATTTGAATCCATTTACATTGATTGGAGCAACCACGAGAAGCGGGTTGCTTACGGCCCCACTTTTATCCCGTTTTGCGATCAAATCAAGATTGGAATACTACAACAGCGAGGTGCTTGAAACCATCATCGTGCGCTCTGCTGGCATTTTGCAAACCAAAATCACTTCAGACGCAGCGAAAGAAATTGCAAGAAGAAGCCGTGCAACTCCAAGGATTGCAAATGGACTGTTGAAAAGGGTAAGGGACTTTGCACAGGTATTGGGGAATGGGGTTGTAGATATTGCCATCACCAAGCATGCCTTGAAGGCATTGCAGGTGGATGAGCATGGATTGGATGAAATGGACAATAGAATATTGGCCACCATCATAGATAAGTTCAAAGGAGGCCCCGTAGGGTTGGGCACCATCGCCACTGCAGTTGGGGAAGAATCAGGAACCATCGAAGATGTCTATGAGCCATTCTTGATTCAAGAGGGGTTTCTTCAGAGAACCATGCGTGGAAGAGAAGTTACCACAAGAGCATATGAGCACTTGGGGCGAACACCCAAGGCTGGTAATGGAAATCTGCTTTTCTAGATTTTACAGTGAAATTATTTTACCAGCAACCTGAATCCATTGCCGTGGATGTTGACGATCTCAACATTCTGATCTTCCTTCAGGTATTTGCGCAGTTTTGCAATGTATACATCCATGCTCCTGCCATTGAAATAATTGTCGTTGCCCCATATTTTTTTCAAGGCCAACTCTCTTTGCAGCAAATCATTTTTGTATTCACTCAACATTTTCAACAACTCATTTTCTTTCGGTGAAAGTGTTACTTTCTTTCCATCTATCGAAAGCTCTCTGAGTTTTGGAATAAAGTGGTATTTTCCAAGATCATATTCAACATTCTCCTGTTCCTTGTGTTGCTCTTCATTTCTTTTTAAAATTGCTTTTATTTTAAAGAGCAGGAGTTCAGAGTCAAATGGCTTGGTAATATAATCATCCGCCCCAAGTTTATATCCTTTGATTTGATCTTCCTTCATAGACTTGGCTGAGAGGAAGAAAAGGGGTATATCCGGATTGATGTCTCTTATCTCCTCTGCCAGTGCGAACCCGTCCATTTTGGGCATCATGACGTCCAGAAGACAAATGTCAAATTTTTCTCTTTGAAATGCTGCCAGTCCCAATCGTCCATCTCTCTCAAGTACAACCTCAAATTCGTTTAACTCCAGGAAGTTCTTCAATACCAGTCCTAAATTGGCATCATCTTCACAGAGTAGGATCTTGTGCTTTGTTTGAACTGACATAATTGCTTGTTTTAGACAAAATAAATTTAAGTTGATGATAAGTAATGGCCTGAGCGAATAAAATTTTGTTAAACAGGCATGATTTTTGGAATTTGCTATGATCTAACAAATTTTATACAACATGAGACTGACCCCAGAGAACACTTTTAAAAAATTGATTGTGATAGGTGACAGGGTTTTAATCAGGCCGTCCAAGCCCAATGAGAAAACCGAAAGCGGACTCTACCTGCCTCCGGGGGTGCAGGAGAAGGAAAAGGTTCAGCAAGGGGTAGTGATCAAAACCGGACCCGGATTTGTGATTCCCATGCCTGTGGAAGACGAATCCTGGAAAACAGATGAAGAAAAAGTCAAATATGTGCCACTTCAGGCAAAGGAGGGTGACCTGGCTATTTTCTTAGTAAATGCTGCTACTGAGATAGTATATGAGGGAAATAAATACTATATCGTGCAACAAAGTGCAATTTTAATGCTTGAAAGGGAGGAGGAAATGTGACTTTTATCACAAAAAATACAAATTCTTTAAAAAAATCATCTAAATGTAGTTTTTTGTAAATTTCACTGGCTATCCGAAAATAAAAAAAATAAAATATCCGGTTTTTTTTTAAAAAAAGTGGACTTTTTTCATAGCAAATATGATTTATTGTATATCTTCACTACGGTTTTTCATAGGATATTGGATTTTAAAACGGGCTGGATTTCTATCCTGGCCCTTTTTTTTTAATTCAAATTGACCCTCTAAATTCATACCGATCAATCCCTCAGACTCAAGAAATCCCAACGCTTTTTTAACGACATCCATTTCAGCTCCAGTTATTTCATAAAGGTCTTTCATATTCAAGGGTTGCTCAGAAATCTTGATTTTAATTTTTTTTAATAAGTCGGTTATATCTGAATTCTCTCTCGTTGATTTATTTTTTGAAATACACGTGTCACAGATTCCGCAATCTATCCCTGCTTTGTCTCCAAAATAAGCAGCGATAAAGACAGACCTGCAATCAATGTTTTTGACATATGAAATCATCTGTTGAATCCGGGCAGCATATGCTGATTTTCTTGAACGGTATTGGACAAAGTCTATGTTCAATTCTTCGGCAATAATCCTATCTTCTAAAAAATAAATTTGGGCTTGCTCTTTGGCTGACTTGTATTCGATCAGGCCATTGCGATGAAGTTGTTGAAGTGTTTTTTTGACATTTGAAATATCCCATTTCAGTAGCCATGCTATCTGATGTTCATTGATTTTTGTTGAGATATCAAAAATCCCTCCATAAGTTCTCAGGAGAATTTTTATGAGCGGTTCCATATTCGGGAAGTCTTTCTCAAAAGATTCCAGTCCGACCCGGTCGCATACAAACATGGCCGTGGAGGGGGTAAATACTTGCTCCTGATAACCAATTATTTCTTCTTGTTTAAGAATTTCCAGGCAATACAGAATTTCAAATAGATTCAATTTGAATGCAGATGCAAATGATTGAATATCAAAATCAAAATGTTCACCGGCACCGAGTCCTGCTGGTATCTGAAAATGATTGCACAGGGCTTTATAGATTTTTCTTATGGTTTCAATGCCAGGGTACTTTAGATCTGGCAGCGATTTGAGATTTGCAAGGTCCCTCTCCATATAAAGCAAATATGCTTCAGCATATTGTCCGTCACGTCCGGCTCTTCCAGCCTCTTGGTAGTAATTTTCAATACAATCTGGTACATCAATATGAACAACAAGACGAACATCGGCTTTATCAATTCCCATTCCAAACGCATTGGTGCATACCATACAATCTGTTTTTCCATCCATCCAGGCCATTTGTTTTTCACTTCTTTGTTCCTGGCTGAGACCAGCATGATAGAAATCAGTATTGAGTTGAAATTGATTTAAGAGATCAGAGAGTTCTTTTGCTTTCCTTCTGGTTTTGCAATAAATAATACCAGAACCCGGATGCTGTTTCAGCAGTCTGATGATAAAATTCATTTTATCGTCACATTGAACAGCCTGATAGGAAAGATTTTCCCTGATGAACGATCCAAAGAAGCCAGCAGGATCTTTGAGTTGCAATTTTTCTGCAATGTCATCTTTGACTTTTGGTGTTGCCGAGGCTGTCAATGCGATCGTAGGAACACCCTTTAGGATGGGCTTTACTGCAGCAATGTGCAGATAAGAAGGCCTGAAGTCATATCCCCATTGAGAAATGCAATGTGCCTCATCTACTGCAAGCAAAGAAATAGGCAAATCCGGCAATCTCTCTACAAACCGTTGGCTGCTTAATCTTTCTGGAGACACATACAAAAATTTTAGCAACCCTTCTTCACATGTGCTCAATATATCTTCAATTTCATCTGCATTCAAACCTGTGTGAATAGCCTTTGCTGGAATATTCAATTTGTTCAATCTTGCCACTTGATCAATCATCAATGCGATCAATGGTGAAACCACCAGGCAAGTACCCTCTTTAATCATAGTTGGAACCTGAAAGCAAATCGATTTTCCGCCACCAGTTGGCAGAATGGCCAATGTGTCTTTGGCATTTAAAACCGACTGAATGATTTCTTCTTGAATAGGTCTGAAGGAATCATATCCCCAATATTGTTGAAGGATGTCTTTTGGGGTACTCATCTTTTTTGAATCAAACTACTTTTTTTACAAACAATCTCACGGAATTAATTGCCAATACCACATCACTTAAACCCATCACCAGGGCACCAAGCGTGGGGGTTAGAAGGCCAAACGCTGCAACTGGAAGGGCGATGATATTGTAGAAAAATGCCCAAAACAAGTTTTGCTTGATCGTAATATAGGTGTGTTTACCAAGTCCCAACGCAGTTGGTAGTTTTTTTAATCCTGAATTCATCAAAACAACCTGTGCGCTTTGAATGGCCAGCTGGGATGCCTCACTCAGTGAAATGCCTATGGTTGCCTTTGCAAGAGCAGGTGCATCATTGATGCCATCTCCAACCATTGCAGTAGGTGATTCTTTGCTGAGTGCTGCTATTTTAATTAATTTTTCTTCGGGACTCTGCTCAGCGATGAACTCATCGAGTCCCAATTTTTCTTGCATCATTTTGCACTTTTCTTTTCTGTCACCACTCAATAAGATTGTTTTTAATCCCAATCTCTTTAAATGTGCAATGATCTCTTTTGACTCTGGTCTGATTTCATCTTCCATGTCCAGCCAGCCAATGAGTTGATTGTTTTTCAGGATGTATACATTGTGATTGGACTCATTTGTAAATGAGGATGCAATCTTATAGGACCCTGCCCAATACTCATTTCCATCTTTATCTATTCCTTTCATTCCAATTCCTTTTACTTCCTCAATCGATTTCCATTTGATCTCTTGTTTTTCTTTAAAGGCAGCGGCAATGGATACAGCAATTGGGTGCGTGGAATATTTCTCAAGTGAAAAAACAATGGTTTTAAATGCTTGCTCGTCGATATCGATTTGCTTGAAATTTGAAAGCTTGAATGATCCAGTGGTAAGTGTACCCGTTTTATCAAATACCACTTGTCTGATATTTCGGAAATTTTCTAAACTGGTCGCATTTCTAAATAGTATCCCATTTCTTGCTGCCCTGCCAAGCCCAACAGCAATCGCAGCTGGAGTGGCAAGTCCCATCGCACAAGGACAAGCTATCACCAATACTGCGATGCTGCGCAACAACGCATCGGTAAATGATTGGAGATAAATATAATTTCCTATAAATGTAACAACCGCAATACCCACTACAATTGGTACAAAAATGCTGCTGATTTTATCCGCCAGGTGCTGGATAGGGGGTTTTTCACCTTGCGCTTCTTTCACCAATTGTAAAATTCCAGACAAAATGGTATCATCCCCAGTGGCGGTTACTTGTGCTTTTACAGAACCCGATTCTAGGATGCTGCCACCTATGATATTGTCTTTTGCTTTTTTATGAACGGGGATGGATTCACCTGTGAGCAATGATTCATTCACATGTGCATCACCCCACAATATTTTAGCATCAATGGGTACCTGTTCCCCGCTTCTTATTAATATCAAATCACCCACTTTTAATTGGGTATTTTCAATGGGGAATATGACCTCCTGGTGGTTTTCATCAAATGCAATCATGTTGGCCATTACTTTTTGGGACTTCATCAGAGATTTGAGTGCTCGCTGTGTTGATTGCATGGATGCATCCTCCAAATAGTTTCCAAAAAATACAAGTGTAATAATAGTCGCTGCAGTCTCGTAAAATAAATATTGTTCGCCTTGTCCTATGAGAGTACCAATCAAGCTGTATGAAAATGCCGCAAGTGCACCAAGTGCTACCAGTACGTTCATATTGGGCATTTTATTTCGGATGCTTATGATGGCACTCCTTCCAAAGAAGCGCATCCCAATCAGAAACACCGGCATACAAAGTGTAAGTTGTATCCAGGGATTCATCAGCCAATGGATATGAATCACAGATTCAAGCATGTGCAACATGAGCACAAGGGTAAAAGGAAGGCAGAATATCAGGCGTTGGACATTGGTAGACAGAAATGGTTTCCTTGTTTTTTTATTGGAAGAAGCTTCATCCGTTACATGATAGCCCAATTCATCTATTCCTTTTTTCAATGTGTTTTTATCGACACCCTGGATCAATTCAAAGGAAACGTCTCCATCAATGGGATTGACACGGATATGTTGCATCCCCTGTTTATCCAAGTATTTATTGATGGTCAGCGCACAATTGGCGCATGTCATTCCATCAACTTTCCAGCTGACTTTTTCCATGCTTCAAAATTACATATTAAATTACCTTTGGGTCTATGCATTTGCTTAAAAGAAGTTTCACGCTGGATCAAATTGATGAGATTGCATATTTTATCATAGATGTTATGCCTGCTTCTGGTGTAGTTACCTTTGAAGGGGAGCTGGGTGCTGGTAAAACGACCCTAATCAAGGCGCTTTGCAAGCGCTTGAATGTAATGGATACGGTCAGCAGTCCCACTTTTTCACTGATGAATTTGTATAAAACATCTGGAAATAGCAAGTACCATGAAATTGTCCATATTGATTTCTACAGGATATCCAATGAACAAGAGGCATTTCGTGCCGGCTTGGAAGAATATATATACAGTGGAACATGTTGCCTGATCGAGTGGCCTCAGAAAGCCAGGGGTATTTTACCTGCAGATGCATTGAGCGTCCGGCTGACAATGGTGGACAGGGAGGAGCGTCAAATTGAAGTTGAATCAGCATAAAATTGAGTATCTTCAGTTGTATTTTTAAGCAATGGCAAAAAAACCTTTTGTAAGTGCCGGCATCAGTTATGAAACCCTGGAGGAAACGCTGGATATAAAACCTTCTTCTGCATCTCTTTCCATTGCGATTCCCAAGGAAAATGAATTTCAGGAAAACAGGATTGCCCTTTCGCCAGATGCAGTTGGTGTTTTGGTGAACAATGGTCATCGCGTTTCAGTGGAGCAAAAGGCAGGAGAAGGTGCACATTTTTCTGATAATGATTATGCAGAGGCAGGTGCAAAGATTGTTCCAGATAAAAAACATGTTTTTCAAAGCGATCTCATTGTGAAATCGGCTCCCGTTTCCGAAGAGGAGCTTCCTCTTTTGTCACTGGGGCAAACCATCATTTCTCCTATTCATCTCCCCGTCATGAAGACCCATATTCTTGAAAAAATGATGGAGAAGAAAATCACTGCACTCTCATTTGAAAATTTGAAAGATGAGTCAGGACATAATCCCATCGTGAGAAGCATGAGTGAAATCGCAGGAAGTGCTGTCATGCTGATAGCTGGTCAGTATCTCAGCAGTTCCAACCAGGGCAGGGGAGCATTGCTGGGTGGAATTTCTGGAATTCCACCAACCAAGGTCATCATCATTGGTGCAGGCATTGTTGGTGAATATGCAGCGAGGACAGCTTTGGCCATGGGTGCAAGCGTGAAAGTATTTGATAACAATATTTATAAGCTCAAGCGATTGCAAAACAACATTGGTGTTAGGATGTGGACATCCGTGCTGGAGCCAAAGATTTTGGCAAAGCAATTGAAGACATGTGATGTAGCAGTTGGTGCACTCACCTCAACAGGTGGAAGGACTCCCGTTGTTGTTACCGAAGAAATGGTTTCCATGATGAGACCGGGCAGCGTAATTGTTGATGTCAGTATAGACAGGGGAGGTTGTTTTGAAACTTCAGAAGTTACGTCCCACGAAAAGCCGGTCGTTAAAAAATATGATGTAATACATTACGGAGTTCCCAATATTCCATCTGGATTTGCACGAACTGCATCTCAAGCCATCAGCAATGTACTCATGCCTTTGTTGTTAAGGATTGGAGATGAGGGTGGATTGGAAAAATTGGTATGGCACAATCTGAATATCAGAAACGGCGTATATCTTTTCAAAGGATCCCTCACCAACTTCCATTTGTCTCAGCGATTTAAATTAAAGTATACCGATCTCAATTTGTTGATTGCAAGTCAGCGCTGACGAGATGGAGAATCAGATTTTTCCTACCATGTCTGAGGGAACAACCCACGCATCAAATTCTGCTTCCGTGAGGTATCCAAGTTTGACCGCCATTTGTTTCAAGGTGGTTCCTTCCTTGTGTGCTTTCTGTGCAATCTCTGCTGCTTTGTAGTATCCTATCTTTGTGTTCAAGGCTGTAACCAACATCAAGGAGTTGTTCAGGTGTTTGTCGATGTTATCAAAGAGCGGCTCTATACCTGTTGCACATTTGTCATTGAAACTCACACATCCATCACCAATCAATCGGGCACTGTGTAGAAAATTGTAGATCATCATGGGCTTGAATACATTCAATTCAAAATGTCCATTTGCTCCTCCGACATTGATGGCAACATCATTGCCCAAGACCTGGGCTGCTATCATGGTCAATGCCTCGCACTGTGTTGGATTTACCTTTCCGGGCATGATGGATGATCCGGGTTCATTGTCTGGAATAAAAATTTCACCGATGCCACTGCGCGGACCAGACGACAGCATTCGGATATCATTGGCAATCTTCATCAGGCTTACTGCTGCTGTTTTCAATGCACCATGTGTTTCTACAATTGCATCATGTGCAGCCAGTGCTTCAAATTTATTTTCAGCTGTAATAAATGGCAGTTTTGTGAGCGATGCTATGTGCTTGGCAACATGCACGGCATAATTATCTGGTGTATTGATGCCGGTCCCCACTGCGGTACCACCCAAGGCCAATTCAGCAAGATGCGCCAAGGTATGCTTGATTGCTTTGATGCCGTGATCCAGTTGTGAAACATAGCCGCTGAATTCCTGTCCCAGTGTAAGTGGTGTGGCGTCCATGAAGTGGGTTCTTCCAATCTTGACAACATGCATAAATGATTTGCTTTTGGCTGCTAGCGTATCACGCAGTTTTTCCATACCTGGAAGGGTTGTTTCAACTATCATTTTATATGCCGCAATGTGCATGGCTGTTGGGAAAGTATCGTTGGATGATTGTGATTTGTTCACGTCATCATTTGGATGAAGAAATTTTTCTTTATCGCCCAGCGAACCACCTTTCAATACGTGTCCTCTGTATGCCACCACTTCATTCACATTCATATTGCTTTGTGTACCGCTTCCGGTTTGCCATACCACCAGTGGAAAGTATTCGTCTAACTTTCCTTCTAAAATTTCATCACATGCCTGTCCTATCAGTTTGCATTTTTCTTCACTCAATACTCCCGCTTCGAAGTTGGTGATGGCTGCAGCTTTTTTCAAGTATGCAAAGGCTCGTATGATTTCTTTTGGCATGGGATTGATGTCCTGCGCAATTTTAAAATTGTCAATACTTCTTTGCGTTTGCGCACCATAATATGCATGGGCGGGTACTTTTACCTCACCCATTGTATCTTTTTCAATCCTGAATTCCATGCTGTGTAATTGAGTTTACAAATTTACTTGAAATTGGGCTTTCTTTTTTCCAAGAAGGCGGTAACTCCTTCAATCATGTTGTCAGAAGCAAATGCATGCCCAAATGATTTTGCTTCTGAAGCATACCCATCTTTTGTATCATCATCTGCGGCATTGGTGGCCTCAATCAATGCGCTCAAGGCAGGTTGGGGTTTTGAAATGATCAACTGCATGGTTGCAACTGCCTCTTCAATTAATTGATTGTGTGCGATTACTTTGTTTACCAACCCGATTCTATAGGCTTCCGCAGCATCGATCATGTCACCCCGCATCATCAGTTCCATTGCACGGCCCTTGCCAATCAGTCGTGTGAGTCTTTGGGTTCCGCCGTATCCTGGAATGATGCCCAAATTGATTTCAGGTTGTCCAAATTTTGCATCAGCTGATGCATACCTAAAATGGCAGCTCATGGCCAATTCGCAGCCGCCACCAAGTGCAAAGCCGTTGACAGCTGCCATGATGGGTTTGCCTGATTGTTCTATCATCGAAAAAATATCTTGCCCATGCATTGCCAGTTGTGCTCCTTGGGTTTTATCAACTTGAAGAAATCCACCAATGTCAGCACCTGCCACAAATGATTTTTCACCTGCACCTGTGATGATGGCACCCTTGATGGATGCATCATCTCTCATGGACAGAAGCATGGTTTTCAATTCAGAGAGTACAATATCATTGAGGGCATTTAATTTTTCTGGCCTGTTGATGGTAATTTTCAACAATCCGTTTTTTTGTTCTGTTGCAATTGTTGAATACATAATGTACGTTTTAAAATGAACGATGTTGTTTTGTCCAGGTTTTGATATAGTCTGCAATTTCTTTTGAATGGGTTCCGGGTGGAAATAATTTTCCAACGCCCAACTTTTCCAATTCTTTCATTTCCTGCTCTGGGATGATGCCTCCACCTGTTAACAGTACATCGTTCATCTCTTCTTTTTTCATCAAATCAATGATTTTTGGGAATACTGTCATGTGTGCACCTGATAAAATACTGATGCCAATAGCATCCACATCTTCCTGAAGTGCAGCTGCAACCACCATTTCAGGGGATTGTCTTAGGCCTGTGTAGATGACTTCCATTCCTTCATCTCTGAGGGAGGTGGCAATGACCTTTGCACCCCGATCATGTCCGTCGAGTCCTACTTTTGCAATGAGTACCCGAATAGGTCTAGATGTATTGCTCATAGTGATTTATTTATTGATCAGTTCCAATCCCTTGTTGATCCTTCGAACAGTTGATGCTTTTCCAATGAGGTGGGCAATTTCAAAAACAGCTGGACCAAATTTTCCCCCAACGATCATTATCCTGAACGGCAGTTGAACATCTCCAGATTTTAATGCATGTGCAGACGCAACTTCTTTGAAGCATTTTTCAATTGCCTCGCTGCTCCATGTTGAAATCTCTTCCAATTCTTTCACAAGACGCTCAAAAAAAGATGCTTTTGTGAGGTCCCATTTAGGTTTTACTGCCTCAGCATCCAGCTCATGTGGATCTGCAAAAAAATATTTCAGTTGATTCAAAAAGTCATTCAACAATTGACAACGCTCTTTGGTCAATGGAATCAAGGTCTTCAACAGCTCCTGATTGGAATGAATATGATGGGATGCCAGCAGATCATGAACCAGCGGAAGCAGTTGTTCGGTACTGCTCTTTTTAATCCATTCATGGTTGTACCATTTTGCTTTTTCAAAGTCAAATTTTGCACCGGCTTTGTGGATACGCTCCACTGAAAATTGTTGCACCAATTCATCTTTGCTGAAAATTTCTTTGCCGCTTCCATCGTTCCATCCAAGCATGGCCAACATGTTGATGAATGCATCAGGTAAAAATCCCATTTCTTTAAAGCCCTTGATGTGTTCACCTGATTTTGGATCCATCCAATCCATTGCAAAAACAGGAAACCCCAATCTGTCGCCATCCCTTTTACTTAATTTACCTTGTCCATCAGGTTTCAAAATCAACGGTAAATGCGCCCATTGTGGCATCTTATTGCTCCATCCAAGATATTGCCAAAGCAACACGTGAACAGGTGCTGAGGGCAACCATTCCTCACCTCTGAAGGCATGTGTGATTTCCATGGCATGATCGTCTACCACAACTGCCAGGTGATAAGTAGGCATGCCATCTGCTTTCAACAACACTTTGTCATCTATCATTTGTGAATGAAAAACTACCTCACCTCGGATCATGTCATGCAGCTGTATTTCCTGCTGATCGGGCATTTTTATTCTGAT
>SXYR01000059.1 GCA_005788265.1 Bacteroidota bacterium | reverse complement strand
GGCTGCGGTCTTAAGCGGCTGCAATTCCTGAATAATGTCTTTTTGAATGCTCAATTCAAGAATCTTGAAAGTGCTGGCTGCTCTGTGAATAGAGAGGTGATCGACGATTTCGGTTGCATTTTCCCAATTCTCTTCAATCAAAAGTGCCACTTCACTGATATTCAATTCATTCAGAAATTCAGGCATGTCTTTCCTGTTTTCTTCTTGTTGGAAGAAATCGAATTGTTCCTGTAGGGTCATATCCTGATCGAATTGAATCATCTGTTCAGATTGATTTTTGCAAAATTAATCATAGTTTTCAAGCCTACAATATTAAGTTATGGTCCAGCCTTATTTAATTGTACTTCCCACCGAAAAAAGGGGCAGAGGCGTGTTCGCAGCAGATCATATTCCTGCTGGTACCACCATTGAAATATCCCCTGTAATTGTCATGGAGGCAGCTGACAGGGCTCATTTGGATCAAACAAAGCTGCATGATTATATTTTTGAATGGAATCCAGATGCCAGGCAATGTTGTGTGGGTTTGGGTTATATCTCCATTTACAATCATGCCAATCCTTCAAATTGTGAATATGAAATGGATTTTGAGAATGATTTAATGGAGATCAAAACCATCAGGGATATTCAAAGAGGTGAGGAATTGTTTATCAACTACAATGGCAGCTTTGATGATGCAAAACCAGTTTGGTTTGAAGTTCAGTAATTTTGCAAAACATTTATTCAGATGCTGATTTTTCTATTGGGATTCATGGGTTCTGGCAAATCACATTGTGGTAAAAAAATTGCTGCAAGCTTTGGCTGTGCATTTGTGGATTTGGACCATGAAATCGAGGCATCTGAAAAACAATCCATCAGTGAAATATTTTCTTTGCATGGAGAGCCGAGATTCAGGGAATTGGAAAGAGATGCTTTGCACAGGATTGTTGACATGGACAATGCCTCAGATAAAGCTGTGCATGCGGTCATTGCCTGTGGTGGCGGGACGCCATGTTTTCATGGGAATATGGAATTTATGAATGAAAATGGACTGACGGTTTGGCTGAATCCATCAGTTGAAACAATTGTTCAGCGTTTGAAGAAAGGCCAAAAGCACAGGCCTTTGATAGCTGATATGAGTCAGGAAGGATTGGAAGCATATATCGTCCAAAAAATGAATGACCGCAGTGTGTTTTATGAGAAGGCTGTCCTGATTGAAACTTCTGATGATTGTCCCCTTCAATTGATTCAAAAACATATTCAACATGTTTAAAAACTATTTTGCTACCGGCTCCATTTTTTGCGGCATTGCAGTCCTACTGGGTGCTTTTGGAGCACACGCACTCAAGTCTATCTTGACTTCAGAATCCCTGCAATCTTTTCAAACTGCGGTTCAATACCAGATGCTGCATGGCATGGCTATATTGATTGTTGGGTTGATCAGTGAAAAAAATCAAAAAAAGAACCTGGCTGTTGTTTCACAATTGTTTTCTATGGGAATTATCTTTTTTTCAGGTTCTATCTATTTGCTTTCCTTTTTGAAATACCAATCAATTGATTTTCCATCTATCATCGCACTCGTTACACCCATCGGCGGCTTGTTCATGATCATTGGATGGTTTAGTTTGGCCTGGACTTTCCTGAGGAAATAAATTGATGTATTTTTATCCATAATTCACAGATCCAAAACAGAAACCAATTAATGGCCAATCGATTAAAATCAACCAAGCCTGAAGCAGACGCAGAAATCCTGGTTGATGACAAGGAAGAAGTGATAGAGATGAAATCACTTGTTCGGGATGAGAGAACCCAAAAAATTATTGGTTCTGCTTTTCTTTTCATTTGCTTTTTTCTATTCGTTTCATTTACATCCTATTTATTCACTTGGTCGGAGGATCAGGACAAGATACGAGACATGGGAGCGAGAATTTTGAGCCCCAACGAGCTTGAGATCAACAACCTGCTGGGCAGTTTTGGTGCCTATGTGGCATTTGTTTTTTTTGAATATGGATTTGGGATCGCCTCTTATTTGTTTTGCTCTCTGTTCTTTGTAATCGGGATCAATTTATTGTTTGACAAATCAGTATTTTCTATCACCAGAAATGTCAGGTATCTGATGATGGGGCTACTCGTTATTAGTGTCAGTGCGGCTTTCTTTGCACCTCAATCCTCATTCAATTTTGGAGGGGCATTTGGAAAATTCACTTCCAATTGGCTGAAAGGAGTCATAGGTTGGGCAGGCACTTTTGCTTTGTTGTCTTTGTCTGTTTTTACCTATCTAATTTGGAGATTCAATCCCATATTCAAATGGCCTGCTTTTCCTTTGAAAAAAGAAGCAGCGGAGCAAGATATTTCATTGGATCAGCCAGACGCGAATGGCGCTTCTGTACCAGAGGAAGTACAACCCAGGTTGGACTTAACGCAAGGGAATTCACTCAATGAAGAGGTCAATCGCTTTCAACCCAAACCAATCGTGGATCCGCTGATGGGACCCTTGAATGTAATTACAGAACCCATTTCTGAACCAGCCCCTGTAATCAACAATCCTTCCGAGGATGCGGTTGTGGAGGATGAAGAAGAACCGGCTGCAGATGAACTGCCCCTTGAAATCAAGTCATCTGCAGAAGAAGAAGTGAATGTTGTAAAAACAGCAGCTGCTGTATTGGCCTTGCCAAAATTCGATCCGATCGCAGATTTGAAAGGATACAAATATCCGTCACTTGACTTGCTGGCACAGCATTCGGGTGAAAAAATTGTCATGGACCAACATGAGTTGGAGGCAAACAAGAGCCAGATCATGAAGACCTTGCAGGATTATGATATTGAAATCCAAAAAATATTTGCAACGGTTGGGCCAACGGTCACCCTCTATGAAATCATTCCTGCTGCTGGCGTAAGAATTTCTCGCATCAAAAACCTGGAGGACGATATTGCATTGAGCTTGTCAGCATTGGGTATTCGCATCATTGCACCCATTCCAGGCAAGGGCACCATCGGTATCGAAGTGCCCAATGTGAAGAAAAGCATCGTGGGGATGAGGTCTTTGTTGGGCTCTGAAAAATTTCAAAAAAATGATTTTGCTCTGCCCATTGCTTTGGGTAAAAAAATTGACAATGAAAATTTCATCGTTGATTTGGCAGCCATGCCACACCTCTTGATGGCCGGTGCTACGGGTCAGGGTAAATCTGTCGGACTCAATGCCATACTTGTTTCGTTGTTGTACAAGAAACATCCATCGCAATTAAAATTTGTTTTGGTGGATCCAAAGAAGGTGGAGCTTAGTTTATACCGAATCATCGAAAAACATTTTTTGGCAAAACTGCCAGGTGAAGAAGATGCCATCATTACGGATACCAGAAAAGTTGTGAACACCTTGAACGCGCTCTGTATTGAAATGGATGAGCGATATGATTTATTGAAAGATGCAGGTTGCAGAAACATCAGAGAGTACAATGAAAAATTTGTAGGCAGAAGATTGAATCCTGAAAAAGGGCATAAGTTTCTGCCATTTATCGTTTTGGTCATCGATGAGTTTGCAGACCTGATCATGACCGCAGGCAAGGAAATTGAAACACCCATCGCGCGTCTTGCACAATTGGCACGTGCGATTGGCATTCATTTGATCGTTGCAACCCAAAGACCTTCTGTCAATATCATCACCGGTACCATCAAAGCAAATTTTCCTGCACGTATTGCTTTCAAAGTATCCTCGAAAGTTGACAGCCGTACAATCTTGGATGTGGGGGGAGCTGAACAGTTGATTGGAAGAGGCGACATGCTCGTATCTTATCAGGGGGAAGTGACCAGGGTACAATGTGTATTTGTAGATACACCTGAGGTGGAAAAAGTTGTTGAATTCATTGGTGAGCAAAAAGGATATCCATCTGCATTTGAATTACCAGAAGTGATTGATGAGAGAGACAATGAAGACCGTGAACTTGATCTGCTCAGCAAAGACCCTTTGTTCAATGAAGCAGCCAGCCTGATTGTTCAGAGTCAAATGGGTTCTACTTCATTGATTCAAAGGCGCTTAAAGTTGGGATACAATCGAGCAGGCAGATTGATGGATCAATTGGAAGCCGCGGGGATAGTTGGGCCCAGCAAGGGCAGTAAGGTACGAGAGGTCCTTTTCAAGACCGAATACGAACTCGAACAGTTTTTAAAATCAATGGAATAGTCTTTTCTTTGTAAGAATTATACCAAGTTCAACGCCATGTTTTTAACTCCCCGTCTTTTCTTTTTTACTGCTGCATTATTGATCATGGTTTCATCTTTTGCCCAGGCGCCAAAGGGAATGGGCAAGAGTGACCCGGAGGCGAAGAAAGT
Organism: Bacteroidota bacterium; assembly: GCA_005788265.1. Taxonomy (GTDB): domain Bacteria; phylum Bacteroidota; class Bacteroidia; order Chitinophagales; family Chitinophagaceae; genus Pollutibacter. Next base: position 13,128 of record SXYR01000059.1, on the reverse strand, counting down.
TCTCGATGCAGTCAGTGCCAAGTTCAAAACTTTCAAAGCCATCAAAGCTGCGTTTGCATTGAAAATTGAAAACGCTGCCGGCAAGGTTCAGGGAGTCAAGACAGGGACTATTCTGATGAAATCAGTAAAATACAGGGTTTCCATTACAGGCCAGGAGATTTTTTGTGATGGTACAACCATCTGGACTTACGATGTTGCCGCAAAGGAGGTTCAAGTTTCCTCTTTGGATAACAGTTCAGGTGCAATTACCCCTCAAAAGTTATTTACCAATTTTTATGACAAGGATTTTCTTTTCGTACTTGGTCAGGATATAAAAAAGAGTGGGAAGACCTATAAAGTAGTTGAGTTGACTCCGATCGATAAAACAAAATCATTCTTCAAGGTTGTTATAGAAGTAGACAAAGCCACCAGTGTAATCATGTCTACGAGGGTTTTCGAAAAAAACGGCAACAGATATTTATACGCCATCAATTCCATCAACACCAATGCAACCGTTGCTGATGATAGCTTCAGTTTCAATCCCAAAAAATATCCCGGGGTGGAATTGATTGATTTAAGATGAAGGTGATGAGCCCCAGCGATAGGTCTTGACATGCATGCCAGCCAAATCAATTACCCTGTCAACAACTGTAGAGACAACCTCTTCGACGGACTGTGGGTTGGAATAAAAAGAGGGTGTAGCAGGACAAATAATTCCTCCTGCCAATGTAATTGATTCCATGTTCTTGATATGAATCAAATTATAGGGTGTTTCCCTGGCAACACATATCAGCTTTCTTCTTTCTTTCAATACGACATCCGCAGCCCTTGTTATCAGATCACCAGAAACACCATTGGCAATTCTTCCCAAAGTACCCATGGAGCAAGGTACAATGATCATGGTATCGTATTGTCCTGAGCCAGAAGCAAAAGGGGCGTTGAAATCATTTTTTTCAAATACAGGGAAAGAAATGTGCTGGTAATCTTCATTGCCCAATTCCGTTTTCCAAACAGTTTTGGCATTTTCAGAAAATACAACGGCGACTTCTTCCCATTGATCTTTGATCAATGCAAGTTTCTTGATCAGCAAATCAGCATAGATGGAACCGCTCGCTCCCGTAATTGCAATAACTATTTTTTTCTTCAACATGGATCAGGCTTCAGCCATTTGAGGAATGGCCTCACTCTTGTACGCACCCTGATCCAACTTCTTTTTGGTTTCCTCGAAAGCTTTCAGTGTCAACTGAATGTCTTCGTCGGTATGAACAGCTGTTGGAATGAGTCTGTAAATGATGTGGCCCTTCGGTATTACAGGATAAACAACAATAGAGCAGAAAATGTTGTAATTCTCTCTTAAATCTGTAACCATTGAAGTAGCCTCTTCAACGCCTCCTTTCATATAAACTGGCGTTACGACGGAGTCGGTTTTGCCAATATCAAATCCTTTTTCTTTGAGTCCGTTTTGAAGTTTTAACGCGTTTTCCCAAAGTTTATCTTTTAGCGCGGGTTGTGTTTTAAGCAATTCCAATCTCTTCAGGTTGCCAACCACGAGTGGCATAGGAAGTGATTTTGCAAAAATCTGGCTTCTGATATTGTATCTTATATAATCGATGATCTGTTTTGGACCTGCGATGAATGCTCCAATCGATGCCATTGATTTTGCAAAAGTCGAAAAATAAAGATCGATCTCTTCCTGGACGCCCTGCTCTTCACCTGCTCCTGCGCCTGTTTTGCCCAGTGTGCCGAATCCATGTGCATCATCCACCAGCAATCGGAAGCTGTATTTGGATTTGAGTTCAACAATCTCTTTCAGTTTTCCCTGGTCGCCTGCCATTCCAAACACACCTTCGGTGATAAGAAGTATTCCGCCGTTGTTTTGTTTTTCTATTAGTGCCTGTGCTCTTTGCAATTGCTTTTCACAATCTGCAACATCATTGTGTTTAAATACAAATCGATGTCCTGGATGAAGTCGCAGCCCATCTATGATACAGGCATGGCTCTCTGCATCGTATACAATCACATCATGTCTGGAGCAAAGAGCATCAATCAAACTCATGATTCCCTGGTATCCAAAATTGAGGAGGATGGCATCTTCTTTCATTTCGAATGCTGCCAACTCTCTTTCCAATTGTTCGTGGTTATTTGAATTTCCGCTCATCATCCTTGCGCCCATGGGAAGTGCGAGTCCGAAGGTAGCTGCAGCATCTGCATCCGCCTTTCTGACTTCAGGATGGTTTGCCAATCCGAGGTAGTTGTTTAAGCTCCATACAATTTTCTCCTTGCCCCTGAATTTCATCCTGGAACCAATTTCTCCATCCAGTTTTGGGAATGCAAAATATCCATGTGCTCTTTCGCGGTGTTGACCAATTGGACCGTAGTTTTTAATGAGTCTCTCGAAAATATCTGCCATGACGATCGGGTTAAGTTATTATGATGCAAAGATAATTTTTTTCGAATAATCATCCTTCCAGAATGTTCATAAATCCACCACTAATTAGGGTTTCAAAACCCTAACTTTGTTGCACGCTCAAACATGAAAAGAATGAAAAAGTTGTTCACAATCTGCCTCCTGTTGTCAATTTCACTGTCAAGTATTGGACAAAAAACCTCAAAACCTGCAGCATCTCCCAAATTGGTCGTTGGCGTGATGGTAGATCAAATGAGATGGGATTATATCTACAGATTCCAGCACAGGTATGGTGCCAATGGCTTCAAGCGTATTTTGAACGAGGGATTTACTTGCGAGAATACTTATATATCCTATGCTCAGACCGTGACTGCAGCCGGGCATGCATCCGTTTATACCGGCTCTGTTCCTGCCATCAACGGCATTATGGGCAATGACTGGTACGACAGGAGCAAGAAGCGCATGGTGTATTGTGTGGAAGATGACAGCGTAAAAATAGTAGGCGGCAATGGAAACAAAGAGCCCATGTCTCCGAAAAATTTATTTTCAACAACCATTACGGATGAATTAGAATTGTCGACCAATTTCAGGTCAAAAGTAATTGGTGTCGCCATCAAGGACAGGGGCAGTATCCTGCCTGCAGGGCATGCAGGTGATGCAGCCTATTGGTATGAGTCTGGTTCAGGCAAGTTTGTCACCAGCACATGGTATATGAAGGAATTGGCGCCTTGGGCCGATGCGTTCAATCAAAAAAATTGGGCAGACAATCTGTACAAACGCAATTGGGAGTTGAGCTTCCCTTTTGATAGCTATGTTCAAAGCAATACCTCAGACCCTGCATATAGTAAGTCACCATTTCCAAGGAAACTTGAATCCAATATTGGAAAAAATTACGGTGCCATTGCTTCCACCCCATGGGGGAATACCCTGACATTGGAGTTTTCAAAAGCAGCAGTTGAAGGAGAGAAAATGGGGGCCGACAGCATCACTGATTTTCTTGCCGTCAGCCTTTCTTCTCCCGATTATATTGGTCATGCATTTGGACCCAATTCCGTTGAGGTAGAAGACAACTACATCAAATTGGACAGGGATCTTGCAAACTTTTTTGAATACCTCGATAAGAAAGTTGGAAAAGGCAACTACTTATTTTTTATGACTGCCGATCATGCTGTTGCACATGTTCCTGCATTCATGGCTGAAAATAAATTACCTGGGAAGTCCATGAAATCCAATAAGAAGGCCGAAACAGAGACCATCAAAAAATTTGGATTGAAGAGATTGGTGGAGTCGCAAGCAAATTACCAGTTTTATCTGGACAGGGCGCATATTGATTCTTTGGGACTCGATTTCAAAGCAGTCAAAACATATTTCATCAGTGAATTGAACAAAGATGAAGATGTCCTTACCGCTTTTGACAACGCAGAAATCAATGCGGCCAATCTGCCTTCCGAGTTCAAAGAAATGTTTCAAAACGGGTTCAATCAAAAACTTGCTGGGGATGTGCAGGTCGTTTACAAACCCAATTATTTCTTTGGTGGAGCAACAGGTACAACCCATGGTTCCATGTTTCCATATGATTCGCATATTCCATTGTTATGGATGGGATGGGGTGTTCATCAGGGCAAGACCAACCGGAAGGTTTATATGAGTGATATTGCTGCCACCGTTGCAGCAATTTTGAGAATTCAAATGCCAAGCGGCAATGTTGGATCAGTTATACATGAGGTGATAAAATAATTACAATGCAACAGTATCTTGATCTGCTCACGCATATTATTGAAAACGGCACCGATAAAAGTGACCGAACTGGTACAGGGACAAGAAGTGTATTTGGATATCAGATGCGGTTCAATCTGCAAGAAGGTTTTCCGATGGTAACAACCAAAAAATTACATTTAAGAAGCATCATTCATGAATTGCTTTGGTTTCTGAAAGGAGAGACCAATATCCAATACCTGAAGGAAAACGGCGTGCGCATTTGGGATGAATGGGCAGATGAAAATGGTGAACTGGGTCCTGTTTACGGAAAACAGTGGAGATCATGGCAGGGGGTTGACGGTAAAATATACGATCAGATTACCGACTTGATCGAACAAATCAAAAGGAATCCCGACAGCAGACGATTGATTGTAAGTGCATGGAATGTTGGTGAACTCTCTCAAATGGCACTCATGCCTTGTCACACCCTGTTTCAGTTTTATGTGGCAGATGGAAAACTATCCTGTCAGCTGTACCAAAGATCCGCGGATGTATTTCTCGGGGTACCCTTCAATATTGCTTCCTATGCACTGTTGACGATGATGATTGCGCAGGTATGCGGATTGTCATTGGGTGATTTTGTGCATAGTTTTGGAGATGTTCACTTATACAATAATCATGTTGAGCAGGCAAAGCTGCAATTGACACGCTCGCCATTTCCATTGCCAACCATGAAAATCAATACTGATGTGCATGATATTTTTGGATTCAAGTTTGATGATTTTGAATTGATCAATTATCAATCTCATCCTGCTATCAAAGCACCCGTGGCTGTTTAAAAGCGAACTCATGAAGATATCCATCGTTGTTGCTGCTGCACTCGACAATGCCATTGGTAAAAACAACGAGCTGTTGTGGAAGTTGCCAGCCGACATGCAATTTTTCAAGAACCTGACTTGGGGGATGCCTATCATCATGGGCAGGAAAACATTTGAGTCAATGCGTTCCAGGCCCCTACCTGGGAGGATCAATATAGTCATCACCCGTGATCCATCCAGCATCAAGAGTAGTGGACAGGTTCAGCTGGCAGCGTCACTTGAAACAGCTATACAGCTGGCCAGGGATACCTATTGTCAGGAAGCCTTTATCATTGGAGGAGGCGATGTATACCGACAAGCCATGTCCATGACAGATCGTATTTACATGACAAGGGTTGAGAACCATTATCCTGATGCGGATACACATTTTGTTGAGATGGATGAGACAAATTTCCAGCTGATTGATTCTTCTGCTCATCTTGCCGATGAAAAGCATGCCATTCCTTTTTGTTTTCAAACATGGGAACGCATATCCTAAACTTACCATTCAGCATGTACAATTTTTTTCAGCTATTTGGTAAATATATTTCATACTGGGTCAGGGCATCCAACGGCAAGGGGCATGGTCTTCACTCGCCTTTTATTTTTGAAATGGTTAAAGATGCATTGAATGATCATCCAAAAGACCGGTCATTGTTCAACCATATTGAAGTCATTCGAAAGCGGTTCAGCAAAGACACGCATCATATCAGCATATTGGATCTCGGAGCTGGATCTGTCAAGGGCAATGCAGCAGAGAGAACAATTTCATCGATTGCCCGCAGTGCTGCCAAATCTGCCAAGTTTGGTCGATTGTTTTATCGCATGGTCAAACACTTCAAAGTAGAAACCGTGCTGGAATTGGGCACTTCTCTGGGGCTTAGTTCCCGGTATTTTGCTGAGGCCAATCCGACTTATGGCGTGATTACCATTGAAGGAGCCCCCTCGCTGGCATCTTTTACAGAGGAAAAATTAAAGGAGGAGGGGTATACAAACATTCGTGTACACCAGGGCGATTTCCAGTATTGGATTCCCCGTTTAATGCCTGATTTGGTGGGGCGAAAACTGATTTATGTTGACGGCAATCACCGTTATGCCCCCACAGTTGAATATTTTCACCAGTTCCTGCCTTTTTTAGGCAATGACGACATCCTGATTTTTGATGATATCCACTGGAGTCAGGAAATGGAAAAGGCATGGAAAGAAATCAAAAATCACGAACAAGTTGCATGTACTGTTGACTTGTTTTTTGTTGGAATCGTTTTTTTTAGAAAAGAATTCAAGGAAAAGCTCAATTTTAGCATTCGTTTCTAATTCCTACTAGATTTTAACAACTCAAAATGCCTAATTTTGTGGCCTCAAACAAGGCCCATGATCGTAGGTGTATTGAAAGAAGCCGCCCCCGAAACCAGGGTATCCCTCATCGCAGAAGGCGCTGCGCAATTGATCAAAAAAAATATAAATGTTTGGATTGAAAGTGGAGCAGGCTTGAATGCCTTTTGCTCAGATGATGATTATTTAGCTGTAGGTGCTGAGATCAAGTCGGCAGAAGAAATTGCCGCTTCAGCTGACATCGTTCTTTCCATTCATCCTCCTTCCATCAACATTCGGCAAGGAATCGTGCTGATCGGGATGTACCAAGCGCGTTTTGAAACCGAGCGGATTTCTAAGTGGAATCAGCTAGGTGCTGTTGTGTTCAGTATGGAATTGTTGCCAAGAACTACAAGAGCACAGAGCATGGACATCTTGTCTAGTCAGGCAAATATTGCTGGCTACAAGGCGGTGTTGGCAGCTGCAAATGCATATGGCAGATATTTTCCGATGTTTATGACAGCCGCTGGAAGCATTGCTCCTGCGAAAATATTGATTCTAGGTGCGGGTGTTGCCGGACTCCAAGCGATTGCAACTGCCAAGCGGTTAGGTGCAGTTGTGGAAGTATTTGATACACGCCCTGCTGTAAAAGAGGAAGTACAAAGTTTAGGTGCAAAGTTTATTGACATTCCCGGCGCTGCTGATGCTTCTGCTGCTGGAGGGTATGCTGTTGAACAATCGGAGGAATATAAAAGAAGCCAATCACAAAAAATTGCAGAGAGTGCTGCAAAAGCAGATATCATTATAACCACTGCACAAATTCCAGGTAGAAAAGCACCTGTTCTCATTACAGAAGAAATGATCAAGACAATGAGACGCGGAAGTGTAATTGTTGATCTTGCAGCATCAACCGGAGGAAATACGCCACTTACCAAAAACCTAGAAACGGTCGAGCACTATGGAGTAAAGATCATCGGTGACAGCAATTTGCCTGCTACCATGCCATCAGATGCCAGCAAGTTGTATGGTAAAAATATTTTGAATTTCTTGCAACTGATCATAAACAAAGACGGCAAGCTGGTCTTGGAAACAGAGGATGACCTTGTGATAGGTGCACGTGCACAAGCTTGATGAATAAAAACTGAATGTATGAATCAAATTCTTCAATGGATCGCCACACATCAGGAAATGATTTATGTGGTTGCACTTATGATTTTTGTTGGTATTGAGGTGATAGGTCGTGTGCCAAGTGTTTTGCACACTCCGCTGATGAGTGGTGCGAATGCCATTCACGGAGTTGTTATCATTGGTGCCATCATTGTCATGGGCAAGGCAGAGGGGGGAAATGTTCTGGCCCTGATCCTCGGATTCCTTGCTGTACTCCTAGGCACATTGAATGTGGTAGGTGGATTTGTGGTAACAGATCGTATGTTGGAAATGTTCAAGAAGAAAAAATAACCCACTAAAAGTTGGATCTAATGGAACTGAATCTTCTCGTGCTTTGTTATTTGATCGGCTCTGTAACATTTATCGTCGGATTGAAAATGTTGTCCAACCCTGCTTCTGCAAGGAATGGAAACATCCTTGCTGCTGCTGGGATGCTGATTGCCATTATTGGAACCATCTTTTTGTATGAAGAGAACGGACAAAAGCTAGGCAATTACACATGGATATTTGCTGCACTTGCTATTGGTTCTGTTGCAGGAACACTCATGGCAAAACGTGTACAAATGACCGCCATGCCTGAGATGGTAAGCCTTTTCAACGGTATGGGCGGTGCCTGTGCTGCATTGATTTCAGTGATAGAATTTCGTCACTTGGTTCATACAAGTGACGTTGCAAGTATTGATCAATCAAGTTTATTGATCATCATGCTCGGACTCATCATCGGTACAGTCTCTTTTGCAGGCAGCATGATTGCATGGGGTAAGTTGAATGGAAGCATCAAAGATTTCGCTTTCAAGGGTCAGCACATCATCAATATTGTTTTGTTGCTGATGACATTGCTCTTGGCTGGGCATAATATCATCAATCGTCCAGAGCAGATGGAACTATTTTTTTACGGAGTAGTTGCGCTTGCATTGGTGTATGGAATATTTTTTGTGTTGCCCATTGGTGGTGCAGATATGCCGGTTGTCATCTCCTTGCTGAATTCATTCACTGGAGTTGCAGCAGCTTGTGGCGGATTTCTCTATGACAACAAAGTAATGCTCACCGGCGGAATACTGGTAGGAGCTGCTGGAACCTTGCTTACAATCCTTATGTGCAAGGCGATGAATCGCTCACTTCAAAATGTACTCATCGGCTCATTTGGGGGTGGAACAACAGCAGGAGGAGCAACTCAAGTTGGCGGAACCTACAAAGAAGTTACGCTAAGCGATGCTGCTGTTGTGATGAGTTACGCCAATAAAGTAATGATTGTTCCTGGTTATGGCTTAGCTGTTGCGCAGGCGCAACACGTTTGTCATGAACTTGAAAAAACGCTTGAGGCAAAAGGTGTAGAGGTGAAATATGCCATTCATCCGGTGGCAGGAAGAATGCCAGGACACATGAACGTATTGTTGGCTGAAGCAGATGTGAGCTATGAAAAATTGCTTGAAATGGAATTGGCCAATGAAGAATTCAAGAATACAGATGTTGTTCTCATATTGGGTGCAAACGACGTTGTCAATCCCGCAGCAAAATCTGATCCTTCCTCCCCCATATACGGCATGCCCATCCTGGAGGTGGAGGAGGCGAAGCATGTGATCGTAAACAAGCGAAGCATGAAGCCTGGTTATGCAGGGATTGAAAACCAGCTTTTTTTCCAACCCAAAACATCGATGCTTTTCGGGGATGCCAAGAAAGCCCTGCAGGACCTGTTGGCAGAAGTTAGAAATCTCTGAGGAGTTTATAATCATGCATTGTTTGGATTGCTTAATTTTAAGCAATCTAAATTTCTGCTCATGCGCTTTTTATTTACCATCTGTCTGCTTGCGTCATTTTTATTTTCATTTTCTCAGCAAAAAATTTCAGGATTTTTCTCAGGGAATGCCGCAAATCAATTGGCGGTTGAAAAAGAATTTGATGGGTACCTGAATGCAAAAGACCAAGATACCTGGCTTCAGTTTTTGTCTGCACGTCCCCATCACATCGGTTCTGCTCAAGGAAAACTCAATGCAGAATATATGGCGAATTTATTCCGTCAGTGGGGGTATGACACAGAAATTGCAACCTACAATGTACTTTTCCCAACTCCAAAATTCAGACAGCTGGAATTATTGGGCCCCAATCCATACAAGGCAAAATTGTTAGAGACAGCATTGAAGGAGGATCGCACTTCTTCCCAGTTATCCGAACAGCTGCCCACTTATAATGCATATTCTGCGGATGGAGATGTTACAGCAGAGCTTGTCTTTGTCAATTGGGGAGTTCCGGCGGACTATGAAGTCCTTGAAAAAATGGGCATCAGCGTAAAAGGAAAAATTGTCATTGCAAAATACGGTGGTTCTTGGAGGGGTATCAAGCCAAAGGTTGCAGCAGAGCATGGAGCCATTGGGTGCCTCATATACTCTGATCCGCATGAAGATGGATATTTTCAAGGGGATGTATATCCCTTCGGCCCATTCCGGCCGGAGCAATCCGTGCAAAGGGGTTCTGTGATGGACATGCCTGTGTATCCTGGTGATCCCACAACACCTTTTGTTGGATCAACAGCGGATGCAAAAAGATTGAAGCGAGAGGAAATTACCACCATTATGAAAATTCCTGTGCTTCCTATTTCATATGAAGATGCACTGCCATTGTTGAAATCATTGAAAGGGCCGGTAGTTCCTGAGGCTTGGAGAGGAAGTTTACCAATTACGTATCATGCTGGCCCAAGTGAAAATAAGGTTCATTTGAAACTTGCATTTAATTGGGACTTCAAGCCTTTGTACAATGTAATTGCAACAATGAAAGGATCAGTATTTCCTGATGAATGGATCATCAGAGGCAATCACCATGATGGTTGGGTGAATGGTGCATCAGATCCACTCAGTGGCATGGTGGCAGAAATGGACGAAGCGAGGGCGATTGGTGAAATGGCTAAGAAGGGGATCAGGCCTAAACGTACAGTGGTATTCTGTGCATGGGATGGAGAGGAACCGTCTTTGCTCGGATCTACTGAGTGGGTGGAAGATCATGCCGAGGAGTTAAAAAAGAAAGCAGTGCTGTATCTGAATTCAGACGGCAACAGCAGGGGTTTCATTGGATTTGGCGGTTCACATGCGTTGGAAAAATACGTCAACGAAGTTGCATCTGAAGTAAAAGATCCCCAGACAGGTGTTTCAGTTTTAGAAAGAAGGTATGCAAGAACAATTGCAAACGCTGATGTTTTGGGTAAATCAAAGTTATATGGCAACCGGTACATGAAAATTGGTGCATTGGGTGCGGGTTCAGATTATTCTCCATTTTTTCAACACCTGGGAATTCCATCGGGCAATGTTGGTTTTGGGGGTGAAGGAAGCGGAGGGGAGTATCACTCAATTTATGACTCTTATGATCATTTTATCCGGTTCAAGGATCCTGGGCTTCAATACGGTATTGCATTGGCAAAGACTGCCGGTAGAATGATGCTTCGAATGGCCAATGCCGATGTGCTCCCTTTCGATTATTCTATCCTGACCAATACCGTCAATGGCTATTTCGCTGAAATAAAATCATTGATTGAACAAAGCAGAACACAAGTAGAGATAGAAAATAAACTGATTGCGGATAAAGTGTATGAGCTCGCAGCTGATCCGAAAGAAAACCTCAAGCATTCTGCAGCAAAACCTTCCATACCATTTATTGATTTTAGTACTGTTGAAAACGCACTCGCACAAGTAAAGAAAACAACTGATCTCTTAAGCGCCAATCTTTCAAAAGCAGAGCAATTGGATGCAGCCTCCTTGAAAAAATTAAATCAGCTGCTTTATCAGGCGGAGCAAAAATTATTGGATGAAAAAGGACTTCCCCGTCGCCCTTGGTACAGACACCAGATCTATGCCCCTGGTTATTATACGGGCTATGGTGTAAAAACATTGCCCGGACTTCGTGAAGGCATTGAAGAATCCAGCTGGGCAGAAACAAAGGAAAGGATTGATATATTGTCCAAGGTACTTTTGAAATTTGACGGTACTTTACAAGAAGCAATCTCTATTTTTTCAAAATGATATTGCCCAAGGCGTTTATTGATTCATTGGATGGATGTGTTGGATTTAACGAGGCGTCTTTTGTTCAAGCGCATGAGTTGAGTCCAGCTATTTCAATCCGGAAAAATCCTTTTAAAGTTGTCGACAATACAGTTTTATTCAAGGAATTCAATGCCGGAAATGTTCCCTGGTGTCTTCACGGGCAGTATTTAAAGGAGCGTCCCAGGTTTACACTTGATCCACTGCTGCACGCAGGGGCCTATTATGTTCAGGAGGCTTCGAGTATGTTTCTTTATCATGTCGTTGAAAATATTTTAGCAGAACAGAAAAACTTGAAAGTGCTTGATCTATGTGCTTCACCTGGAGGGAAAAGCACGTTGTTTGCATCCATGAAACAATTTGATTTGGTGCTCTCCAATGAAATCATCTCAACAAGACTTCCTGCACTGAATGAAAATATTGTAAAATGGGGGTCTTCCAAATCACTGATTTCAAACAATGACCCAAAAGATTTCCAGGCCCTGGGCGAAATATTTGATGCAGTGCTAGTGGATGCTCCTTGCAGTGGCAGCGGATTGTTTAGAAAAGATCCAAGTGCATTGGGCGAATGGAGTGCCAACCATGTTGATTTCTGTGCAGTTCGACAGCAAAGAATTTTACATGATGCAATGGCAGTACTCAAACCAGGCGGGCATCTTATATACAGCACTTGTTCCTACTCCCGTGAAGAAAATGAAGGGAATATAGATTTTTTATTGGACAGTGGAATGCTGACATCGGTTAAAGTTGACATCCCAGCTGAGTGGGGTATTGTTCAAACAGCATCAGATAGAAAAGGAGGGATCGGGTATCGATTTTATCCAGATCAGTTGCAAGGAGAGGGATTTTTCTGCAGTATTTTTCAAAAAACATCTTCCTCAGATGTGCATTTTCGAAATCCTTCAAATCACATAATGCATCAGTACAAAAATACCGGTGAGCTACAAGATTGGGTGGATACCAATCAACTTCATGTGTTTGAAGAGGATGGAATACTCCTGGGGTTGAATGAAAGCATCGCTGAGAGCAGGAGTTTTTTCAAACAGCATCTTCGTCTTAGAAAGTCAGGTGTAAAATTAGGTGCATCCATGAAAAAAGGATTTGTGCCTGATCATGAACTTGCTTTAAGTGATCTTGTCTCATCAGACCAAAGACGGATGGATCTTTCAAAAAAAGAGGCGCTTCAATTTTTAAGAAAAGAAGAAGTTGAAATTGGTGAAATGTCAGATGGCATCTGTCTTGTCACCTATCAGAACCTCCCAATTGGTTGGTCCAAAATAATTCGCAACCGACTCAAGAATAATTATCCTGTTTCATGGAGAATTTTATTACAAGGAGACTGATTTTAAATAATGATACATTTGTTAATCAGATGAAAAAATTGTTGTTCATACTAGGGGGTTTATTTTTCATTGATCCGGGTTTATTTGCTCAGGAAACTGCTTCAAATGTTATTTTCTTCAGGGCTGCATTCAACCAGCAAACTTCTGAGGGCAAGTCATATACCGTCGATTGCTCGAACTATGGTTATTTCAAAAGCAGCAGTGGGTGGAAAGATGGGAAATATTACATGTTGATCAATGAAGTCTTGCCTGGCACCATTGTGAGAATACAAAGGCAGTCAACCGAAAGAGTGATTTATGCCAAGGTGCTTGGCCCATTGGTTCCTGCAAAAGAAAACGAG
>SXYR01000058.1 GCA_005788265.1 Bacteroidota bacterium | reverse complement strand
TCGAAAAATAACCATCAAATCTTACCTTTGCCCCCCGGGTACGTCCCGGTTTTTTTGTGTCCCTACAAATCTAAAACATGCCAAAAGATTCATCTCTTCGCTCAGTGCTCATCATAGGTTCTGGCCCCATAGTAATTGGACAGGCCTGCGAATTTGACTATTCCGGTTCCCAGGCTGCCAGGAGTATTCGTGAAGAAGGCATCAAGGTGATTCTCATCAATTCAAATCCCGCCACCATCATGACCGATCCGATGATGGCAGATAGGGTTTATCTCCTGCCCTTAACGGTTGAGAGCATCGAGCAGATTTTAAAGGAAAATGAAATCGATGCAGTATTACCTACGATGGGCGGACAAACCGCGTTGAACCTGGCAAAAGAAGCAGAGGAAATTGGACTCTGGGAAAAATACAACGTAAAGCTGATTGGCGTAGACATCAAAGCAATCAACAAGGCCGAGGACAGAGAACTTTTCCGCCAGTGGATGATTGAAATGAAAATTCCAGTTGCAACTGCCAAAACAGCCAATTCATTTTTGGAAGGAAAAGAATTTGCCCAAGAAATTGGTTTCCCGCTTGTAATAAGGCCATCCTTCACACTCGGTGGCACAGGAGGTGGATTCGTACACAGCAAAGAATTTTTGGATGAGGCATTGAACCGAGGACTGAATGCATCCCCTATACATGAGGTACTGGTTGAGAAGGCAGTATTGGGTTGGAAAGAGTTTGAATTGGAATTGCTCAGAGATGCAAAAGACAACGTTGCCATTATCTGTACGGTTGAAAATTTTGACCCCATGGGTGTGCATACAGGTGACTCCATAACTGTTGCACCTGCCATGACATTGAGTGATACAGCATTTCAATTGATGCGGAATACGGCCATTCGCATGATGCGTGATTTGGGAAATTTTGCAGGAGGCTGCAATGTTCAGTTTGCATTGAATCCGGAAACAGAAGAAATCATTGCAATCGAAATCAATCCCAGGGTGAGCCGGTCCTCTGCGTTGGCATCTAAGGCAACCGGATATCCCATTGCTAAAATTGCTGCAAAGTTGGCACTTGGCTTCAGTTTGGATGAATTAAAAAATCAAATCACCAAAACCACTTCCGCATATTTTGAACCCGCACTGGACTATGTCATTGTAAAAGTTCCGAGATGGAACTTCGATAAGTTCAAAGGAGCCAATGATACACTGGGTTTGCAAATGAAATCTGTGGGCGAAGTAATGTCCATCGGAAGGAGTTTCACAGAAGCCATTCAGAAAGCCTGTCAAAGTTTGGAAAACAACGCAGTGGGACTCGGGTACTATGGTAAAAGCCTGATGCATGCTGATGAAATCATTGAATACCTCAAAACACCGAAATGGGACAGGATCTTCCGTATCAAAGATGCGCTGATGATGGGTATCAGTGTGAAGACCATCTGTCAGGCTACAAGAATCGATCCCTGGTTCATTTACGAAGTTCAAAAAATCGTAGATATCGAGAAAGAGATCTCGAAATACAAGTTTGATGCATTGCCGATTGAACTCATAAAGAAAGCAAAACAACACGGTTTCAGCGATGAGCAAATCTGCAAAATCATGCAGGATGGAAATGAAGATGCCCTCTATGAAAAAAGAAAAGCAGCTGGCATCAGAAGAGTATATAAAATGGTTGACACCTGCTCAGCGGAGTTTGAAGCCAAAACTCCCTATTTCTACAGCAGCTTTGAAAACGAAGGCACCAACGAAAGCAAAATAAGCAACAAGAAAAAAATCATTGTGCTTGGATCTGGTCCCAATCGCATCGGACAAGGAATCGAATTTGATTACTGTTGCGTACATGGACTCTTGGCTATCAAAGAATGCGGATTTGAAGCAATCATGGTGAATTGCAATCCTGAAACAGTTTCAACTGATTTTGATATTGCAGATAAACTATATTTCGAACCGGTTTTCTGGGAACATCTCTGGGAATTGATTGAATATGAAAAACCCGAAGGAGTAATTGTTCAACTAGGTGGACAAACAGCTCTCAAACTTGCTGAAAAATTGCACAACAAGGGAATCAAAATAATTGGCACCTCCTATGACAACATGGATATTGCAGAGGACAGAGGACGATTCAGTGACATGTTAAAAAGCCTCAACATTCCTTATCCTGAGTATGGAACCGCTTACACAGTGGACGAGGCTGTTGAGGTTGCCAAAAAAGTTGGATACCCGGTGCTGGTGAGGCCTTCTTATGTATTGGGTGGTCAAAGAATGAGAATTGTAATCAATGATGAAGAAGTTGAATCAGCCGTTGTGAGTTTATTAAAACATATTCCCGGTAATAAAATTTTGATTGATCATTTTCTTGATAGGTGTCAGGAAGCAGAAATCGATGCCATTTTTGATGGAGAAAATTTCCACGTCATGGGCGTGATGGAACATATTGAACCAGCCGGTATCCACAGTGGTGACAGCAACGCGGTATTGCCTGCATTCAACCTAAGCCCCATGGAAGTAAGCACCATGGAGCACTATGCGGAAAAAATTGCAAGAGCGCTGGATATCCGAGGACTCATCAATATACAATTTGCCATCAAAGCCGGTAAAGTTTATGTAATTGAGGCCAATCCACGCGCATCCAGAACAACGCCATTTATTGCAAAAGCCTATCAAATCCCCTATCTCAACATTGCTACCAAAGTAATGATGGGAACACATAAATTAACTGAGTTCACATTTGAAAAAAAGTTGAAAGGTTTCGCCATCAAAGAACCGGTTTTCAGTTTTGATAAATTTCCAGGTGTAAACAAAGAACTGGGTCCTGAGATGAAATCAACCGGCGAAGCCATCCGCTTTGTCAAAGACCTGCATGACCCTTATTTCAGGACTTTGTACAAAGAAAGAAGCATGCACCTCAGTAAATAACAAAACCAGGACTTCCATTGCACGTATCCTGCTTTTAATGGTTATTAGTACCAATGTGGGAAAGTGTATTGCACGAGTAAAGTCCATTCTTGCAAAAATCATTGATATAAATTCAGCGGAACCCCATCCCATTTGCATCCATACAATTTTGATGAAAGCTGTTGCTTTACATGTTGGCTACTTTTTCACAAGCAAGAAGAATTGTTTTACATGCATCTCTTATTTCTTCATCTGTAATAACAAGAGGGGGAGATAAACGCAGGCAATGTGATGCAAACAAGAACCAATCGGTAAATACACCCATCTCAATGCAGGCATCAATCACCTTTTTATTGACTTCATATGATTCAAATTCCAGGGCCATCATAAATCCAACTGCCCTAAAATCCTTGATTAACTGATGCTTCAGGTTCTCTGCAAAATATTTTTTCTTTCTTTCAATTTCCCCAATGAGATTATTCTCCATCAAAAATTCAAAAGCAGCATTTCCAGCTGCACAAGAAACCGGGTGCCCTCCGAAAGTTGTGATGTGACCCAAGATCGGATGAGCTGCAAGTTTATCCATCAATGAACGATTGGCTATAAAAGCACCCAGTGGCATACCGCCTCCCAAAGCTTTTCCCAATAAGAGAATATCTGGAACAATTCCGTAATGTTCAAAAGCAAATAGCTTGCCGGTTCTTCCAAATCCGGTTTGTATTTCATCCAGTATCAACAACACACCATGCTCATTGCATTTTTTTCGCAGGGCCTGCATCCATTCGATTGAAGGAGACTTCACCCCTCTTTCGGCCTGAACCGACTCAAGTATGACACATGCGAGTTCATCATTGATACCATCAATAGCTTTTGCAGTATTGTATTCAGCATGGACAATGCCAGGTAGCAATGGCCTGAATGAATTCCGCCAATATTCACTCCCCATTGCACTCAATGCACCCTGCGTTGAGCCATGATAAGAATCATGAAATGCCATCATTGTTGGTCTTCCCGTACTTCGCTTTGCCAGTTTCATAGCACCTTCAGTTGCTTCGGTGCCTGAGTTGGTGAAATAGACACTGTCGAGTTGAGCAGGAAGGTGTGAGACAAGTGCTGTTGCATATTTTACTTGAGGCGATTCAATCAACTCACCATATACCATGATATGCATGTACTGTTCAGCCTGATGCTTGACTGCTTCGATCACTTTTTCATTCGAATGCCCAATATTGCATACACTGATGCCACTGATCAAATCGATGTATTTTTTTCCTGTCGAATCCCACATAGATGAATCCTTTGCTCTGACTATTTCCAATGCCAAGGGTGCATCCGAAGTTTGGGCAACATGACGTAAAAAGAGTTCACGCTGATTCATTGATGCGAAGTTCAGCATTATGAAATAACTTTAAGAAAAAAAGATGCCAGTTATTTTACCGGTTCACAATATTCATCCATCTTTTGGAAAAGATGTTTTTATTGCACCCAATGCAACAATTGTCGGTGATGTCGTTGCGGGGGATGATTGCAGTTTTTGGTTCAATGCAGTTGTGAGAGGAGATGTTCATTACATCAAGATGGGTGATAAAGTAAATGTACAGGACAATGCAGTCATTCACGGGACATTCGAAAAGAGTCCTACCAATATTGGAAACAATGTCAGCATTGGTCACAACGCCATTGTTCATGGATGCACCATTCATGACAACGTATTGATTGGGATGGGAGCAATTGTCATGGATCAGGCAGTGATCGGCAGCAATTCCATCATCGCTGCAGGAGCAGTTGTATTGGAAGGAACTGTTGTGCCCGAGGGTTGTATTTATGCAGGTGTTCCAGCCAAAAAAGTGAAAGACATTTCGGCGGATAAAATAAAAGGTGAGATTGAACGAATTGCAAACAATTATGTAAAATACAGCAGTTGGTTCAAATAATCAATCCCAATTGTTTTCTTTGATAGAATCTAAAATTGTGCAATAGCTGATGTATCGCTCCTCGCTGATTTGACCATTGATCGCTGCATTTTTCACCGCACAGGACGGTTCATTGATATGCATGCAGTTATTGTACTGACATTCGTTCAGCAATGCCCTCATTTCAGGGAAGTAATGGGAAAGCTCTGATCGCTCAATATCTGCAATGGCAAATTCTCTCATTCCAGGGGTATCAATTATACTTCCTCCAAATGGCAGATCATACATTTCAGCAAATGTTGTGGTATGCATCCCTTTTCCACTCCAAGTACTGACTTCATTTGTGCGAATATTGCTGTCTCCTAAAATTGTATTGATCAAACTCGATTTCCCTACACCTGAATGCCCACTGAACAAAGTTGACTTGTTCTTCAGCGTTTGTTCCAACTCTTCAATTCCATCTCCATTCGTTGCAGAGACCAACAAAACTTTATAACCAACCCGTTCATATATCTCTTTGCGCTCATGAAAGATTTTTAGCTCTTTTTCGCTGTAGATATCTGATTTGTTAAACAGCACAATGGCAGGAATATGAAAGGCCTCAGATGTAACCAAAAATCTGTCAATAAATCCTATTGAAGTTTTGGGATCCTTGATGGTCGCAACCAATACAGACTGATCGATATTCGATGCCACAATGTGATGCATCCGTTTATTTGCTGGAGAAATTCTATTGATGTAATTGCTACGAGGATGCAAGTCAGAAATAATAACACGCTCACCCTCCTCGCTTTCCAATTCAAATTCTACTGAATCACCCACTGCAATTGGATTGGTGGAGGTGATTTCATCTATTTTGAATTTCCCTTTCAGCCTTGCCTGGTGAAAACGATTGTCATCTCCTTTCAATATGTACCAGCTGCCAGTAGACTTATAAACGATTGCTTTCAAAATATGCAGTTATTAACTTAGATATTTAGCAACTATAGGTACTCTTCTGCCAACACCAAACGCCTTTGTGCTCACGCGTATAATTGGACAAAACTGATTTCGCTTGTACTCATTGGCATTGACCATTCGAAGTGTTTTTTTAACAAGTGCCTCATCGAGACCACATGCAATAATATCTGCAGGACCTTTTCGCCTTTCAACATATAAATACAAAATCCTGTCCAACGTATCATAATCAGGTAAACTGTCGCTGTCTTTCTGATTAGGCCTCAATTCAGCAGAAGGTTCCTTATTTATAATGTTAACAGGAATGAGTTCTGTCTGTTTATTGATGTAGTTCGCCAATGCATATACCTGTGATTTGTATAAATCACCCAATATGCTGAGCCCACCTGCCATATCTCCGTAAAGTGTACCGTAACCGGTTGCCAATTCACTTTTGTTTGAAGTATTCAACAGTACATACCCAAACTTATTGGCAATAGCCATCAACAGACTGCCTCTTGTTCTGCTTTGGATGTTTTCTTCTGCAATTCCAAATGGAGTGCCGGAAAACAAAGGGTCAAGGCTTTGAATAAAACTATTGTAAACGTTGCCAATCGGGATGATATGATAAGGGTTTCCAAGATTTTCACTTAGTAACTTGGCGTCTTCAATGGAGTGAGCAGTAGAAAATTCAGAAGGCATGAGAATCGCCGTGACATTATCCTTCCCCAATGCCTCCACTGCAAGTGCCAGCACAACCGCTGAGTCTATCCCTCCGCTGCTTCCGAGGATTGCCTTTGAAAATCCCATTTTATAGAAATAATCCTTTATGCCTAAAATCAATGCATGCTTGACCTGATCAATGTTGTGTTCATTTGTCAAGTACTCAATGATCTGATCAGGAAGATTTGCTTTT
>SXYR01000057.1 GCA_005788265.1 Bacteroidota bacterium | reverse complement strand
TTTTCTTTTTTGAAGTTGCCGTTGGAACCAGAAATACCAGCGCAGCCATGAAGGCAAAATTCACCTGCATGATGGTTCGCTCTATGGGAAAGTTAAAAGTAGCATCCACAAAATAGGCAGTGAGGCAGAATATACCGATCGCGGCAATCAGTCTCTGTTGAGCGGTGGATTGTTTATCCAGAATACGTTTGAGTTGCGTAAAGAAAATGATCAAATACAATGAAACATACAAGAGCAGTCCAATGATTCCCAATTCAGCCGAGGTTTCCAGGAAATCATTGTGACAATGATAAGCAACGATGTAATCGTCAGATTAAAACTTTTCATAGGGAATCGAAGCCAACTTCCAGTTTCCATATCCTGCACCAACAATGGGATGCTGTTTGAAGTAGTCAAATGCGAATCCCCATAAATTGGTTCTTCCACTTCCTTCATTTGTAAATGCAATGGTCCCAATTCTTTTCAATGGATCATCATATCCCCCCAATGCCTCATTGTTTTCCTTGATATTTTTGAAAACAACGACCGAGAGCATCAGTGAAGCAAGCAGACAAAAAGCATAGTAGCCAAATGGCTTGAATTTGGTCAGCTTGTTCTCATCTGAACGTACTGAAAGGATGATGTACATGAGATAGAGTACTGTAAGGAGTCCCATGCCAACAAACGTCGCACGCGCATTGAGGATGAAGAGTGCATAAAAAGCAAGGAAGAGCAATCCCGCTGCAATCAGCTGGGTCAGTGATTTTCTTGCATGCAGAAAATAGATGGCAAATGGAATTTTGATAGCTATACTCGCAGCAATGATATTTTTGTTTCCTGTGTTTCCGGATGCAGCAAGGATGACTTCATCAATATTGGGCGAATTGATACCATCCAAAAATGTATTGATCGTTGAAACAGATTCCCATCCAAGCACCACCAGGAGCATGGTGGCTAGGATGCTGAAATAATCTTCCCGGTCTTTCAGGAAAACTGAAATATTGATGAAGGCAATGAGCGTGGTGGTCATCCGCGCATAACATACCAGCATCTCATTGCTGTTGATCGCATAGAAATATGATCCGCCTGCCCACAGAAAAAGAAGTCCGTATGCTATGGTAAGCGGACTCTTCAATACTGCTGAAATCCGTTCTGCGTATTTATTTCTATTCAACAGGAAATACAAGAGGATGAGTCCATCAATGACCGCAACATAGAACCAATGCGGACCCATTACATCAATCGCACCATTGTCGGTGATGAAATGAACGATCAAATAGAGCGCCAACAATCCCAGTTCAAGATACTGGATAAGTGAATAATTTTGTTGATCAGGTTTCTTAGGTGCTGCCATAGGTTATATACAATTCATTTATTTCAAAACAATATCCCTCACCAAAAGATCCTTGCTATTACCCCCTACCATAACGGTAAATTCACCAGGTTCTGAAACAAACTGGAGTGATGGATTGTAGAAACGCAACATCTCTTCAGAGAGTGTGAATGAAACTTTCTTGCTCTCACCAGCTTTCAAATAAATTTTCTGAAATCCCTTTAACTCTTTTTCAGGAGGAGTAACGCTCCTTACTTTATCAAGCGTGTACAGCTGTACTACCTCTGCGCCATCATATTTGCCCGAATTGGTCAGTGTCACTTCCACCTGTATAGATTGCTGCTTTGACAATTGATTGCTGCTGAGACGAAAATCACTGTATACAAAATTGGTATAACTCAATCCGTGTCCAAATGAGAACAAAGCTTCATTTGGAGCATCCAGGTATTTGGTTGAAAACTTATTGTTTGGATCGATGGGTCTTCCTGTTCTTTTTTGAGAATAATATACCGGTATTTGTCCCACGCTATACGGAAAAGACATGCTCAGTTTTCCGGAGGGATTTGCATCACCCAACAAAACATCTGCAATGGCATTGCCGGCTTCTATACCAGCATGCCAGGTCTGCAAAACTGCTGCTGCACCTTCAATAGAACCTGTCAACACCAATGGCCTTCCACTCATGATGACAACCACAACAGGTTTACCTGTTGCATACAATGCCTTTAATAATTTCTGCTCACTCGCAGGCAGTGTAATATCGCTTCTGCTGGCAGCTTCGCCGCTCATTTCAGAAGCTTCTCCAACAACTGCAACAACTACATCTGACTGACGGGCCAATGACAATGCCTCCTGCAACATTTCATCCGGATGCCGCTTGTCTATCTCTACCCTCATTCCAAATACATTCGCTTGCCTTGCAAGGTTTGGATCATCTGTGATGTTGGCGCCCTTGGCATATTGGATTTTCAATGTATTTCCTCCCACATTTTTCATTCCCTCCAGAACAGAAACAGACTTTTGGGGATCACCGCTTACCGCCCAAGTACCCAACATGTTGCTCCGATCATTGGCCAATGGACCAATCAATGCAATGGAAGATGATTTCTTGAGTGGCAGGGTCTTGTAGTCGGATTGCAACAAAACAAAAGACTCACGGGCTATCTTTCTCGCTACAGTCCTGTTGCTTTCACTCAAGACCTCTTTCGCAGCACGAGCAGCATCAATGTAGCGATAGGGGTCATCAAATAAACCAAGTTTATATTTTGCTTCAAGCACCAATCTGCAAGCTCTATCGAGGTCAGCAATGTCAATTTTCTTTTGTTGCAAAGATTTTTTCAAGGTTCCCAAATATGCTTCTGTTACCATATCCATATCCATACCAGCCTTGATGGCTTGTATGCTCACCTCAGCAATATCACCCTGGCGGTGATTGACCATTTCACCAATAGAAGTATAATCACTTACGAGCATTCCCTTGAATCCCCATTTGGTTCTGAGAAGATCTGTCAACAACCACTTGTTGCCGGTTGCAGGCACCCCCTCAACATCATTGAATGAACTCATGACTGTTGCAACACCTGCATCAACGGCTGCTTTATAGGGAGGAAGATATTCATTGAACATCTTCATCTTGCTCATGTCCACAGAATTATAATCACGCCCACCTTCTGAAGCACCATACAACGCAAAATGTTTGACGCATGCGAGCAATGTATTTTTATCTGCCAATGATTTTCCCTGGTATCCTTTCACCATGGCAGTGGCA
Source organism: Bacteroidota bacterium (assembly GCA_005788265.1). Taxonomy (GTDB): domain Bacteria; phylum Bacteroidota; class Bacteroidia; order Chitinophagales; family Chitinophagaceae; genus Pollutibacter. The sequence goes on along the minus strand of SXYR01000057.1, from coordinate 552 downwards.
ATGGCAGATCCTAAAAATGGATCCTCCCCGGAACCTTCTGAAACCCTTCCCCATCTTGGATCACGTGCAATGTCCACCATGGGAGAAAATGCCCAGTTCAATCCATCTGCCGTTGCTTCATTTGCAGCGACTGCGGCGCTGTATCTTATCAAAGCTGTATCCCAGGAACAGCTGATGCCCAAGGGTATGGGAAAAATTGTTTTATGACCGTGGATCACATCAGATCCAAATAACAATGGGATTTTCAGGCGCGATTGTTTCACCGCTATATCCTGCGCCTGCTTCACTTTGTCTGGGCCAATCACACCAAACAATCCTCCTACATTACCCTCTGCAATTTTTTTCTCAACATTGCTGCTCACAACAGAACCCGTTGGTATATCAGATCCTGGTGTAATCAAATTCAACTGTCCGATTTTTTCATCTACTGTCATTTTCGCCATGAGCGCATTGATGAACGCATTCATTTTTTGATCCTGTGCATTCAACTGCATCAATGCAACGACAAATAACAAAGTAACAAACAGTGGTTTTTTCATATCAATCGGCTTT
>SXYR01000056.1 GCA_005788265.1 Bacteroidota bacterium | reverse complement strand
CCTCATCAATCAATCTTTTCCCACATGTAAAGCTTCACCAGTGATTTGCTTTCACATGTGAAACAATCTGCATCTCCTTGTCCCGACAATGAGCCAGTCATTCTTTTCAAAATATCTTTCAAATCATTTACAAACGTTTCAAAACTTGCAACACCTTTATTGACCAGTCTTTCGAAATAACCAAAATCAATGAACCCAAGTCCACGCATTTCTGTGAATACCGCATGCCACTCTCCCTGAACATCACCGGCTTCTAAAATCAAACCTGGCAAACCTCCCAACTTCCAGGGTCCGTTTGAAATGGGAATGGAAGGGGCATACCAAGCAACATAATCCCTCCCTTTGAATCTAACCGTCGCTCGCTTGCATGGTATACCCCCCACCGTTTTCTCTTCACTTTCCAATCTCCACTCCATTGGATGCAGTGTATCTGCATAAAACGTATTTCCCTGATACAGATGAAAAAAATCAAACAACAAAGAATTGGATTCAAAGTCCTTGTAAACTGTAAACAAACTATCCGGACTCGCATCTAAGTAATTGGACGGATAAGCTCCTTCAGCTTTATCATATCGCTTCATGCTGAACAAAGACTTTTCACCCTGTAAAAATAATTTTGCGTCATACTGCTTGATATCATTTCCCCTATCAAATAGATGATTGTACCTCACGCGGTAACCAATCATTTGATGCTCGATGTGATCCTGTGCTGAAAGATTGAGCACCCAACAAAGAATCAACAACACTGTACTGATTTTCATATTTTTTCTTTTTAACACCCGCCTGCTTATTATAACATTATTCTCCTAACTGTCTTTATCGCAGCAGATAAACAAGTAGATGCCTGCTGTGTAGCTTGTTCACACGTCGAGGCAGTAGCGGAACAGGTTACTTCAAATCCCGCTGCACCAACCGATACATATCCTTTGAGTGAAACCGTACAATCAAAATCCTGGCTTATATGGCTGTTGAAATGTGAGGCAAGCCTAACCTCGTTCGTACCGGCAAAGCTGATCAATCCTGTCAGCATGATTGCCATCATCATCATCAATTTCTTCATGGTCCTTTGTTTTTTGGTTTAAAAATGGCGGGTGTTTATTCCCTTGATGATGTAAAACTAAATTTAGTGCTGAAGCTCCAAAAGTGATAAAAGACAAAAAAGGGAAGGATTATAACCCCTGATTGAGGTGTATTTCAACAGATCGTTCAAATTGCATAATTTTACCCCAAACCGTAACATATGAGTGAAGCAGTATTCGAAAAAATGGCTACGTTGCTCTCTTCCAAAAAGGGAATCAATAAAGAACTGATTTCAATCGACAGCAGTTTCGAGGAATTGGGATTGGATTCATTGGACTCCATTGAGCTGATTGCAGATTTGGAAGAAGAGTTCAGTGTAAACATCCCCAATACTGAATTGCAAGGAATCAAAACCATTCGTCAGGCAGTTGACGGATTATCAAAAGCCATGCAATAGCTTCTCCATTATGCAAAACAGAAGAGTCGTCGTAACAGGTACTGGAATTGTCTCAGCCATTGGTATGAACAGTGCAGATTTTTGGAACAGCATCGTTGAATGCCGTCCCGGTATTGGTCCATATGACTCCTCCTTCGCCGATCAGATCAGATTCAAAAACGGCGCAGACATCAAAAACTTTGATGCCAGCAATATCATTTCAAAAGATGACCGTGATCTGATGGACCGATTCACTCAATTGGCAGTGGTTGCTGCAAAAGAAGCCGTCGCACATGCAGGAATCAGTTTCAATGAAGACAACGCCTATCAAACTGCGGTGGTTTGCGGAACCTCCATTGGAGGCGTGCATACACAGGAACAATCTTATTTTGATTTATACCGTGAAAATAAAACGCGCGTTCATCCGCTTTCCATTCCCAAAACAATGCCCAATGGTGCTGCGAGCAATATCAGCATGCAGATGGGGATCAAGGGACCCGTTTATGCGATCTCAACAGCTTGTGCCTCATCCAATCATGCGATTGGAAACGCATTTTGGCTGATCAGAAACGGTGTGTGCGATCAGGCAATTTGTGGTGGAAGTGAAACGCCTTTCACATATACGTTTTTAAAAGCATGGGAAGCCATCCGCGTGGTAGCCCCCGATACTTGTCGCCCTTTTTCAAAAAACAGACAGGGAATGATCTTGGGAGAAGGAAGCGGTATGCTGGTACTGGAATCACTCGATGCTGCAAAAAAGCGCGGCGCAAATATTTTGGGAGAAATCGTGGGATTTGGCATGACTTCCGATGCAAGTCACATTACAAAACCAGATCAGAAAGGTGCAGAGCAGGCAATGATGATGGCAATGAAGGACGGATCAGTGAATGCTTCACAAATTGGGTATATCAATGCACATGGAACTGGTACGCTGGTGAATGACACAATGGAAGTGGCTGCTGTAAAAAATGTATTTGGAGATCACGCAAATCACTTGTCCATCAGCTCAACCAAATCATTGCACGGACATGCATTGGGTGCAACAAGCTCTTTTGAAGCCATCGCAACCATCATGGCATTGAAAAATGGCATTCTTCCTCCTACGGCAAACTTTCAAGAGAAAGATGAAACATGTGACATTGATATTATTCCCAATGCATCCAAAGAAAAAAATATACAATACGCAATTTCAAATGCCTTTGCATTTGGGGGATTGAATGCAGTACTTGCATTTAAAAAATGGGAAGGATAATTTCCTAGACTTTACCTTTGCACCAATTCTATGGGTCAAAAAAAATTAAAACGTTTTGCGGAAATAGCAAGCTTTGCTCATGTATGGGAATATCCTGAAAATACGGCGGGAGAGTGGAGCGGATATTTTAAAAATGATCGGCCCATCACACTGGAACTGGCTTGTGGGAAGGGAGAATATACCATCGGACTCGCATCCATGCATCCGGAAAATAATTACATCGGTGTCGATGTAAAAGGAAACAGAATTTGGGTAGGAGCAAAACAGGCACTGCAGCTTGAATTGAAAAATGCATTTTTTCTTCGTACACAAATTGGGATGATCAATGCCTATTTTGCAGAAAATGAAATCAACGAAATATGGTTGCCCTTCCCGGATCCCCAACTCAGAATTTCAAAAGCTGCTAAAAGATTAACCCACCCAATTTTTCTTCGTAAGTATAAACAATTTCTAAAGCCCGATGGTTATATACATCTGAAGACTGATTCACCAGTACTCTACCGGTTTACAAAATTGGTAATTGAAATGTATCAACTGGATTTGTTGGAAGATAGCGTAAATATTTACGAAGAACTTCCACAAAACCAGGAACTGCAAATCAAAACGCACTACGAATCACTCGACATCGCAAAAAGCAAAACAGTTCATTACCTTCAATTCAAGATCAATCATCCGCTCCCTATAGATCGAGATAATGAACTCTACCGCAGAACCAGAGAAATTGAATCAAACCCAGATGGAGCAAAAATCGAAGAAGAGAAAAAAATTGGTTGAAGGCGAAGACTTCTACTACAATGAGAGAGGCTTCATGGTGCTTACAGCAAAATATCATTTGGAAAATGG
>SXYR01000055.1 GCA_005788265.1 Bacteroidota bacterium | reverse complement strand
GAGGACATGCTTGCGATCGAACTATTGGCAGAAGTAGGTGAAAAACTTGGAAAGGGATTGGCTGTTTTGATCAATATTTTTAACCCAGAGACTTTGATTATCGGCGGTGCGCTTGCAGAAACAGGGGACTACATCAGGCTGCCCGCAAGAAGTGTATTGAATAAATTTTCCTCATCACTTGTAAACAACGACACCAGTTTGCGCTTATCAAAATTAGGAGAACATGCGGGAGTCATTGGCGCATGTTTGATTGCAAGGAGTCGCGTGATATTTTAATAAGCCTGCGCGAACAAAACCCTTTGCTGACTTGGCTTTCCGGAAAACACACAGGTTCCTGATTCAAGTTTGTTGTTGAGTGGTATGCAGCGAATTGTCGCTTTTGTTTCTTCTTTGATCTTTTCCTCCGTTTCACCTGTTCCATCCCAATGGGCAGAAACAAATCCGCCTTTTTCACTGATTGCTTTTTTGAACTCATCCCATGAATTCACTTCAGTGATGCTGGCGTCTCTGAATGCAAGTGCTCGGCTGTAAAGATTTTGCTGGATCTCATCCAACAATGCTTTGATGTATTCAGCAACTCCCTCTGAAGGAACGGATTTTTTTTCTTTGGTATCTCTTCTTGCAATTTCCACTACTCCATTTTCGATGTCCTTGGGACCAATCGCAACTCTGACAGGAACACCCTTCATTTCATACTCGGCAAACTTCCATCCCGGTCTCGCATTGTCTGAGTCATCATACTTCACAGAAATACCTGCTGCTTTCAAAGAAGCCATGATTCCATGCACTTTTTCATCCACCAATGCTTTTTGTTCCTGCCCCTTGTATATCGGAACAATCACAGCCTGCAAAGGTGCAATTTTTGGTGGAAGCACCAATCCTTCATCATCACTGTGTGCCATCACCAGTGCACCAATCAATCGGGTTGAAACACCCCATGATGTCGCCCAAACAAATTCCTGCTTGTTCTCCTTCGTCAAATATTTTACATCAAATGCTTTTGCAAAATTTTGTCCAAGGAAATGTGAAGTACCCGCCTGCAATGCTTTTCCATCTTGCATCAATGCTTCAATGCAATAGGTTTCCAACGCACCAGCAAATCTTTCGTTGGGAGTTTTTACTCCCTTGATAACAGGAAGCGCCATATAGTTCTCTACAAAATCTGCATATACATGCAACATTTTTTCCGCCTCTTCAATCGCTTCCTCTGAAGTTGCGTGGGCAGTATGTCCCTCTTGCCACAAAAATTCTGCAGTTCTCAAAAACAAACGCGTTCTCATTTCCCATCTTACCACATTGGCCCATTGGTTGATCAACAAAGGCAAATCCCGGTATGACTGAATCCAATCTTTATAGGCATTCCAAATGATTGCTTCACTGGTGGGACGAACAATCAGTTCTTCTTCCAATTTTGCTTCAGGGTCGACGATCAGTTTTCCTTTCTGGTTGGGATCGGCTTTCAATCGATAATGGGTAACGACTGCACACTCTTTGGCAAATCCCTCTGCATGCCCCTCCTCTTTTTCCAAAAATGACTTGGGTACAAAAAGAGGAAAATAAGCATTTACATGCCCTGTTTCTTTGAACATCCTGTCCAGCTCGTCTTTCATGTTTTCCCAGAGGGCATATCCATATGGTTTGATGACCATGCACCCTCGTACGGCTGAGTAATCAGCCAATCCGCCTTTCAAAATAAGGTCGTTGTACCATTGTGCATAATCAACCGATCTGGATGTCAATTCATTGCCCATGTCTGGAAATTTTTGGATGGATGGCAACTTTAACGAGATTTAAACGTCTCATCATTAAAGCCCGATTGCGCAAATGTAGTAACTTAGTGGTAATCTTTAAATCGCTTGTTATGAGAAAGATCATGGCAGTTTTATCGTTGGCAATCCTTTTGGTTGGGTGCAGCACAGCATACAGATCTGGGCAAACGCCAGATGATGTTTATTTTTCTCCCGCCAGAAACAACAACAGCGGTTATGTAGTGGTGGATGATGAAGATGGAAATGGAAGCTACAATGCAGCGAACGTTCCCATGCAAGACAGGTATTTGAGGATGAAAACATTTGGCGGATCCAGGTGGAATGTATTTGATGATGACTTTTCATATTGGAACAATCCATATTGGAACAACAGGGCAATTTTTGATTTGAATACATTTGGCTCATTTGGATTCAATAACATGGCTTTGGGCAATCCCTTCATGTTCAATCCCATGAGCTATTATTACAGTCCGTTTTCTCCTATGTACTATGGACAACCTGTGGTGGTGCTGAACACATTCAAAACAACCGTCGCTCCGAAAAATTCAGGACCAAGAGTATACAACATGAGTAAATACATTCCACCTCGTCAAACAACCAGCTATTCAAAGTTTGGCAGCAGTTCGGGATATTACAATAACAACAGCAGCAACGATAGTTATTACAGAAGCAGCAACAACAATACTGGTGGCTCCAACAGGATTTTCAGCAACAACTCTTCTGGCGGAAGCTATGCTCCATCGAGCTCTTCTTCATCTGGCTCCAGCGGAACAGCACCCGTAAGGTCTTTTCCGAGAGGGGGAAAT